>CASDSK010000038.1 GCA_949283525.1 uncultured Eubacteriales bacterium
GGGAAAATTAAAAAAGACATTGGAATAATGTTAAGAAAATTGTGTCAATACAAAGGGGTGGAGATAATAGAAGCAGAGGCATGTCCTGACCATGTGCATATGCTTTTACAAATACCACCGAAGTATAGTGTTGCACAAATAATGGGATATTTAAAAGGAAAAAGTAGTTTAATGATTTTCGAAAAATATGCGAATTTAAAATATAAATATGGAAGCAGGCATTTCTGGTGTAGAGGATATTACATAGATACAGTTGGGAAGAATAAGAAAGCAATACAGGAATATATAAGGAAACAATTAAGCGAAGATATAAACTACGAGCAATTAACAATGCGAGAAATAATAGACCCGTTTACGGGTGAGCCAGTAAAAGGGAACAAATAAAAAAAAGCCCCTTAAGGGGCAGTTAGTGAAAGTCGAGCAAGAGGCGGAACTTCACCAAACGTTCACGATTATGCTGCAACATGCCCTAAGGGGGCAAGTGCAAACTACCGGCTTAGCCGGTAGTTTTGATTGCAAAATTATTCTAAATTAAATTTAATATTATTATTTAGCTATAATTTTATTATTTTCTATGTTTAATATTTTATTTATTAAATTTTTCATACGAAGATAGATAACAAAAAGAACACATTAAATAATTTTTCTAATGCGTTCTTTTTTTATAATTAATTAAATTTTAATATACTATTTCACTAGATTTACAATTTTTATTACTTTTTATCTTTTTTAGAAGTAAATTTTTGTATAAGGTACTTTTCTATTTTGTCTTGATATTTCCAAGTAAGAATAAAAGCTACAACCAACAGCACAATTAAAATTGGCCAGACATATAGACCCCAACCACTATATGGTATTAGTTGCCCACTTCCTACATAGGCAGTTACAAATATTCCTATAGGTCTAGTAATTAAACTAGCAAAAAAGAAAAATCTAAATGACATTGATGTAATACCTGCCACCAAACACAATAAATCATCTGGAAATACGGGAAATAAAAACATTAAAACTAGTAAAAATTTTCCCTTATCGTTTAGTAAATCGCAATATTTTTTTGTTTGTTCCTCACCTGCTATCCATACTACTACTTTTCTACCAAAAATTCTCCCTAGAAAAAATGCAAAAAAACTACCTAATAAAACTCCGGCTACACTAATTAATGAGCCAACTAATGGTCCGTAAATTGCTACACCAACTAAAGTAGTTGCCATTGCTGGTATAGGCGCAAAAATTACTTGAAAGAACTGTATTAAAAAAAATATTACAATTCCCCATCCCCCAGAACTTAATATTATATTTTTTATTGTTTCAGTATCTTCAAAATATTTGAGCCAGTCGTTTATATAGCAAATGTAGTATACTAAAACAACAATAATACCTAAAACGAATAATGTAATTGAAAGCTTATATATTTTAAATTTTTCTTTAAAAAATGACGTTGATAATAAATTGGCTAAAATTATGAAATATAAAGCGCATATCCATGCTACCCACCATTTTAGCCCCCAGTTTAAAGTTAAAGAAACGACTGCTATCACAAATGATGTAAGCGTCATTAATACACATATATATTTTTTTATTTCATTATTCATAAAACACCTTATTGTATATTATACAACATTTTTTTATTTTTTAAAACAAATTTATATTATTTGTTATTATTGTTTACTATTTTATTTTAATATGTTATAATATTTTAAATAAGAGGTGCATTTTGGCAAATAAAATTTTGACTATAAAAAATGTAACAAAACAATATAAGAATAGATTAGCTGTAGATAATATTTCTTTTGATATATATGAGGGAGAAATTTTTGGATTATTAGGTCCCAATGGTGCAGGCAAAACAACATTAATTAAAATGATAACTGGGCTTAGTAAAATGACTAGCGGTGAAATAACTATTTGTGGTGTTTCAATAACTAAAGATTATGAAAAGGCAATTAGAAATGTCGGTGCTATAATTGAAACACCGACAATGTATTCATTTATGTCTGGATATCAAAACTTGAAATATTACGCTAACCTTTATAAAGATATTACTAAAAAAAGAATTGATGAAATTGTAAAACTAGTTGGATTAGAGAGTCGAATAAAAGATAAAGTTAAAACTTATTCTTTAGGTATGAAACAAAGATTAGGTATTGCACAAGCCCTTTTGCATAAACCTAAAATATTAATTCTTGACGAACCAACAAATGGTCTTGACCCTAATGGAATAATTGAAATAAGAAATTTTTTAAAAACTATAGCAAAGAAAGAGAAAATATCAATACTCGTTTCAAGTCATATTTTGAGTGAAATGGAAGCAATGTGTAATACCATTGCTATAATAAATTTTGGAAAGCTTAAAGAAATAAAATCTTTGGCAAATTTAAAAAATAAAATTAATGAAAAATCCAGAATTGCTTTTAAAGTAAGCTATCCAAATTTTGTTGGTAAATTAATTATTTCTAAATTTAATTATCATGTTGAAATTGCTGGTCAAAATGTGATTTGTGAAATACAAGAAAAAGATATTCCAAATATAACTGCTTTTTTAATTTCAAAAAAAATACCTATTTTTGGTATAACCTCCATCACTAAATCACTTGAAGAAATATTCTTAGAAATTGTAAATAAAAAATAAAAAGGTGTTTTTATGAATTGTTTTTTGAAAATTACACGTGGAGAACTAGATAAGATTTTTATTCGCCCTGCTATTTTTATTATGACAGGCTTTTTTGTGTTAGCTATAGTAATGTCAATTTTAATGTTTAATCCAAAAGAACGTGAAGATTTGTATGACTTAACTAATATTTCAGGTAATACTGTCGTGGAAGTTTATAATAACTTTAATAGTAATCAACATAAACTTATTTATGATAATGATTTAACACAAATAAAAAACAATTTAAATTATTATAAAGGAACAGATGATAACAACTTATATAAAAAAGATTTAGACCAGTTACTAACCAACATAATAAATTCATTTAATAATTATGAGTTAAATGTAAATTCTTATGAAGGTGGTAATATTGATAACATAATTGAATGTAAAAATGATTTAAAAGAATCTATTAGTATTGCGATAAATTCTTATAATACTTTAAATCAAAAATTTGTTATGTTCTATATTACAAAAAGCAATAATGAAAATTTACAAAATAAACTTAATCAATTAAATAATGAAGTTGCTACAAGTGGAGATATAAATGATATTGAGCATCATAAAAGAATTATCAATGCAATCAAAAGTCAAAATTATTTTAATGATTTAAATGCAATGTTTGATAAAATTATTCCTGTTGAGGTTTCATTAGAAACAGTCAATAATTTAGAAAATAATTTTATAAATGAGTGTGATATTAGATTAGATAATATTAGTAATGAAATGCTTAAATTTTATACGAGTGCAAGCGTAGATGAAGCATTTAATAATAATGATAAATTTATCAAAGAAATGAAAACTTATGCTGATAATTATAAATTAACAATTATACAGTTAAAAAATATAGTTTATGATACTACCCTGCTTGAAATAGTTGGAAATAAATCACATAATGAGTTACAAAAATATACAAGTATAGAGTTAAATAACTCAAATAAATATCAATTAAAAGAAGATTTATCAAAAAATGAATATTTATTTGAAAATAGCTTATTTAATTATCAATTTTCAAATGTTTTTCAGTCTAATATAAATTCTAATGAAAAAACAAATGCATATGATTTTATGTATTATGCTTTAGAATTTTTAAGCTTTGTTATTATTATATTTTGCGTAATAATTGGAGCTGGTATGATTTCTAGTGAAACTAGTAGTGGAACTATGAAACTATTAGCCATTAGACCGTATAAACGACATAAAATTATTACAGGCAAACTTACTGCAACGTTTTTGATAGGTATAATTTTCCTAATAATTGGTACAATAACAACATTTATAATAGGTGCTAGACTATATGGAGTAGATAGCAAACCAATACTTTATACATTTAACGCAGAATTTACTTCCGTAATGTCGGCATTTGAATTGTTTTTAATATTTTTGTTACTATTGCTCGTTAGAATAGTTGTTTATACATCGTTAGCAGTATTTATTTCAACAGTTTTCAAAAGTAATATTGCTGCTGTTGTAATTTCTGTTGTCATTTATATTTTTGTTGCTTTGTTTGGCAATTTATTTGGCAATAGTTTAGTTTATGCTTATTTGCCTTTTGCTAATGTCGATTTATTTAGATTTTTAGGTGGAGATTTCATAGCTTCTAACGGGAATGTGTTAGGTTTAGATTTTTCTTGCCCTATTCAATCTGACACAAATTTCTATATTAGTTTAACTATAACTGGAATTTTTATAGCAATTCTTTTATCTTTGACATATATAATATTTAATAAGAGAGATATTGAATAATGACAAAAATTGCTATAGCAGATTCTCACAATGATTTTCTAACAAGTAACTTGTGTAATCTTGATAAATTAAATGAAGAATTTAAAAAAAATAACATTATTTTATGTAATGCTATTTTTTTTACAGAAAATAACCAAAAAATAAATTTTAATAATTATAATAAATTATTATTAAATTATAATAAGTATAAAAATATTAACAAAGCATGCATATTTTCATTTGAAAATATGGATTTTATAGATAAGACTAATATTGAAAATTTTATAAATCTTTCGCCCTTTTCTTGTTCATTAACTTGGAATTATGACAATCGTTTTGGAGGAGGAGCATTAGGATTAGGTGGTTTATCATCTAAGGGAATTGATATAATTAAATTTTTTAATGATAATAAAATAATTTTAGATACTGCGCATCTAAATAAAAAAAGCTTTTGGAAGGCAATAAAATTGACAAAATACCCAATTTTAAATTCTCATACATCTTTAAATCTTAATGAACATAAGCGAAATATAGACATAGAACAAACCAAAGCAATCATAGATTCAAATGGTTTTATTGGAATTACATTTGTTAGAGATTTTTATACAAGTTCAAAAAACTTTACTTCTCAAAAAATATTTGAAAATATTGATGTAATTGCACAAAAATTTGGAATAGAAAATATAGGTATTGGCAGTGATTTTTATGGAACTACGCAATTACCAAATGATATTAAAAATTATGATGACTTTATTAATTTAGAAAATACTTTTATTCAAAATGGCTATCACATTAATGATATTGAAAAAATATTTTCAAAAAACTTTTTAAAATTTGTAAAAACGGCAATAAATATTTGAAAAAAAAATATTTTTTTGATAAAATAAACATATGAAAAAAATTACAATATACACTGATGGTGCTTGTTCATACAATCCAGGCCCTGGGGGATGGGGTGCCATTTTAATCTATAATGATAAAAGAAAAGAAATATCAGGTTATACTGAGAATACGACAAACAATAGAATGGAATTACAAGCAGTAATTTCAGCATTAGAAATGTTAAAAGAAAAGTGTTTTGTGGATATTTATACTGATTCTGCTTACGTTTATAATGCTTTTAAAGATGATTGGATATCAAATTGGATAAATAATAATTGGAAAACAAGTGCTAATAAACCTGTTTTAAATGTAGATTTATGGCAAAGACTTTTAACATATTGTAGCGAACATAATATAAATTGGCACAAAGTCAAAGGACATTCAACTAATGAATATAATAATAGATGTGACGAGTTGGCTAGAAATGAAATAATAAAACATACAAAAGTATAAAAAAACTTGGTTATTAAATTTTATAACCAAGTTTTTTTATTTAGCGTATTCAATTTTTCGAGATTCACGAATAACATTAACTTTAATTTGCCCAGGATATTCTACTTCTTGTTCAATTTTTTTAGCGATTTCTTTGGCTAAAAACATAGCATCATCATCTGATATTTCTTCAGGCTTAACCATTATCCTTATTTCACGCCCTGCTTGTATAGCATATGCTTTTTCAATGCCATCAAACGAATTTGATATTTGTTCTAATTTTTCAATTCTTTTAACATAATTTTCTAGGCTTTCTCTTCTAGCCCCTGGTCTAGCACTTGAAATAGCATCAGCGACTTGGACTAAAATAGCTTCTATAGAATTATAAGGTACATCTCCATGATGTGCTTCGATACAATGTATAACTGCTTCATTTTCTTTGTATTTTCTAGCAAGTTGTACACCTAATTCCACATGGGAACCTTCAACATCTTGGTCTACAGCTTTACCTATATCATGTAATAGTCCCCCTCTTTTCGCTGTTTCTACATCTACACCTAATTCGGAAGCCATCATACTAGCTAAATGTGCAACTTCCATTGAGTGAACCAAAACATTTTGCCCATAACTTGTTCTATATTTTAATCTGCCAAGCAACATTGATAATGCTGGATGCAAACCATGTACATCTACTTGATAAGAAGCATCTTCCCCAACTTGCTTCATTTCATTTTCTAAATCTTTTTTTACTCGTTCAGCCATTTCTTCAATTTTGGCTGGATGTATGCGCCCATCAAACATTAACTTTTCTATTGTTCTTTTAGCAATCTCCCTTCTTAAAGGGTCAAAACTAGATAACACAATTGTTTCTGGCGTATCATCAATAATTAAATCGATACCAATTGCACTTTCTAAAGCACGAATATTTCTACCTTCTCTACCTATTAATCTTCCTTTCATCTCTTCATTCGGTATAGTAATGGTAGAAACTGTAATATCTGCAGTATGATCAGTGGCACATCTTTGAATCGCTTGAGTAATTATATTGATAGCGTATTTATTAGCATTTTCTTTAGCATCTTCTTCCATATTTCTAATTTCTGTAGCAATACTTTTTTTCGCTTCATCTCTCATACTTTCAATTAAAGTATTTTTTGCGTCGTCTTGCGTCATTTTAGAAATTTTTTCTAATTCTTTAATAATGTCTTCTTTTTTTGCTTCAATTTCTTCTTGAAATGATAATAACTGATTTTCTTTTTGTTCCAACTGTTGCTTAGCTGTTTCTAATTGCTCAGATTTCAATTCAAGCGCTTGTTCTTTTTTATTTTGATATTCTTCTCTTTGAATAATTCTATCTTCTATTCTTTGAATCTCTTGCCTACGCTCTTTAATCTCTAAATCATTATTTTCTTTTAATTTAAAGATTTCGTCTTTTGCTTCTAATATTAGTTCTTTTTTTTGAGCCTTAGCATCATTTATAGCGTCTTCAATAATCTTTTTTGCTGATTTTGTAGCGTTCTCAGTTCTTTTTAATATTATTAATTTATATAAAAAATACCCTACTGTAACCCCAATAGCCACACAACCAATTATAATTAAAATTAATGGGAAAACACCGATTATGATGCTATAAAGCATATTTATAGTCATAACGATTATTTCTCCTTTAAAATTTGTACATTTCTGTACATTTAAATTTTATATTTTTTTATAATTTTTGTCAAGTAAAAGTATGTTAATATTAAAAAAAGAAGTTTTATATAACAAAATAGTTATACAAAACTCTTTATTAATTTTCTACAATATTGAACATTGCTTTTAATTTTTCATCAATTTCATTGTAAATATCCTTGTTTTCTGCCAGAAATTGTTTAACAGCTTCTTTCCCTTGTCCAATCTTTGTATCATTGTAAGAAAACCAAGACCCACTTTTTTGAATTATATTCTTCTCAACAGCCATATCTAGTAAACTGCCTTCTTTAGAAATTCCTGTTCCATACATAATATCAAATTCTGCAACTTTAAAAGGTGGTGATAATTTGTTTTTAACTATTTTAGCCTTAGTTTTATTTCCTACAATGTTATCGCCTATTTTTATTACATCAGCTTTTCTTATATCAATTCTTATAGAAGCATAGAATTTAAGCGCCTTACCACCTGTTGTAACTTCAGGTGACCCGAATAAAACTCCTACTTTTTCTCTAAGTTGATTAATGAAAATAACGCAAGTATTTGATTTATTAATAATTCCTGTTAGTTTTCTTAACGCTTGAGACATTAATCTAGCCTGTAAACCAATGAAACTTTCACCCATTTCGCCTTCAATTTCTGCTTTTGGTGTTAATGCAGCAACTGAATCAATTACTACAATGCTAAATGCACCACTTCTTACTAATGTTTCAGTTATGTCTAGCGCTTGTTCACCGGTATCAGGTTGAGACAAATATAAATTCTCTATATCTACACCAATTTTTGAAGCGTAAACTGGGTCCAATGCGTGTTCGGCATCAATGAATGCTGCTACACCTCCCATTTTTTGTGCTTCAGCAATTATATGTAACGCAACAGTAGTTTTACCAGAAGATTCTGGCCCATAAATTTCAACAATTCTTCCTTTGGGAACTCCTCCAATTCCTAGAGCATTATCCAAAGTAAAACATCCTGTAGGAATTACATCTACTTTTTGATAATATTTATCACCTAATTTCATTATAGAACCTTTACCATATTGTTTCTCAAGGTCAGCCAATACTTGTTCAAGTATTTTATCTTTTTCTTCCATAGTACTCTCCATTTTTAGAACATTTTTTTTATATTTATATTATACAGCATAATTTGTAATATTCAAAGCATTTTGACGTAATTTTTTTATTAATTCAAAAATAACTGTATTACTAGCATATTTTATAATAAAATCTTTGTCCCCACTTACTTTATGTTTATAAACATTTACGGCATTTTTGTCGCCAATTGCACTAAAAAATATGTTATCTTGAAGTTGATTGTCATTTTTTATAATTCCAGTTATAGCGATTACAATTTCTGCATCTGTTTTATTTAATTGAGTGGTTACCATTTCATAAATTGTTTCTGCACTAACAAAATTATATTGATTAATAATTTTTTCATCAACACCTAAAATTTTTATAATAGTATTTTTTGAATTTAAAATTGTTGAATCTTCAATTATATTTTGGTTATCAATTTTATTTAATAAATTGGTTATATATCCCCCCGTAAAAGTTTCTAAAACGCTGATTTTTAATTTTCTTAGTGTTAAAATCTCCTCAATTGCGTCTGATAGATTAATATCTTTATGAGCATAGAAAGCTTGCTTTAAATCTTTAACAAAAGTAGAAACAATTGTGTCTTTTATATTGGTATTAATTGAATTTAAAAATCTAAATACAACTAATGTATCACCGTACTTTGAATTAATAAAATAATCAAAAACGTTATTTGAATTTTTGTATTCTTCTAAGTATTTTTTTAAATTTTCTTTTCCAATTCCAAAACATTTAATACAATAGTTATCATAATCAATTTTAAGGTGTGTTTTTAACATATTTTTAAATTCGTCAAAAGATTCAAAAATGCTTTGATTAACAACAACAATATTTGCTTCAGGAGAAACAAAAATTCCATTAGAGCAGTCTTTCATATGATTTATAGGTGCTAATAAAGAACTTGCCTTTTTATTGTCATCTTCTACAAAAATAGTTAAACCACTAGAAAACGATTTGTAATCTACACCTAATAAATCGTCTACTATTGCAAATTGTGTAATATCCAAACCGAGTTTAAAAAATTGTTTTATTATTATGTCATAATTTTCGACTAGCCATTCAGCTCTTTGGTTATCCATAACTACAATAACTGATACATTCATTAATCACCTTTAAATACATTTCTATTTTTATAAAAATAATCAATAGTCGAATAAATTACCATAAATAGAGCTAAAATTCCAACAGCATAAATTATATAAGATAACACATTTAACATAATACCATCAAACCAATTCGCTTGCGCATTACTTCCCAAAAACATCATTCCAACAAGTGCTATATCTAATAAAACTGTTTTTATTTTACCTGATTTATCGGCTGCAATAACAACCCCTTTTGTACTAGCAACTTGTCTTAAACTATTAACAAAATAATCTCTAGCAAATATAACTGCACAAATTAGCACATATACAAATAATGGTAAAATTAAATCTACAATTATGATTAAAATACCAGCCATAACTAATAATTTGTCTGCAATTGGATCCAAAAATTTTCCTGTATCGGTAACTTGGTTGTTTTTCCTAGCTAAATATCCATCTACAAAATCTGTTGTAGACGCTATTATAAATAAAATTGTAGCGATAAGCTTGCCATATGGAATACTTTCAATTAAATATAAAGCCATAATAATTGGCACAAGTATAATTCGAGAAATAGTAATTTTGTTAGGTAAATTCATTATTCACTCCTTTTTATGATTTGACCTAATAAGTCATATTCATAATACCCTATTATTTTGACTTCATAAAAACTTCCTTGTTTTAATCCATCTATTACATCACAATATATAACAGTGTCAACATCTGGTGAATTATATTCACTTCTCATAATAACACTATTATCCGTAATTTCATCGCAAACACATAATATCGTTTGCCCAACTAAATTTTGGTTGTTTTGTTTAACTATATTTTTTTGAATATTATACAATTTTTTTCTTCTTAATTTTTTTGTTAGTTTATTAACCTGATGAGGCAAGTTATAGGCTGGAGTATTCTCTTCTCGAGAATATTCAAAAATTCCTACATTGTCAAGTTTAAATTCTTTCAAAAAATTTTTAAGTAAAATGAAATCTTGATGCGTTTCATCTGGAAAACCAACTATAAATGAACTTCTTATAGAAATTTTATTTGATTGACTTTTTATATTGTTAATAAGTTTTATTATAGATTCATAATTACTTTTTCTATTCATTCTTTTTAAAATTTTATCACTTACGTGTTGTAAAGGAATATCAATATATTTACACATTTTATTTTCTGTATTAATAAAGTTAATTAAATCATCACTAATCAATTCAGGATAACAGTAATGTAATCTTATCCATTTTATGTCATCAATTTTAATTAATTCTTTTAATAAATCAAGTAATGCGTATTTTTGATATAAATCTACTCCATACCTTGTAACATCCTGAGCTACAATTATAATTTCTTTTACACCATTTAAAGCAAGTGCTTTACATTCTTGTGTAATATCTTCAATTGTTCGGCTTCTAAATCTACCTCTAATTTTTGGAATTGTACAATATGTACAAAAATTATCACACCCATCTGCAATTTTAACATATGCATAATGATTCGGTGTAGACAAAATTCTTGCTGGTGCCAAATACAAACAATTATGTTTAAATTCTTCATCATAAAGCTCATAAATTAGTTGTGCAATTTTATCATAATCATTTATATCTACAAGTAAATCTATTGAACCTATATTATCACGTAATTCTTCACCGTTTCTGGAAACCAAACATCCACATACAATTAATTTCTCTAAATTGTTCTGTTTCAGTTGTTCTACTTCCAAAATTTTATTAATTGATTCTTGTTGTGCACTTAATATAAATGCACAAGTATTAACGATTATTATGTTTGCTTGCTTAAGATCACTGCATATTTCAAATCCAGCATCTTTTAGTAAATATAATATTTTTTCACTATCAACAGTATTTTTATCGCAACCTAAACTAATAACTGATACTTTTTTCTCATTAGGGTTCATTTTTTTCTCCATTTAATTTTTATCCCCGTATAGTCTCAAAAATTCTTCCATTGTAATAAATATTTGCCTTGGTTTAGTGCCATCAGCTTTAGAAATATATTGTTTATTTTCTAATTCATCTACAATCCTTGCTGCCCTATTATAGCCGATGCTAAACCTTCTTTGTATAGAAGAAATAGAGCAAATTTGCGTTTCAATTGCATTCCTTAAAACTGGTATGAAATATTCATCCTTTGTTGCGTCAGCCCCGTCTCCAAAACTTAATTCGCTAGTTTTTTCAATCATAATAGCTTTCTCTATTTCAGGGTCATAATCGCAGGCATTATGTTCCTTAATGAATTTAACAATTGATGCTACTTCTTGTTGTGAAATGAAAGGACCTAATAGACGAGTAGGTTCTTCTCCTCGTGGGCAATAAAGCATATCACCTCTACCTAATAATTTTTCTGCCCCACTTTGTTCAATGATAGTTTTACTATCATTATAATTTGTAAGCGCAAAGGCAATTCTTGAAGGTAAGTTTGCTTTAATAGTTCCTGTGATTATATCTACTGAAGGTCTTTGTGTTGCCAAAATTAAATGTATACCACTAGATCTAGCCTTTTGTGATAATTTTAAAATTTTTTCTTCAATTTCTTTTCTAGTGTTAATCATCAAATCTGCTAACTCATCTACCATAATGACAATTTTGTACATTTTTTGAATTGTACCATTTTTAACTTCTGGTAAATCATTATATTCGTCTATACTACGAACATAATGTTGTCCAAATACTCTATTACGTCTTTCCATTTCATCACAAGCCCAAGCTAATGCACTAACTGCTTGAGTAGGTTCGGTTATTATTTTTGGCAATAATAAATGTGGTAAATTTTCATAAATATTGAATTCAACAAATTTAGGGTCTATCAATATAATTCTTACATCATCTGGAGATGCTTTATATAATAGTGATATTATTATTGCATTCATACAAACTGATTTACCACTACCAGTTGAACCAGCTACCAAAGTGTGTACTAATTTCCCGACATCTGATAAAACGGGTCTATTTGTTATATCTTTACCCAAGGCAAATGTCAATGGAGAAGTTGATTCTCTAAACTGTTTTGTGTCTATTATATCTCTTAAACCAACTGTATCGACTTTGTCATTAGGAACCTCAATACCAAATGCGTTTTTTCCGGGGATAGGCGCTTCAATTCTTATTGCCTTTCGGCTCTCAAGTACCATTGAAATATCATTTGAATATTGTAAAACTTTATTAACTGTTATTCCTTGTGGCATTTCAAATTCGTACCTAGTAATCGCAGGTCCTCTAGTTACCCCTACACATTTGACTGAGATTTTAAATTCCTCAAACTTTTCTTCAATCGTGTGAGCTTTTTCTTCAAATTTTTCCTGAGTCATTGAAGGTATAGAACTTTGAGTTGTCAATAATTCAAGTGGTGGTTTAACATATTTATGTGATTTTTTTGGCTTAGCATTTTCTTTTATATTTGTTGCTTCAGGTGTCTTTATTATAGAATCTATTTGTCCTATTATATCATCAACTTTGTTTTCGTTAGTTATATAAGCATTATTTTTCTTGTTTTCACTTTTTGTAAGACCTAATTTATTAAAAGCGTCATTTTCGCCATTATTGTTAATATCATTATCAAATGTGCTATCTCTACTTTCTAAGCCTTTATTGTAATCATAATCATTAGAATATTTTTTTTCTTGCAAAATAGTCTGTGGTTTTCCTATAAATTCAGTGTCATTTGTTTCATTTATTATAATCTTTTGTGGTTTAAGTGGAGTTAAAATATTTTCATCAGCATTGTTTTCAATTTTATTATTAGTTTGACTTTGTAAATAATAATCAGAACTAATGATGTCATTATATATTGTAGGGTCAACTTTTGTAACTTTAACTTTCTCTTTTTGTTTAATGTTAATTATCTTAGGTTGGCTAGGAGTTAATAAATCATCTATTTTTTCATCTTTTTCTTTTTCAAGTTTAGCATTTAACGTCAATGGCATTGAAATAAATGTTGGCATATTTTTATTTTTTTCCATTGTAGCATTAGGGACCTTCATTGTTTGAGTTTTATTTGCATTTTTATTAATTTTTATTTTTTCAGTATTTGTGGACATAATTTGATTATTTAATTTGATATGCCTATAATGAAATTGTTTGTCTAAACAAATGCAAAAAAATACTATCATTAATATTACAAATAAACATATAACTGCTTCTAATGGTAATAATAATCTTAAAGGTAAAAGAAAAAATGAAAATATTGCTCCTGCTGGAGTTACATTTTTGAAAGGATATTCCATACAATCTACAAAACTTAACTTAAAGGAGCTATTGCATAAAGAAAGATGAATTATACACATCATAGAAATTGCGATTATGCATAACGAAGTTATAAAACTTTTTGTAAACTTGTTTTTATATCCCAAAATCTTCGAAATAGACCAAGAAATTAATAATAATAAGATTATGTAAACACTTACACCAAATACGCCAAGTAATATATGATTTAATAAATCTAGAACTGAAAACGCAATGCAAATCAATAAGACAATTGATACAAATAAGACAATAAGCGCTGTAGTGTTTTCACGGGTTAAAATTTTACGAAACATATAATCTCCTTAACGTATTTTATTTAGGGACATTATATCACAAAAGTTTTTTTTAGACAACAAAAAAAACTACTTTGGCTAATAAAAAAAGACAAAATTATCTTAAAAATTTTGTCTTTAAATGTAATTTATTCTACAATATTTAAACACTTAGAAACAGTTGTGATTTTTAAATTATTTTTATTACAATAATCAATAATTTTTGGTAATGCTTCTAAAGTGTTTTGAGTTGGGTGCATTAAAACTAAATCGCCATTTTTTAAATTATTTGTCGCCCTTTTGTAGATTAAATCTGTATTTTTATCTCTCCAGTCAATTGTATCTTTAGACCACATTATTGTTTTATAGTTTAAAGCAGATGCAACTTTTAATGTTGTATTATTGAAATCACCTGAAGGAGGAGCAAATAAATTAGTTTGTACATTACAAAGGTTTTTTACGACTTCTTGACACATATAAATTTCATTATAATTTTGTTCATAAGTTAGTTTTGAATGAGATTTATGATTAAAACCATGGTTGCCAATTTCATGGCCATCAGATACTATCTTATTCAAAATTTCAGAATATTTATTTGCCCATGACCCACCAACAAAAAATGTCGTGGTTGCATTATTATCTTTTAGTACTTTTAGCATTGGCTCAATATACTCATTTCCCCAATAAACATTAATCATTAAAGAGACTTGTGGCAAATTAGCATCACCGCAATAATATGGCTCATAATTATTTTGGTTAAAAACACTTTTAATACTATTATCATAAGTAATGCAAAAAAGTGCAAAAAGCATACCAACTATACATAAATTAGATAATATTTTCAAATTCATAAAAACTCCATTATTTATGTATATGATAGCAATTACAAAAATTTAACTAAAAAATGTTTAAAGAAATTCTTTAAACATTAATTTTTTTGTATAAGTCTTAAATCTATTCTACCTCTATTATCTACCTTAATCACTTCTACTTTAACTTTGTCACCAACATTAACAACATCTTCAGTTTTATCTATGTGTTTGTCAGATAATTTTGAAATGTGAATTAAACCTTCTTTGTTAGGTGCTAAATCTACAAACGCACCAAAATTGCTAGTTTTGATAACAGTTCCATTCAAAATCATACCAACAGTAATATCTTGCACAATACTTTGAATAAGTTCTTTGGCTCTTTCTATCTTTTGACTATCTAGTCCACCTATTGTTACAAAACCGTCATCTTCAATATCAATTTTTACACCAGTTTCATCAATAATTTTATTTATATTTTTACCACCAGTTCCAATAACATCTTTAATTTTTTCTGGGTCAATATTAAATGAAGTGATTTTAGGAGCATAAGGAGATAATTCATTTCTAGGCATATTAATTGTTTCAAGCATTTTATTCATAATAAATAGTCTACCAATTCTTGCTTTTTCTAAGGCCGTTTTTAAAATATTTTCGTCAATGCCTTTTATCTTAATATCCATTTGTATTGCAGTAATACCTGTTTCAGTTCCTGCTATTTTAAAATCCATATCTCCATAAAAATCTTCTTCACCCTGAATGTCCGTTAAAACAAAAATTTTATCTTCATCCTTAATTAACCCCATAGCTATTCCAGCTACTGGAGATGATATTGGAACACCAGCATCCATTAATGCTAATGTTGAACCACAAACACTCGCTTGTGAAGTTGACCCATTTGAACTTAAAACTTCGGAAACTGTTCTTATTGCATATGGGAATTCTTCTTCAGTAGGCAAAACTGGTTCTAATGCCCTTTCTGCTAGTGCTCCGTGTCCAATTTCTCGTCTCCCAGGGCTTCTTAACATTTTTGCTTCACCTGTACTGTATGGTGGCATATTATAATGGTGCATATATCTTTTTTCTTCTTCCTGTTCTTCAAGCCCTTCAACTTTTTGCATTTCACTAAGCATTCCTAAGGTACAAGTTGTTAAAACTTGAGTTTGCCCACGTGTGAAAACACCTGAGCCGTGAACTCTAGGTAAAATTCCTACTTCACACCATATTGGACGTATTTCGTCTAACTTTCTTCCGTCTAATCTTATCTCTTTAGTTTTAATATTATTTCTAACCTTTTTCTTAGTCATTTCAAATAATGAACTATCTACAAGGTTTTCAATATTGTCAATTTCAGGATAATTTTTTTGAAATAATTCACAAACTTCTTCTTTAAGCTTTTTATTTCTTTCTTGCCTTTCTTCTCTAATAAATGTACTTAGTACATAATCTAACTTTTTATCAGCATACTCTTGAATTTCATTTTCTATTTTACTAACCAAGTCATCTTCAACTTTTGGTGCTTTTTTCTCTTTGCTAAAGCATTTAATAATTTCTTGTTGAAACTCAATTTGCTTCTTTATTTCATTGTGTCCAAACATTATAGCATTAAGCATTGTTTCTTCATCTACAAACTTAGCACCAGCCTCTACCATTAAAACAGCATCGTGTGTACCAGCTACAGTCAAATTTAATAAGCTTTTTTCTCTCTGTTCAAAGTCAGGGTTAATGATAAATTTGTTATCAATTAAAGCAACATTAACTGCTCCAGATGGGCCTTCAAATGGTGTTGAAGAAATTGACAATGCTATACTTGCTCCAAGCATTGCTAAAACTTCAGGTGAAACATCAGCATCAATTGATAATGGTGTAGCTACTATAGAAATGTCATTATGAAAATTTTTTGGAAACAATGGTCTTAACGGCCTATCAATTAATCTAGAAACCAAAATGGCTTTGTCAGTTGGTTTTCCTTCTCGCCTTTTGTAGCCACCAGGGATTTTACCAACAGCGTATAACTTTTCTTCATAATCAACGCTTAAAGGCAAAAAGTCAACACCATCTCTTGGCTTTTCTGCCACTGTAACATTTACCATAACCATAGTATCTTGGCATCTAACAATGCAAGAACCATCTGCCTGCATAGCGTATTTACCAATTTCGACAGTTAATTTTTTGTTTCCGTAAGTTGTTTCAAAAGTTTTATAATTCATATACTGCTCCTTTGTATATTACACCATATCAAGTGTATTATTTATATGAAATACACAATAATTTGTGTATTCTAATTATTTTAAAAAAGCCCAAATTGGGCTTTAAATTACCTAATACCTAATTCAGAAGCAATTTTTCTAAATTGTTCGATATCAGTTCTTTTGAGATAATTAATTAAACCACTTCTTTGACCTACTAATTTAAGTAACCCACGACGAGTGTGATTGTCTTTTGGGTGTTGTTTTAAATGTTCGTTTAAGTGTTTAATTCTCGCTGTAAGTAAGGCAATTTGAACACTAGTAGACCCAGTATCTTTTTCGTCTTTACCAAATTTAGCGATAATTTCTTTCTTATCCATAATTTTCTCCTTCTATAATTTACTCCTTAAGCAAGGTAAAGCGTCGGAGATGCGACAAAACTTTGCATAAGGTATTACAATAATAACATAATTTTAAAAATTTGTCAACAAAATTATTTATAAATAATTATCTGGTAAATCATTATAAAATAATATAATACAATTTTCTTTATCAATTTTATTTATTATTGTATTAATTAAATTCAAATTTTCAATCTGTAATACTTTATTCATATCAAAATTTTTATTAATTAAACCCTGTTTAATATCCAAAGAGTGTGTAATATTAACTATTATTACTTCATCTGCTATTTCAGCAATTCTTTCACCAAAATCAATGTTGGCTTGTTTTTCAATTTTTCCCAATTCAACTAGACCGGGTGTAACTATTATTTTGTAACCATCAAACAATTTTAAAATGTTTAGTGCTTTCTTACTCCCTTCTATACTGCCGTTATAAGAATCATCCAATATTGTTATGTTTTCGTTAACATTAATTAATTGTAATCTATGATCAACTGGTTGTAACCTACTGATACCATTAGCAATTTGCGTTAAGTTTAATCCTAATTCATATGATATTGCAACTGCCGTTAAAATATTCTCTATGTTATGTTCTCCAACTAATTTGGTATTGCATTTTATATTATCATTATTTAGATGCAAAACAAAATCAGTACCATTTCTACTAGTTTTTATCTCATCTGCATAAATATTGTATTTTTCGTTAAATCCTGTTATATATTTTTTTATTTTAGTTTTGTCATACAACTCTTGACAAATTTTATTTTCTCCATTAAAAACTATTGTGCCATCGTTTTTTGCCAAAGCTTCTACAATTTCATATTTAGTTTCAGTTATTGTTTCTATATTTTTGAATGTTTGTAAATGTTGCTCTCCAACACTTGTTATTATTCCATATTTAGGTTCGACTAAATCACATAATTCTTTAATATCCCCTTTAAATCTTGCTCCCATTTCTGCGATTAAGACTTGATGCGAAAAATCTAAATATTGAATAATAGATTTTGTAATTCCCATAGGTGTATTATAACTAAATGGACTAGCACAAACAGAATATTTTTCACTTAATATTGTCTGCAAAAAAAATTTTGTACTAGTTTTCCCAAAACTTCCTGTAATGCCAATTTTAATTAAATTAGGGTTTGTCTTTAATTTCTTTTTTGCTTGTTTAATGTAATGCTTATAGATACATTTTTCTAAAGGCAATAGAATTATATTTACAAAAGGAACAAGAATTGGTAAAAGTATTGGCACCAAAGCTATTGCCGCATATCTAATTGGGTCTAAAAATTGAGTAAATAACCAAATCAATAAAAATGTTATTACAGCAGAAATTATTATGAAAACCACTCTTAACCTATTGATACGATTTGTAATTTTTAAGGGTGTTTTTTGAGGTGCATTATATAAATTTTTTATAAACACTATAGTTAGGTAAAAATAAAAAATCAAACCTAAATATGCCCAAAAATCATTTATATTTTGTGTATCTAAAATAACATTAGTTACAATCATTAAGGCTAAACTTAATATTGACAACATAAATAATCTTGAAATATATCTCGCTTTGGTATCCTTAATCCAAACAAAATATTCCTTTGTTCTGTAGTTTGACAATTGTAAAATTTGAAAAAATTTATAAGAAACAAACCACATAAGTACTGCGTTTACTACCGATAAACCTATAGCAATGTATAAATGAATATTACTTAAATCAATAAAATTCATGATAAAAATTCCTTTATTATTTTATTTACAACTTTTGTTTGTTCTAAATAACAAAAATGTGTTGCATTTTTGATTACAAACAACTGACTGTTTTTAATATTTCTATTAATCTTTTTGGCCATATAAAGTGGCGTGTCTTTGTCATTTCTCCCCCAAATAATCAGTGTATCACAAGTAATTTTATTTAAATAACAAGTTAAGTCCTCATTAATAATTTTATTAAATACAATTTTTTGTTCATCGTCTAAGCACTTATAATCACTAGAACCATACTTATCTAAGATTTTTTTATCTCTCATTTTATGTTTAACTAAAAATTTATTAAATTTATATTTCATAATTTTTGTGCTTTTAATTAACGATTTTCTTGGTCTCACCCCAGCGCTATCTATTAAAATAATTTTATTAATTAAATTTACTTGTTTGCTTGCTAAAATAATAGCTATCCTTCCACCGAATGAGTGTCCAACTATAATAACATTTGTTAAATTAAGAAAATTTATTAATTTTAAAACTGCATCAGCATATGTATAAACGTCAAAATCTCTAGTAGGTTTGTCACTTTGACCAAATCCAAAAAAATCTAAAGTTACAATATTGTAGTTATCAAAAGAGTTAAACAATTTAGTTAAACTTAAATGATTGCCACCCCACCCATGAAGAAAAACAACTGTTTGTGTTTTATTTTTATTATAAAATTGATAAAACATTTTTTTTGAATTGTAATCAAGAATCATCACTCCACTCCATTAAAATAGCATCTTCTTCTTTTCCGTAGTAATTCTTCCTTATTCCATTCTGTAAAAAATTGTTTTTTTTGTAAAAATTAATTGCCTTTTTGTTTTTGCAGTTAACTTCTAAATATATTTTTTTTATATTTACAATTTGCTTTATATAATTAATTAACTTAGTCCCATACCCCATTTTTTGTTTTTTTTCATCAACACCAATTTTAAAAATTTCGTAATAATCTAAATTTTGATAAATGATTATATAGCCTAAAATTTCTTCTTCAATTTCTGCTAAAATCATATATTTTTCATCACGCATCATTGCTTCAAGTTGTTTATCATCATAAGCACTGTCACCAAATAATTTTTTTTCTAATTTGGCTAATTGTGATAATAATATTGAATTATTTATTTTAGTTATCATTTTTTTCCTTTTTTTTGCACTTCAGCTTGCGATAATCTTAGATACATTGGTTCAACATTAATTGGTTCCTTTGCTAGTGCAATATTTTCCAAAATTACATTCTTCATATTTAATTTTTCAATTGTTTCTAATTGACAATTAAATTCATTTAAATTATCACAACTACAAATATAGTTTTCGAAATTAATTATATTATCTAATTCACTTTTTTGCAATAATTGATATGAGATAATTTTGCCATTACAAATTGTTCCAAGAAAGTACTCATCTTTAATCCCTTTCATAACAGCATATTGACAATTGTTCAAAGTATTGTATGCTATAAGTGTCAAAGTGTCTATAGGTATAATTTTTATTTTTAAAGCATTGGCTAGCCCTTTAGCTACTGCCAACCCTATTCTTATACCTGTAAAACTCCCTGGTCCAATACATACACCAATATAATCTAATGAAGAAACGTTAATTTTAGCATTGTTTAATATTTCATCAATTTGCGATAATAATGTTATTGAGTGTTGAACACTTCCATCACTAACAGATTCATAACTACCATTATCTGTAATTAAACAAACGTAACTTTGTTTTAAACACGTATTTAAACATAAAATATTCATAAACCCACCACTTCTATTTTACGTTCTTGTGAAGATATTTTTGTTATATTAATTTTAATTGTTTCACTAGGCAACAAATCTTCAGCAATTTTAGACCATTCTATAATACAAATATTATCTTGTGAATTAAAAATATCTTCAAATCCTAAAACATATAGTTCCTCTATATCAACTAATCTATATAAGTCAAAATGATAAAATTTAGTGCCATTAGGACAATCATAACAATTAACAAGATTAAAAGTTGGGCTTGTTATTGTTTGTAAAATACCTAAACCATTAGCTAAACCTTTAGTTAAAACAGTCTTACCTGCCCCTAAATCACCATTTATTTCGATGACATCACCTTTTTTAAGTAATTTTGATAAATTAAATGCAATTTCTTTCGTTTCATTATCGCTATGAGATATAAATTCTTTCATAAATAAATTTTAGCAAATATTTAACTAATTTGTCAATTATAAAAACAAAATAATAGTCAATAATACTAAAAAAGGATTAATAAAATGAAAAATTTAGCATTTGCGATTGATGAAATATTTAAATTAATTTTAATATTTTTTATTTCATTAGTGTTTTTTAGAGCAACATCTTTAACATTTACGTTGTGCATTATACTATCTAGTTTAGTAACTTTTATTATTTGTATTTTATTATATTTTTTTAAAACAAAAAGACTATCAAAAAAACAACTAAAATTAAGTCAAATTAAAGCAATTGAAAATCTAATAGACCAATTTTCATATGCAAGTAAAACAGAAATTGATAACTATTTTATAAAACTTTTTGGAGCTAAAAAAAATTATAAAAAAGAATTAATCATTGATGATAATAAAATTATAATTTTGTATAATTTTAATAAAGAAAATCTTGAAGTAAATGATATCAAAACTTATTATAAAGAAAACAAAAATAGACATATAAACAAAATTATTATAATTTGTAATAATTATTCTAATAATTGTATAAATTTAATTCAAAATTTTAAAGCAATTCAATATGAAATTATAAATATGGCTGACTTATATATACGTTTTATTGAACCCAACAAAAATTATCCTAATTTTAAAATTGAAAAACTACCTAAAGAAAAATTAAATTTTGTTAAATTTAAAGAATATGCATTCAAAAAGAACAAAGCAAAAACGTATTTTTTTTGTGGCATAATTTTAATGTTTTCAAGTTATTTTGTTCCATTAAAAATTTACTATTTAATATTCTCTGGTTTAATGTTTGTTTCAGCACTACTATGTTTGATTCTAAATAACAAAAAAATCAACTACTAAATAAATTCAATAGTTGATTTTTTCTTTTTCTCTTTATTAGAGATAAGTTGCGATATACTATATATTCACTTATTTTCAGACTCTACAAGAGCTTGTTCGTAAGCAGTAAAAATTGCACTTGTAATTTTTTCTCTTGTTTCATTATTCAAGGCATGCACTACATCAACTCTTTCGCCTGTAATTAACCTCTTGCTTGGCATGCAAATGAATAATCCACCTTTGCCGTCCATAACTCTCACATCGTGAACAACAAAGCAGTCATCAATTGTGAATGTCGCCACAGCTCTCAAAGGCTGATCGGGTCTATCAACAACTTTTAATCTGACTTTCGTAATATTCATTTCTACCATCCTTTTTTTTGTTTGAGAGTCCTAAATATAATACTATAAATAACAAAAAAACACAAACAAAAAACTTTATTTTTAATAATTTTTTTTTATTTTTTTAAACTTAAGTATAATATTATTTATAAGTTTTACCAATATTTACCAATTTAAACATATTTTACAAGCAAATTATTTTTTTTGGCATATATAATATTATGATAAAAAATAAAATTATACATTTCATTGGCATTGGTGGAATAAGTATGAGTGGCTTAGCACAATATCTCAGCAAATATAATAATGTTCAAGGTAGCGATATTAAATATAGTGAAGAAACAAAAAAATTAGAAAATTTAGGGGTAAAAATATTTATTGGCCACGACAAAAATAATCTACAAAATATAGATTTATGTGTTTATAATAGTGCCATTAGTGTAAGCAATGAAGAATTAATTTTTGCAAAAAAAAATAAAATCCCCTTGCTAGAACGCAACCAACTATTGGCACAAATTTGCAATGATTTTACAAATGTAATTGCCATTTCTGGCACTCACGGAAAGACAACAACTACAGCAATGCTTTCAAAAATATTTATAGACAGTGAGTACTCACCTACTGTTCATTTAGGTGGTTTTTATAAATACATTGGTGGTAATTTTTTGGCTGGTAAAAAAGATTTTTTTATCACAGAGGCTTGTGAATATAAAAGAAATTTCTTAACTTTATTTCCAAATTTTACAATAATTAATAATGTAGAACTTGACCATACAGACTGTTATAAAAATTTACAAGAACTTTATGAAACATTTTTACAACTAATACAGCAAACAAAAAATAAAGTTTTTGTATTTGATGATGATAAATTCATAAAACGCATCAAAAATTATTCAAATATTATAACCTATGGTTTTAAAAAAAATTTAAACTATTGTGCTTATAATATAAGAAAAAATAATGATTATTATATATTTGACGTACTCAATGATAAAAAATATTTAACAACTATAAAACTAAACATAACCGGCAAATACAATATTATTAATGCTTTAGCGTGTATAAGTGTATGCCACTACTTAAATATTCCTTTGTCAAAAATTAAGTCATCTCTGGAATCATTTGAAAATGTTGATAGACGTTTTGAATTCTTAGAAAAAATTAATAATTCATATATTTATAGAGATTACGCACACCACCCTACCGAAATTAAAAACTTACTTTCTTCTTGTAAAGAACTAAAATTTAAAAATACAATTGTGTATTTTCAACCACATACTTATTCGCGTACCATTGGTTTATTTTATGAATTTTTACATTGTTTTCAAGATTGTGATAAATTGTACTTATTGCCAACTTATAAAGCAAGAGAAACTGAAATTATAGGTGGCAGAAGTGAAGATTTATTTAATGAACTCGCTAAAATCAAAAAGAATGTTTATTTTATCAATGATTTTGAAAGTTGTAAATCTTCTATTATTAATAATAGTTATGAAAAAAATTTAATCTTATTAGTAGGTGCTGGTGATATAGGTGAATTATTCAATAAAAAAACTAGTATAAAATAGTGTATTTTTACACTTTCTTTAACCATACTAGTTTTTTTTTATTTTTTAATCAAATATTATCTTACTTGTGGAAAGAAAATAACATCTCTTAATGTAGGTTGGTTAGCAAGCATAGCAACAAACCTATCAATTCCAAATCCAAGCCCACTCATTGGTGGCATACCATGTTCCATAGCAAGAATGAAGTTTTCATCAATTTCAAAGCTTTCTTCATCACCTGCACTTTTATTTCTAGCCTGTTCTTCAAAAGCTTGCCTTTGAGTTATAGGGTTAACAAGTTCTGAATAAGCTTTAACGACTTCTGCCCCATTAACTACAATTTGGAACATATCTATAATTCTATCATCTTTGTCATTATGTCTTGCTAAAGGTATTAAGAATGTTGGATAGTTACTAACAACTGTTGGTTGTATCAAAGATGGTCTAATTGTTTTTTTGAAAGCATAATCAACTGCTGCAGGAATAGAAGTTAATGCCTTAACTTCTCCAGCATCAAACCTATTTAAACTCAAAAGATGCTTTTTAAAATCTTCAACATTCTCAATTGATAATATGTCGTAGTTAATTTCTTTACTTAATTCATTTGTATAATCTAATTCATAGAACTTAGAGAAATCTATGTCAGTCCCTAAATAATTCATTTTTAAGTCACCTTTAATTTCTAAAACAAGTCCTTGAATTAATTTTTTAACAAACTCAAGATTATCTTTGTAGTCCCAATATGAAGCGTACCATTCTAACATTGTAAATTCTTGCAAATGCATTGCGTCCATACCTTCATTTCTAAAGTTTTTACCTAATTCATACACTCTATCAAACCCACAAGCGATAACTTGCTTCAAAAACAACTCAGGGGCAATTCTAAGAAAATAATCTTTATTAAGTGCGTTGTGATGCGTCATAAAAGGTGCTGCTGCTGCACCACTAGCAACATTTTGTAGAATTGGAGTTTCAACTTCGGTAAAATCACCTTGCTCTAAAAATTTTCTTATATACTTAATTGCTTTAAGTCTAGTCTTTATGGCGTTTCTAGAATCTTCATTAGCAATTAAATCAAGATAACGTTGTCTAAATTTTTTATCAGCATCTGTTAAGCCGTGCCATTTTTCTGGTAAAGGCCTTAATGCCTTACTTAAAATCACATAATTTCTTACTCTTACGGTTAACTCGCCCTTATGTGTATTGTATAATTCCCCTTCTATTCCAACATAATCAGCAACATCAACATTATTTTTAAAAAATTCAAAAGTGTCTGGGCACTCATTCAAAGAGATGCTAAATTGTATTTGTGCATCCACATCATATAATTTAGCAAAAATTAATTTCCCAAAGCCTCTTAATGCAGTTATTCTACCACAAAGTTTTACTTTTGTGTCTAATGGTAATTCTCTTGCATTTAAAATGGTATGAGTGCGTTCAAACTTATCTTTATAAACTACTCCATCTCGTTCTTTAATTCTCTTAAACTTTTCTAATCTAATTTCATATTCATTGCTGGCATCAATATTATTGTCCACAATATTATTATCCATATTCATTCTCCTTATCGTACATAAATATTATATAAAAATTTTATCAAATAATCAAGTGCTTTATAAAATTATTTACTAATTAAGCTTTCTTTACTAAAAGTTTTCATTGTTATGACTATTGATAATAGTGCATAAATAATATTAATTATTAACGCACCCCAAAGGTATACATAATTCATAACTCCGGCTAATAATAATTTTACACTTATAACTACATTATAAATTGGTAAGCACATAGTCCATAATGAAACATCATTAACATCTAAGTACATAGTCGCAATAGCAATTATCATTGGTAAAAACATAATGATTGAGGATTTGCTTTGAGCCTCTTTTAAAGTATTACTTGTACTGGTTAAAATTAATAATAAGCCACTAAATAATGCAGCAAGCATTAATAAATTCAAAAATACTAAGATAATTCCAGAAACAGGTAATGATAATGAAGATAAAATACTTGTAGCAAAAACATCTTTAGTTACTAACATAGATATTATAATAGATAAAATTTCAGCAATTGCACTAATAAAACTAAAAATAATAATAACCGTATATTTTGCAGACAAAATACTAAAACGACTCGCACTTGTAGATAACAAAGGCTCAAAAGTATTTCTTTCTTTCTCCCCTGCTACTAAATCTGTTGCAATCGACGCCCCACCCACAGAAATTAGCATTGTTAATAACATTGGGATAATTAATTGTAGCATAGCGCTATCTGTACCATATCTACCAATATCTCCATACGCTTGCGAAATTGATAAAACATTATTTGTTATAGGGTTCATAGCAATATTTGGGTCTAAATCTTCAATCCTATCAGCCAATAGTACATCGCTATAAACATTAATTATTTCTGCCACTACGCTCGCCGATGCACTTCCACTTGTTGAACGCTCATCATATACAATATTTATATTTACATTTTTTGTGACATCTGAAACATCTATAATAAAATCATTATCTATTACTAATGCAAGATAAATATCTCCATTCATTAATGAATCTAGGAAATTTTCACAACTTAAAAATTCCACTTTTATATCTTGACTAATAGAAAATATGTTGTTCAAAATGTAATCGTATTCTTCAGAATCAGTAGCAATACTACTTTTGCTCTCACCTTGAACAATAGTTAATTTAGGGTTGATTGCTTTATCATTAATACTTTCACTACTAACTCCTATTATTAGAAAAAATATTGGAAAGAGAATTAATGGTAAAATAAAAGTAGCAAAAATGCTTTTTTTATCTCTAAAAGCATCTTTTAGTTCTTTTTTTAATACGCAAGCGTATTGTTGAAACATTTTGTTCTTCATATGATTAAGTCCTTTTGTATTAATTTTATAAATGCTTCCTTAATGCTTGAAGTATTAGTCATTTTTAACACTTGCTGTTGTGTTCCTTCACATAATGTTTTGCCGTGGTCAATGATTAATAGCCTATCGCACAATTCTTCTACTTCTTGCATATTGTGAGAAGATAAAAGTATAGTTTTGCCCATTTTTTTGCACTGCTTAATAAAGTTTAAAACTTCTTCACTGGCTAAAATGTCTAAACCTGAAGTAGGTTCATCAAATAACATAACCTGTGGATTGTGTACAATGGCTCTAGCAAAAGAGGTTTTCTGTTTCATACCTCTAGAGAAAGTCCCACATCTTCTATCTAGATAATTATCTAGACCAAAAACTTTGGATAAATAATCAATTTGTTTATTAATTGCATCATCACTTAAACCATTAAGTTTACCAAAATAAGCAATATTTTCTCTAGCAGTTAATCTATCATATAATCCTGTATCTCCACCATAAAGCACTCCTATACATCTTCTTACTTCATAGTCATTTTTTACGGCATCAAAACCACAAACATTTATTTGTCCGGAAGTTGGTTTAAGTGTAGTAGCAATCATACGCATAGTTGTAGTTTTACCTGCCCCATTTGTACCTATTAATCCAAAAATTTCACCTGATTTAATTTCGAAAGATAAATTATCAACTGATATTATTTCTTTGTTATTTTTTGTAAATTTTTTTGTAACATTATTCAATGTTAACATATTCATCTCCTTCATTGTTTTTTGTATAATTAGTATATGAAATTTTTATTTCTCCATCACTTATAAAATCATTTATCTTATTGTTATTTCGTTTGTTGACAATAAATTCATTTATAACTAAATCATTTGCCTTTATACCAATTTTTGATAATTTTTTATTTAATTTGTCAATTATTTTATCAAAAATTTCATCATTTTTCATTAAAAAATTTTCTATTCTAAATTCTTCTTTATGAAATTCATATCTTATTTTTTTCGATACGTAATTATTAATTTTACTCATTATAAAATCATTGCCTTTTAAAAATTTTGTAATAAATTTAGCAAATAAATCAATATCTATTATTTCAAAAGTATACACGCCTTTCAACTTGAATTTAAAATCAGCCAAACGGTCAAACAACAAAATGTTTCTTGTAGAATAAGGCATATTATAATATTTTTGTAAATTTATAAAAAGTATTGTTCCTTTAAAATTTTTTGGATAATACTGTTTTTTAGAAATTCTACTTTTTTTAGGTTTATCTAAATTACAAATTTTGTAGGTTTTAGGTATAATTCCCCCTTCTAAAACAAAATTGCCCTCACCAAATCTATCCAATGGTTTGTTTTTAGCAACAACAAAAGCAATTTGATTGGTATGAACTATAACTTTGGAACTTAGTTTAATATTTTGTATACGGATTTTATCTTGTGTACACTTTCCATCAACAAATAAATTTTCAAATTTTTTTGTAAACATATTTCATTATAGCATTTTTTTTTATAATATGCAACAAACTAAATACTTCTGTATTTTATTTCATTATCATAAATTCTAAGATGTACTCATAAAATAAAGTAAAATGGAGGCAAAAATGAATAAACTTTCTAGCATCTTAGGAAAACCCGTAATATCTTTGTATAATGGACAAGTTGAAGGAATAATTTTAAATGCTATTTTCGATAAAAAATTAAAAAAATTAAAATATTTAGTCGTTTTAAACGAAGAAATTAATGAAGACATCACAAATGAAAATAAAATACTTGCAACAAAAAACATCTATTGTATTGGAGAAGATGCTATAGTTATTAAAAACAATTATTTTTTAGAAAATTTTAGCAATCTAGAGCCAATAATTGAATATATTAATCCAATTAATTCAGTAACTTACAAAACTAATGGTGAATTCTTAGGCAAAATTGTGGATGTTTCTTTTGATGATAAATTTAATGTAATAGAATGTAACTTAAATAATGAAAGTTCATTTTTAGTTGAAAAATTAGCTGTTTTAGGTAATGGTGTTGTTATCATTCAAGAAGATGATAAAATACTAGATATTAGTCGGTTTAATGTAAAAAAACCTAAAATAACTAACACAAATGAACCGGTAAAAATTTTAAGATTAGACGAAAATGAAAATTTACAACTAAATGAAGCACCACCCACTACTCTACCAATTAAAGTAACTACATCTGTAGATTTTCTATTAGGTAGAGTAATTACTGAAAATTTGTATAGTCAATCAAAAGAATTAATTGCTAAAAAAGGAGCGACTATAACTCTTAAAATTATTGAGAATGCAAGGAAATTTGGAAAAATTAAAGATTTATCAATTTTTTCAGCATAAAAAACTGTTTTAGCAGTTTTTTTTTAAAAAATTTATGTAATTTTATTAAAATTAAATGACAAAAATAATTTTTTATGCTATAATTACTCATAATATAGGAGAAAATTAATGTTTTGGATTGATATAGTATTTATTATACTTATCGTTTTATTTGGTTTATGGGGACTAAAACAAGGCTTTCTCGCTTCTATAATTTCATTAGTTGGAATTGCTTTATCTATTGTTTTGGCTGTTTGGCTTGCCCCACCTTTCACAAGTTTTATAGACGGACTATTCAATAACGCTATTTCGAATATGTTTAGTGATGCAATGAATGGTGTTGTTTCGGGGTTTGGCAACCTTGACTATACATTAACACAAGCAACAAGTGCTGGCGATTTAATTGCCGGATTTGAAGTAAATGGCATCTTAAAATCATTACTTGATATAATGTTAGGTAATGAAATCTTAGTTGAAGGAACTAACGTTTTATCTTGGTTTTCGGTTAAACTAGGTGGTTTATTAACTACATTATGTGGTGCAGTGTTATTATTCTTATTAATAAGAATAGCATTAGCGTTACTAAGCAAACTATTTGATAAAATAACTGAAAATAGAGCAATAAATGGTCTTGATAGAGTTTTGGGATTCTTATTTGGTGCAATTAAAGGTTTAATTTTTGTAGCAGTAATCATAGCAATTCTTAACATTTTATGTGTAGTTCCAGCAATTAATGATTTTGTTACAGAATGGTTAGATAAAACTTCTATTTTAAATGATTATGCTAATTGGATATTTGGTCTAATTGATGACTTTACATCTAAATATTCAATATCGTTAACTTAAATAAATTACACACAAATAGTTAATTATATTAAAAAAGAATTACAGTGAGTAACCCGTAGGGTTAAATGTAATTCTTTTTATATTTATTTTAAAAATTATAACATCCCTTATGTGTTTTGTAAAAAAAACTTACAATAATGAAATAATTCTATTCAATTGGCTTTATTATTGTAAGTCATTTTTAATCATCTAAATTGAAACTTTTCATTATATCCATTAAATCTTCTTTAGGTTGCAGGGCTTCTAACATATCAAAATTATTATCACTAGAATTATCTTGCTTTTTGCTTAAACTTTGTTCTAATACGTTTAAATAATTTGATTTTTGGTCGGGAGAAATTTGTGCATCTTTGTGTGTTTCTTTATACTGAAAATTATCAAAATCATCAAATTCACTTTTTAAAAATTTTTCAAAATCCCCTTCCGTTTCGCTCATGTTTTTTTCGACAAATGAGTTTTTTTTGTTAATTATATCTTTATCTTTTTTTCTATCTATATCAATTCTTCTAATTGTTTGAACTTCATTATCTACATTTTTATAATTATTTATAGGTTGGTTATTACCCCACATTCTTGATAATAATGTCTTAGCATATATTTTTTCAGCCGTTTTATTAACGCTACTTGGCATATCTGCTAATTCATTTTGTTTTGATAAAATTTTATTTAATGCATCCTCAAATTCATTGAACAAAATAGAAATACCACTCGCTTTATTTATATTAGGGTATAGTGCTTTAATTTCATTCAAAATATTAAACCACTTTTTATACAAAACTTTAACTCTCTTAATTTCTAACTCATAGATAGTTTTGGCACTAGTTTCAATTTCTTTAGCAGTTTCAACAGCAACAACTAATGCATTAGAAATTTGGTCATCTTTATTATGATAAGAATCTAATTCTATTTTGGTTTGCATTAATTCTGCTTTTGTTTGCATTGACTCTTGTTTTAGTTTATCAATTGCTTGTTCATATTGCATTTTTATATTTGCAATATAATCATCAACTTCTTGTTTACTATACCCTTTTCTTTCAATATTAAAATTATTCATTTTTTCTCCTTCTAAAATATGTATGCTAAGCAACTTAACCCTATTATAATTAATGAATATAGAAATAACTTAAGATAAAGTTTGTTTTTATAACAGAAATATACAACAATAAATCCAATAGAAATGCTTGATACTATTAATGGTAAAATGTATAAAAACGACAAAACATAAATATCTCTAATCAAAAAAACTACGCTTAATAAAATTAACGTTATGCCTGCAAAAACTGATGAGTCTATTTTAAATAAAATTCCTCTTGTTAGGACTAAAATGCCCATTATACAAAGAAAAATTTGAAACCAAAATAACTCTACAAAAGCAAACTGTTCAATCCCACATAAGTTTAAAATTAGAAATATTAAATATATTGTTATACAACTTATAAATATTATATTATAAATATTAATTTTTTTCAAGTTTTTATTCCTCTTTTTTATCTATTTTTGCTATTTTGTTATCATTATCTATTTCATTAATTTTATTTCTAGGGTTATTCAAGTAATCTTCTTGAATTAAATTTTCTTTATCTTCAATTATTATATTTTGACTTTGTAAAGTTAAATTGGCTTTATTTAACATTAATTTATTAATTTTATTTTGGACTTGTTTCCTTTCCATCCAGACTATTGCAATTAGTAAAAAAATACCTGCTATTACAAATAAAATACTAACGACTTGAGAAACTGGAACATTTGAACTACCTATAAATAATATTTCGCTTTCTTGTCGCATTCCTTCAAGAAAATATCTTTCAGTTCCATACAAAATCAAATAAAGACTTGTAACTATCCCAAATTTTTGAGTTTTTTTGAATACAAACATCAAAACAACAAATATTCCTAAACAAATCATGCTTTCATAAAAAAATGTTGCATAATGCCATTCTCCAAGCCTATCAATATAAACAGAAAATGGAAACCATTGTAAATTAGGGTCTTGCACTACTTTACCAAAAACTTCTTGATTAGCAAAATTGCCCCACCTACCTATTGATTGTGCTATTACAAGACTTGGCGCCACCAAATCAGTTACTTTTAACAAATTTTGATTTCTAATAATTGCAAACAATATTAAACCAATTAAACCACCAATTATGCCACCATAAATAGCCATACCACCATTCCAAATTGAAATGGCTTCCACAAAAGTATAGGATTGTCCTGAAAAGATTATGTAATAAATTCTCGCTCCAACTATTGCTAATGGAAAGCACCATAAAAGGATTTCATAAGGAAAATCATTTGAATATTTTTTTTGTTTAGCATTATAACAAGCAACCAAAACAGCGACAAGAACACCTGTCGCTATTATTATACCGTACCATTTTATTTGTAATCCAAAAATTTCAAATGCTAAACCTGCTTCCAACAAAAATGTCATTGTTTTTCTCCGTTGTTTAATTTTATAAATTATACCATAATAATAACAAAATTCAAATAGATTTTATTAGTTATTATGAAACAAAAAATTTTTCTTCTATATTATCGTTATCAAAAGTATTCAACGCAATTTTATTGATTGAAATTTCATATGCAATCTTGTTTTCAATATTATCATCATCAATTTTCTTTTGATATTCACGGCTTTGAACACGCCCTTGTAATATTACTTTTTCTCCTACATTAATTGATTTTACAAATCTTGCATTTCTCCCCCACGCAATACAAGGAATATAGTCTGACTTATTGTAGGCTCTATTTACTGCAATTAAAACATCACAAATTTCTCTATTAAAAGGAGTCGTGCGATATATAGGTTCTTTACAAATATATCCAGAAAGTTCAATCACATTTGTAGGATAATTTTCAATTTTTGGTACTATTTCACGCACAAAAATAGTTAAATCAAGTTTACTTTTGCCTTCCACTTGCTTATTATAACTACGGAATTGCCCTTTTAATGCGACCATATCTCCTACTTTGATTCCTTCTTCACGAAGTATTCTTTCTGAAATTGTTATAGGAATGAAATCGCATTGGCTTGATAATCGTTCAATTTTAATTATCATATTATAGAAGCCTTCTCCATAAACTTCATGGCTAAATTCAGCATTGCTTACAATTTGACCATAAACATAAACTTTATTATTGTTCATTTGCTCGTAATTCATTTTTCCCTCCATTGTACATTATGAATTTTTGCTTTGAATACCTTGACTATTTATACTGTAGTTGTCTTGATAAACTAAATCTCCAATATTAGTTATTTCAAAACCTTTCTTTTTTAATCTGTCAAGAACTAATGGCAATGCATCCAAAATATGATCTGAATTATTATGACAAAGTATGATGCTTCCATTTTTAACATTATTGACAATTCTCATTGTTATCTCATCGCTAGAAAGACCTTTCCAATCTAATGAATCAACATCCCATTGAATAGTTTTTAAATTTAATTTTTCTGCCTGCTCAATTAAAGAGTTGTTATATGCTCCATATGGAGCTCTAAACAATTCTACTTTTTTATTGGTTATTTTTTCAATTTTTTCAATAGATATTTCCAATTCTAATTTTTGGTTTTCTGCACTTAATTTTGTCATATCAGGATGTGTATTACTATGAGTACCTATTTCAAACCCTTCTTCATTAATTTTTTTCACGAGTTCAGGATATTCATCGACCCAAAAACCTACAAGAAAAAATGTTGCTTTAACATTATACTCATTACAAATTTTAATAATTTCTTCAGTTTTGTCTGCACCCCATGCTGCATCAAATGAAATTGCTACTTTAGGCTTATCAGTATTAACTGCATAAATAGGCACTTTGCGAATTGTTTGGCCTAAAAAAACCCCTGCTACTCTACCACCATCAAGGTTAATACACAACATTGCTAATAATGCAAAAACTAAAATCAATTTTTTAATAGAATTTAACCTAAATACAATAAATTTCATTTAAGCACCTCAATTATATAATTAATAAAATTAAAAAAATTTGCAATAAATGTCGAATAATAAATCTATATACAAAAATTTATCATATATAATATTGCTTATTAATTTTATGTCTTAAAATATTTTTTTAGAACAATTTAAAAAAAATAGTTACACAAATAAATAATTTTGAATAGTATGTAATAGGTTCTTTGCTTCTTCCCTACAGCATTGAACCTGACTTTTGACCAGCAAGGATAAAATAAAATGAGTTTATTACAATTAAAAAATATAAGTCTTAATTACCATTCTCCAAAAGGTGAAACATTAGCACTCAAAAATATTTCATTCGATGTAAATGAAAATGAATTTATTGCTATAGTTGGACCAAGTGGATGTGGTAAAACTACAATTTTGTCACTTATATCTGGAATATTAAAACCAAGTTCAGGTGAAATCATTACACATGATGAAACTGAGAATTTTATAGGTTATATGTTCCAACGAGACCATTTATTCGAATGGCGCACAATTTGGCAAAATGTAATTTTAGGCCTTGAAATACAAAAGAAAAAAAATCAAAAAAATTTTGATTATATTGAGAATTTATTAAAAAAATACGGATTGTACGAATTTAAAGATAAATTTCCAAAAGAATTATCAGGCGGAATGAGACAAAGAGTAGCACTTATTAGAACATTAGCACTTAATCCAAAAATTCTATTGTTAGATGAACCCTTCTCTGCTCTAGATTATCAAACTAGATTAAATGTTTGTGATGATGTTAGTAATATTATCAAAAGCGAAAGAAAAACTGCAATATTAGTAACTCACGATATTTCGGAGGCTATCTCAATGGCAGATAGAATCATCATTTTGACTCCCCGTCCTGCCGAAATTAAAAAAATAATTTCTTTAGATTTACAAAAATATGGAACCCCTTTCCAAAGACGTGAATGTAAGGAGTTTTCAAAATTGTTTAATGAAGTTTGGAAGGATTTGGAGAATTAAATAATGAAACATTCAAAAGAAAACTACTCAAAAGAACATTTAAATTATTTAAAAAAAAGAAAAAACAATCTTATAATTATTTTATCAAGCCAAATAGGTATACTTGTTATATTTATATTTTTGTGGGAACTTCTAGCGCAGATAGGTGCAATAAATTCGTTTATTACAAGTTCACCTTCAAAAATCATAAAGACCATGGGCGAACTGTGGGCAAGTGGCGACTTATTTATGCACATGGGAGTTACATTAGTTGAAACTATAGCAGGTTTTTTAATTGCTTCATTTCTTGGAACGTTCATAGCCATTTTACTATGGTGGAGTGAAAAAGCAAGAAAAATTTTAGAGCCATATTTAGTAGTATTAAATAGCTTACCCAAAATAGCTCTTGGCCCATTAATTATTATATGGGTCGGCTCGGGCACAAGTGCTATTATTACAATATGTGTACTAATATGTATCATTATTACTACAATAACAATGTTAAATGCTTTTTTATCGTGTGACGAAGATAAAATATTGTTAATGAAATCTATGGGTGCCAATAAATTAAAAATTTTAATAAAACTTGTGTTACCTTATTCTGCTCCTAATTTTATATCTATGTTAAAAATTAATGTAGGTATGAGTTGGGTCGGCTCAATAATGGGTGAATATTTATCAAGTAGTGCTGGACTTGGATACCTAATTGTATATGGGTCACAAGTATTTAGGCTCGACTTAGTTATGACAAGTACGGTTATACTTTGTATACTTGCAGGAATAATGTATTATTTAGTCGCTCTTTTAGAAAAATACTATAACAAAAAGCATAGATAAATATATTTAATTAGTTAAACTAAATAAGAACGATTATACAAAAGTCAATTTTTATCCAATAAAATGGTGTTCAAAAAAGAAACCTTATTGTGAAGTGAACCCCGAAGGGGTCACTTCAATTGTAGGTTTCTTTTTTTTGTTGGAAAAATAAAAAAGACTGCAAAAAATTTATGCAATCTTCTAAATTTTATTTATCATTATGACAACCACAATTGCAATGTGAATCACCACATCCACAATCACAATCATCTTCGCATCCACAGTTACATCCGTGATAATCGTTAGGGTCGATTTCTACGACTGAAAATGCTTGAACAAATTGTGCTCTTGGCATTTTTTCAGTAGTAGTAAAGCCTGCTTCTGCTTCAAGAACATCTAACAATCTATTTACAATAGTTGCACATGTCAATTCAACTGTACGAGGTCTTTCAACAGTTATAGTTGTATTAGGTTCTCCTTCTATAGTCCAAACATTGCTGTCAAAATCTTCAGGAGCATAAACCATACCTACACATTGTGTTTCTAATATAATTCCTTCTTCAGTTTCTGTAGTAACTACAGCACTCATTCCACGTGCATCACCTGCTTTGATAATCATACCTAGTGTTGAAGAATTTAAATCTTTATCATACACTTGTGGGACACATTTTTGAGTCTGTTTTTTTACAGTTAACCCTAATTGTGAACATAACCATCCATTAGTATTCCACATATATGAAGGTGCAAATTTTCCACTATTTATAAGTTTTTGTCTTTCAGACTCTGAAATATTATCTATAGACGCAACTTGTTCATCAAATTGTTTTAGATTAAGACCAGCACCATGCACTTGTGCAAGTGCTATACCATAATCTTCTACATTATAACTAGTACGCCCTGTTATTTTTTTTATTGACTGTGTAGCACCAGCTAATGTAGTAATTAAATTTCCCCAAAATACGTCTTGATAACCTGACCCACAAATCGTACATCCGTTTTCTTTAGCTAATGCGTCAATTTCTGAAGTTAATTCTGGGTTTGAATTCCAAGGGTAAAATGCTTCTTCACAAGTTGTAATAGCATTGACTCCACACTCAGCACAAATTAACAAAATATCTTTTAAATCATTTAATAAACTCATTGTTGCAACAATACAAATATCTGGTGTCGTTTGTGCGAAAATTTCTTTTACCTTTTTTGCGTCTTCTATTTGAACATTATAGTTTTTACCGTCATTTATAATTTCTCCAATGTCCTTACCAAATTTACTTTTGTCAATGTCAAAGGCACAAACAATTTCTCCGCCTTTTTCATAAACATATCTCATTAAGTATTGTGACATTTTCCCACAACCATACATTGCTACTTTTAATTTTCTTTCCATTTAAAACCTCCAAAAGAACAATAATATTTTAACTATTAATAATATTTTTGTCAAATAAAATAAAACTATTCTTAAAATTAATCGAAAGAAAGATAACCAAAGCCTTCAACATTTCTATCTTTAACAATTGGTTTACAATTATGCAAAAGCAATGTTTTTATTTGATTAGGTGTAATTTTCTTTTTGTATTTTTGCAAAATTAAACAAGAAACTCCAGCTATTAAGGGCGCACTAACACTAGTACCACTCATTTTAGTGTAGTTCTTATCAATTGAACAGGAAGTTAAATTTACTCCTGATACTACTAAGTCAGGCTTATAAAATTCAAAAGCTGGCCCTCTAGAAGAAAAATCTGCTATCACAAAATCGCTAGCATTATATAAGCCATTCTCTTTTCTTTTATCATCCATGGAGCCTACAGTAATAATTTTTCTACTAGCCCCTGGAGATTTTATAGTATTTTTTTCAGGTCCACTGTTACCAGCAGCAGCAACAACCACTATCCCACTATCCCACAACTTTTCTGCACCTTTCATTAATGGGTCAACTTTTGAGGTAGGCATAGCGCCAAAACTCATACACACAACATCAATATTATACTTATCTTTATTTTCAAAAACCCATTGCATAGCTTCTAACATTTCAACTGATGAAGATTGCCCCTCACCATCAAGTGCTTTTAGAATATATAAACTACAATTTGGGGCGACGCCAGCAAATTTTTTTCCTTCGCTTATTCCATTAGATGCGATAACTCCTGCAACAAATGTACCATGTCCATTATCATCGTATATTTTATTATCACTTTTTTTGCTAGTAAAATCTTTAAAAAATTTTACCCTATTATATGGATACAAAAAGTCTAAATGTGGACAAATTCCAGTATCAATAATAGCTACATTAACCCCATGTCCTGACAGTCCATTCATATAAAAATTATCTAGATTAATAATCTTTTTTGCTACATTAACTTGTGCAAAAACTTTGGTCTGTGATGACACAAAATTAACATAATTAGATTTTATGACTTTATTCAAATCCTTAATGTTAATTTCAACACAAATAGCATTAATAAATTTGAAAACTTTAACAATCTTAAAATTATTTGATTCAAAATACATTATTGCTTTATCAATGTCTTTAACGTAAACAATAACTGATAGTGTAGTTTCGGTATTTTGTTGTGCTTTTACAATTCTAAATAATGATAAATCTAATTTATTTAACATAAAAATTCACTTTCAAAATATGGTGTATTATAAAAATTGAATACACCATATTTAGTTATTTTATTAAATTTATAAGTTCTTCCATTTTTTGTTTTTGTTCTTCATTTAACAATGGTTTAATCATTTCAGCAAGTTTGTCAATTTCGCTTGGATTAAAAGTTCCATTTCTCTTTTTTTCATTTATAATTTTAAATATTTCAGTTATTAGTTCTGCCTCACTCATATTTTGAAACTTTGATATTAAATCTTCAATTTGAGACCCATATTGTTCTTTTAAGTCATTTAAAGCAGTTTCTTCTTTTGGTGTTAAATTATCATTTTGTACTTTATTCACAAAATCTTTTACATTTACTTTATTATAATCTTTAATATCCATTAACTTCTCCTTATTCGCTTTGCGAACATTATATAATATGCAAACATAAAATATTTTGACAAAAAAATGAGGTATATATGGATAACTTAAATAATTTATACTCAGTTATAAAATCATTTTTACCAATAGCAGACAAATATCTAATTAATTCTCCTCTAGAACCATATCTACCTCAAATTGAAAGTATAATAAATACTATAGATTCATTTGGTGGTATAGAAAAAATAAATTCATTATTAAGTGGTTTAAACATTAATAAACAACAATTTATAGATAATAACAACAATTCTAATATTTCAAAAGTTAATACAACAAACAATTATGTTAATAAAAATATAAAAAAAATTGATGAGTATACAAAAATTTAATTAAATAATATGTTAAAATCTACATTCAAAACGAGTAGCATATCTATCAATATTTTTTATAACATCCCTTGCATATTTGTTCGTTTCTTTGTACGGGGTTGTTTTTAATATAACATTATTTATAGAATAATAATTATTCTTTAACCAATTTCGTACAGTACCTTCTCCAGCATTGTATGCACATAGTGTAGTGTAATCATCATCAAATCTTTCAAATAAATATTTTAAATAAAATGTGCCCATATTAATATTAAATTGTGCATCATATAATTGGTTGACGTTATAGTTTTCTATACCCATTCTAACTGCAAGCCATTCTGCAGTTTGTGGCATAATTTGCATTAACCCTATCGCCCCACTTCTAGATACACAAAGATTATTAAAACTACTTTCTTCATTTATTACACTTGCAATAAATGCTGGCTCTATACCATATATATAACCGGCAGTTTTTATTTCTTCGTAATATTTCAATGGATACATTACATTGAAATAAATAACGTAAATTACGCTAGACAAAACCAATACTATAACAGAAAGAGATATTGATAATACTTTTATTTTGTTCATAATTTATTTTATGTCATTTTGTTTTCTTTATACTATAATCATCTACAACTAGAATATTAAATAAGTTATATTCATAAAATTTTATATGAATAAAATAAAAATAAAAGGCTTTAGAACAATGATATTTTGTTCTATATTTACTTTAATAATTATATTATTTTTAATAATTAATCCAAACAAATATATTAACTCAGCATTTAATGGAATTTTAATATGGGCTAAAGCAGTATTACCTTCACTATTTCCCTTCTTCTTTTTAACAAAACTTTTAACTGAATTAGGTGGAATTAAAATTTTAGCCAATTCATTACAGAAATTTATGCAAAAATGCTTTCACGTAAATGGAATAGGCAGTTATGTATTCCTAACGAGCATAATGAGTGGATATCCAGTTGGGGCTAAAATTACAAGTGAACTATATGAGAAACAAATGATTACTTCAAGTGAGGCAAAAAGATTAATAACTTTCACGTCTACTTCTGGTCCATTATTTGTAGTAGGCACAGTTGGAGTCGGTATGTTTGGAAGCACACTAATGGGCTTTGTTATATTAATTTCGCATTTTTTAGGTGCTATTATTAACGGATTATTATATAGAAATTACTCCTACAAAAAAAATGAAAAAACACAATTTAACCGTTTTACTTTTGAAGGAATAAACGAAAATATATTAGAAAAGTCAATGTTAAGTGCTATAAACTCAATACTAATCGTTGGTGGGTATATCACGATTTTCTTTATTTTGATTGACATTCTATCCGATATAGGTTTGTTAAATATTTTAAATATATTAATATCCAATTTCTTTAATTTTATCGGTATTTCATCTCAATATTCTAATGGAATTTCTACTGGTATACTTGAAATGACTCGAGGATGTTATGAGATATCAATGAATTTTACAGATTTAAAAATTGCCACAATCTTAGCAACTTTTATAATTAGTTTTGGTGGTTTATCCACACATTTACAAGCAATGACTTTTTTGCAGAAATGCAATATAAGTATTAAATTTTTCCTTTTACAAAAAACAACACATGCCCTACTAGCATGTGTCATATCAACTATAATATCAAGTATATTTATGTAATTATATTTCTTCCCAAATATACAAAAATCTTTCATACAATCCTTTTAATGATTTTATTTTCTCTATTTTATCCAAAATTACTTTGCTTAAACTAAAAATTATTTTTTTATTATTTATACTCAAGGCTTCTAACAAAGCATCAACATACTCTTTTATTTCTTCTTCTTTATCTTCTTTAATTTTGTAATCAGATTCTACAACTTTAATTATATCATTACAAATAACCTTGAGTTTATTTATAAAATCTTGATGTACTTTATTATCTACGTTTATTTCTTTCCTTACTTCATTATCAATTTGAATTTTTTTTGTATTCTCCAAATTAAGCATTGCATTTCGAAATGGTAAAATAAAATAATGCCCAAAATTTTGATAAATATCGTTTATAGTACCATCATAAACAAAATGTTTATTTGTAAAAGCCTCATAGTCAATTTGATTTAATGCTATTTGTTGTAATATTAAATAACATAATGCCACAATCTTCTCATTTTCTTTTGGCATTACAAAGTCTTTTGGCTTATTTTGATTAGCAGAAATTGCTATTCCAAGTTCAGTTGTAAAGTCAAAGTTATTTATACATTTTTTTACAATTTCTCTTAATGAAGTATCATTATTAATGCTTTCTAATAGTTTAACTATATTATTCCCTAGCATAATATATTTTGCATCAATAAAATTATTGCACAATTGAATAAATGGGCGTTGCTCTTTAGCTTCCATATTTTCACCTCAAACAAAAAGATTATAACATAATTAAATAATTAAAACAAATATTTTAGTAGATTAATATAAAATAGTTGGCAAATTTTAAATTTTATGATAAAATACATCTATGAAAATTTTAAGGAGGCAAATTAATTGAGCACTCAATTTGTCGCTGATGAAACAGAAAATAAATTAATTTTACTGTTTATACTTGATAAAATGGAAATTCCTCTAACAGAAAACTCAATTATGGATATAGCGACCAGTCGCAATAATTGGCTTTCATATATGGATTGTAAAGATATTTTGTGGCAGTTAGTTAAAGCCAAATTTATCTACTTTGACCAAAATCCAAACAATAAAGATGAGGGGCTTTATTCCATTACTACGGAAGGAAGAGATTGTTTATCTCATTTTTTTGCTAAAATCCCTCAATCTATTCGTGAAGACATTTCAAATTTTTGCAAACAAAATCGTATAATATTCAAAAGAGTACAAGAATATGTAGCAGTGTATCATAAAAATAATGATGGCACCCACACTATTGTTTTGAGAATAAATAGTCCTAAAGGTTTTCAACCTATATTAAAATTACAGCTTAAGGTAGACTCTAGGAGAAGTGCAATAAATGCTTGTAAGAAATGGCAAGATAAAGCACCAATTATCTATGAAAAAATAATAGAAGATTTGCTTGATTAGGAGGAACATATGACAAATAAAATTAAACCACAATCTTTTAAGCCACAAGGAATTTGTTTTACTCAATTCGTACTTAATTTTGAAGTTGACCAAGACAATGATTTAATTTGTAAAGAAATAAGAACATTAGGGAATGGATGCAAAGGCGTAATTTCTATATTAAATCAAATAACAGTTAATAAAAAAGCTAAAGATGTAGTAAAAGAGTTAGAAAATTCTCAAATTTGTAAAAATAATACTTCGTGTGCATTAGAATTAGTTAAAGCACTTAATGAAGCAATTTTAGTTCACAATGGCGTGGACATTTCCCAATTACATTCAAAACGAAAACCCCCTATTACAAATATAGGTTTATCAATTCAGTCAAAAAAATAAAGTGGAATTCTAATAAATTAGAACCCACTTTATTTTTTATGCAGCCATTTTTGATGTTACAATATTTGCGATTGAATTATCTACAACTTTACTAAATTCAACATCTGTAGTTAATTCCCCTGCGTGCTTTATTATGTCCAAAAGATTTTTATAAGCAGTTTCTTTCATAACAGGACTTTCTACCCAAGCATCAATCTCTTTATAACTTATAATTCCATTTTTTATTGATGTTCTAGTACTACCTGTAAATGATGGCATTAGTGAATCAACAACTTTTTCTATGTCAGCAGTCATCAAAAATTGATAACCTTTCATAACAGCAGTTAAGAATTTTTCTGCTTTATCATTATTCTTTTTTAGCCAATTCTCAGTAGCCATAAATGCAGTATATGGCACTTCACCACTCTCCTGCCCAATTGAAGCTACTTTATATCCTTTACCTGCAGAAATATAGTCGCTAGCAACAGGTTCAAACATTGTACAATAATCACCTGTTCCATTTTCAAATGCACTAACCATTAAATCAAACGCAACATCAAGGTTGACTTCTGCAGTATCACCAACTCCGTTTTTATCTAAAACATATTGTAATGTCATCGCAGGCATACCACCCCTACGCCCTCCTAAAATTTCTTTGCCAGCTAAATCTGACCATTGAAAATTTGGTTCTTCATTTCTCCCAACTAATAATGTTCCATCTCTTTTTGTTAACTGACCAAAAATTATAGGTTGATTTGTACTGTTTTGTGCTGCAACATAAACAGCTGTCTCAGGGCCTAACAAAGCTATTTGTGACTGCCCAGAGATTAATGAAGTCATTGATTTGTCAGAACCACCGCCATTAATTAACTCAATCTCTAAGCCCTCATCTTCAAAATAGCCATTATTTATTGCAATATAAAGTGGAGCATAGAAGATGCTATGTGTTACTTCATTTAATTTAATTTTGTTTCCAGAATTACCACATCCACTAAATGCTACAACAATTATTAAAGCCATTGAAATAAGTATATTAATTGTCTTCATATTTCCTCCGTAAATTGTATAAATGATAATTATACATTTTATTATATTCTTAAAATTAATTTCCTGTTAATTTCATTCGACATTTTATCAAAAATTATTACATTTAATTGTATTATATAAAAAAATATGCTATAATACGCGTAGGTGAAATATGAATATAAAATATGTACCAAATATTTTAAGTTTTATTAGGCTACTATTAGTTCCTTTTTTTATAGTATCATTTTTTTTGATAAATAAATATTTAGCACTTGCGATTTTTATCATAGCGTCAATAACTGATTTAATAGATGGTTATATTGCCCGTAATTATAACGCTGTTACTGAATTTGGAAAAGTATTAGACCCTTTCGCTGATAAATTTATGAAAATATCGGCTTTAATTTGTTTGACTTTTGCTGATTTAATTCCATTATGGATAACAATTATAATGGTAGTATGTGATTTAGCAATGATAATTAGCGGTATATGTTTATACAAAAAAAATATAACAATACAAAGTAATTGGATAGGTAAATTAGGGACTTTAATAATAAGCTTAGGTGTAATTCTTAGTTTTTTTACAGAATGGATAGGCAACGCTAACATATATGTAATTTACGCTGGAATAATTACGGCAATAATTGCTGGTTTAAATTATGTTTATATTTTCTTTACAAAAAAAAAATAAATATTCACAAAAATAATAAAGAAGTTATGGAAGAAAAAAAAGAAATTAATGAAAATACGAAGAATTAGTTATAACTAATTTTAGCAAAATTTATTGACAATGTTCCATCATTATGATATAATTATTTAGAGGTATGATTATGGTAAGCACATTAATTTTAGGCGCAACATTTGGTGAATGGATATCAACTTGGTATCACATTGTTGCAATAGTTTTAATCGTAATTGGCATTGCTACATTTATTTTATCAAATAGGCTAGCAATGGTAATAAAAAAACAAGATAAAGTAGAATACAACGATAAATTAGTAATAATTTTAAGAACCGTTGGATTAATCCTTTTTGTTGTTGGAATTATTTTATTTTGTTTGCCACCAAAAGGAATGAATTAATTGTACAATTTTGTACAATATGCTCTCATCGTCTAGTGGTCTAGGACGCTAGCCTCTCACGCTGGTAACACGGGTTCAAATCCCGTTGAGAGTACCATTTTAACTATAAAAATGTCTTTTTGAGTAAAGACATTTTTTTTACAAAAAATTTGCAATTATTTTTCGTTCATATTATATTTAGTTAGAGGATAAAATGTATAAAGATGTAAAAATAAAAATTTGTGGAATAAAAAATAAAGAGGATGCACTCTTATGTGTAAATAACGGCGCAAATGCAATAGAAATGCTTGTTGGGCAAAAACACTTTAGTACAGATTTTATTTCTAAAGAAATTGCAAAAGAAATTGTTGATGTCTTACCACCCTTTTGTAGCAGTGTTATAGTTACTCATAGCGAAGTTGCTGACGAAATTATATCAATTTGTAAATTTGTAAATAACACAACAATTCAGTTGCATTCTATAATTAACGAAGATGAAGTTAAAAAAATTAAAGAATCGTTGCCATATATCAAACTTATAAGACTAATTCATATTTTACGTGATGGTGATATTATAACAGACTATAAATCAATGAAATATGCAGATGCATATTTATTAGATAGTTTTAATCTAAAAACAAACCAAGTAGGCGGAACTGGACTAACTCACAATTGGAATTCTAGCAAAAATTTAATACAAGAATTAAACAAACCAGTAATTCTTGCTGGGGGCTTAAACCCTTATAATATTGTTGATGCTATAAATATAGTCAATCCTTGAGGTGTTGATGTCAATACTGGACTTAAAGCACAAAATGGCCTTGAAGATTATAAAGCAGTTGTAAAATTTATTAATAATATTAAAAATACAAAATAAACAATTTTATATTTTAAAAAAAATTGTGGCAAATTTAAATCAAATAAAATTATGGAATATATTTATAGAAAAACTAAAATTTCATAAACTGAAATAAAAAAATAAGAATAAGAATAAGTAATTAGTATTAATATAAATTTTTATTTTATAAAATATAATAATTTTAAGTAAAAACAATGAAAACACATCAGAATTATATAATCTAATGTGTTTTTATATTTTGTTTATTAATTATTTTAAATTGTTATAAAAATTTCTTTATCAAATAAATTGTAGTAACTACAAAAAGACCATTAAATATGGCCATTTTTATATTAATTATTAAATATTATTATTCGACTGAAACTACATAATAATATACAGGTTGCCCACCATAAATGGCAGTAACTTCACAATTACTAAATTTTTCTGCCAATTTATCTTGCATTTCAATAGCTTTCGCTTCTTCAACCCCTGCTCCATAGAATAATGTTATATTAACAGATTCTTCACTTACTAAAGCGTTCACCAAATCCTCTAAAGTTTGTTCAATAGTTTCGCCTTTTGCTCTAATATGAGATTCATCTAATCCAATTATTTCGCCCTCTTTAATGTCAAAGCCATCTACACTTGTTGTTCTAACAGCATTTGTTATCGAACCACTACGCACAATTTGACTGCTTTCTTTCATATTTTGTATGTTTTCGTCTTTGTCAGCGTCAGGATTAAAAGCCAAAATTGCTGATATGCCTTGTGGAACACTAGTTGTCGGTATGACATATACCTGTTTTTGAGATAGTGCTTTAGCCTGCTCAGCAGCTAAAATTATATTTTTATTGTTAGGGAACACATAAACAGTTTTTGATGGGACAGCTTCAATTGCTTGAGCGATATCATCTGCACTTGGATTCATAGTTTGCCCACCTTCAATTATGTGATCAACACCCAAATCTTTAAATACAGCACTTAACCCATCACCAGCACAAACTGAGACCATACCATATGGCTTTTCATTTTTATTTTCAGCAAGTTTTCTTAACTCTCTATTTTGCTCACGCATATTTTCAATCTTAAGATTATATAACTCACCTAATTCCAAAGCGTAACCTAAAGCCTTATTAGGCTCATTTGTATGCACGTGAATTTTAACTAATGACAAATCCCCTGTGCAAATTACAGAATCACCTATTGACATTAATTTTTCTCTTAATTTATCAATATCAGATTCCGTTGTTTTCTTAAACATATGAATTATCATAAACTCGGTACAATAACCAAATTCTATATCGGCAAGTGCCTCTAAATTAACGTGAAATTCTTTAATATTATCTAAAGTTTTAGCAATGTCAGTCATTTCAAATTCAAATGTTTCATCATTAATTATTACTTTATAGAAACCTTGGAAAATGACCATTAAAGCGCGCCCACCAGCATCTATGACTCCTGCTTTGGCTAGGACAGGCAACATTTCAGGAGTTTTTTGAAGAATTTCTTCACCCTTATCAATAACATATTTTAAGAAGTCCTCAAATTCAGTCATTTTCTTACATGCAGTCCCTGCTTCTTCTGCCATTGTTCTAATAACTGTTAAAATTGTTCCTTCCTTAGGTTTTGTTACTGCTTGATACGCTATCGCTGAACCTTCTTTCAATGCTTTAGCAAAGTTCTTAGTTGTTATTTCTGTACAAGTTTTTGTAACTTGCGCAATACCTTTAAGAATTTGCGAAAGAATAACACCACTATTACCTCTTGCACCACGCAAAGCACCCTTTGACAATGCGTTGCTTAAATCTTCTAAATTGTTTGACGTGCAATTATTAATTTCGTTTATTGCCGATTTTAATGTTAAAAATGTATTTGTACCAGTATCTCCATCTGGAACAGGAAATACATTTAATGAATCGACATATTTTTTATTTTTCTCCAAATTGCTGCAACCTGCAAAAAGCATTTTTCTAAAGGTTGCACCATTTATTGTCTTAGTCATTAATATCCTCCAAAAATTTGCTTAAACAAGCAAAAGAAGGCATACAAAGTTAAACTTTGACGCCCATTATATTTACGTTTATAGATTCTACAATCATACCTGTAAAATCTTCAACATTATACTTCACAGATTTTTTTAAACTGTCGGCAACAGCATTGATTGAAACGCCATATTTTAATATTACACTCAAATCTAATAAAATCTTATTATCGTGTGTAGTAACTTTAACTCCACGTTTGTAATTTCTTTTTTTGAATAACTCTGCTAAATTATCAGTAAGACGTCTTGGAACTAAATCTACAACGCCATAGCATTCCAAAGCAAAATATCCTGCTACATTTGCTATTGCTTCATCACTGATAGTTATTCTCCCATTTTTATTTGATGTATGTACTGCCATTGCAATCTCCTACTTTTAGCTGTAAATCGACATTGATATTGTACTATATATTCAAAAAAAAATCAACCATATTTATAAATTTTATAAATAGATTTATAAAAATACTTGATTTTTTTTGTATTTTATTGTATCATATACGAGTATGAAAACAATTGTTTAATATTTATGCAATTCTACATTTATATTTTATACAAATGTTTATAGAATATTACAAAATTTTATTGGAGGTGTTATTATGCCAAAAACTTGTAGTATATGTGGCAAAGACAAATTGAAAGGCAATAAAATTGCTCATTCACGCTCACACGTTAGTGGTAGAACAATTAGAACTTTTAAACCTAATTTACAAAAAGTTAGATTAGAAGATGAAAATGGTACAGTAACTACACAATATGTTTGTACTAAATGCTTAAAAAAAGTTAACTAAAATTTCCTGCCTATATGCAGGCTTTTTTTTTGGAATGTACATAATTTATATTTTTATCATATAATTTATTAGGGGGTTGTTATGAAAATAATATGTATAAAAGCACCAAAATTGTTAAGAGGAATTTTAAAATTATTTTTTAAACCTAATAAATAAATATAAATATTAATAATTTTTGCAACTAAAAAAATATAAAAGAATGAAGTCCACTTACGACTTTATTCTTTTTTTGAATACAATATTAATATAATTTATTTTTTAACTATATCCACTCCCCCATTATTACCATTTACTAAAATCCTATCGTATTTTGCCAATTCCAAAAGATTATCTTCACCAATACCTGTAACACATGGTAGTCCAAGTTCTCTAGCAATTATAGCTGTATGACAAAGAAAGCCACCTTCAGCCGTTACAATTGCTTTAGCTTCTATCATCGCATCAACCCAATCGGGATCAGTATAATAAGTTAATAAAATAGAACCTTTTTTAAATAAATTTATTTCATTAGAGTCTTCTAAAAAACAAACATTTCCTTCTACAATACCTTTTGATGCAGGAGTGCCAACTATTTGAGATTTCACATTTTTCGACTCTTTTGCAATTATTTTAGTTACGGGGCGATATTGAAGCATATAAAATTTATCATCTTTAATACACCACTCAAAATCACAAATTGCACCTAATGTTTTTTGGTGTTTCTTCAAAATATCACCTACTAATTTGCCCTTAAATTTAATCCCGTCAACCTTTTGATTAAGTTCAAATTCTTCTGATATAGGAGTTACTTTTCCAGATACTAACTTTTCACCACCACCATTAACCCATTCTAAAATCCCAGTTTTTTTACTTTTACCAAGCCAAACACCTGAAATATCCGCATCTATAAATTCTTGTATGACAACTGACATATTAGGATGTTTTAATCCAAACTTTGAAATGTATGACTTTACTCTAGAGCAGTTACACGATTCTTTAACTTTCTTTATTGAATCAAGAATATCTTCTTTTTTAATACCAATAACAGACAAGAAAAGTCCTGCAAACGAATTATTTTTACTATCCTCACAATTAGCAGAACTTCTAACTGCAAATTTCATATCGCTTGGTAGTAAAGATAACTTTTCTTTATGCAATTTATTATTTATTGGCAAAATATAAGTTTGAGGAATCATTATATCTTTACTTCTAAGCATTGCTAAGCCATAATTTTTACCACCAATAATGGATGGTAGTTCATTAATACCAACATCTATAAATTCAGCAATAGTATCAACATTAATGATGCCATTTTGTTCTATTAATGTTAACGCTAACATTTCTCTAGCATTTATTTTACTTTCTGGAAATTTAGTTAAAAAAAATTTTACAAATTTATCCCTGCATTTTGAAAACACTGGATACAATTTATTATTATGATAAATATTTTGGTTATCCTGCCATTTTTTTAACATTAAATATTTTGTTACAGTCATATTATCGATATTAATATCACTAGCATTTCCCTTAAAATTTGTAAGAGATGAAGGAAAAATTTTGTCTAATTCTTCTATTTTTTGCAAATAATCAACGCCATAGATTTTACAAAGTTCTTTAGGCATTTCTTCACTATAAGTAGAACCTTCAGTAATAACTTCTCCTATCCCGTAATATGCATATGCCTCTCTAGCTAATCTCCATGCCAAAATAGTGTCCTTCTCAGCTTTAGCTTTATTAATATTCTTTATGCTTGCCTTTCTTATAAATGACAAATATTTATTTACGCTAAAGGCATCAGGTTTTTTATCAAAAAATTCAATTGTTTCATTAACAATTTTTGCAACATTTTTATTTAATAAACTATCAAATAAAATCGTTTCTCGCCATTGTTTGTCTAATACAAAATTATTAAATTTTTGTTTAAAAATTTTATATTCTTCCCACTTTATATTTTCAAAATACATTTCAATCCTTTTTTAGTCTATATCATTAACTCTTGACTAGACATACAATATAAAAATTTTCAAATTTTTTATTAAATTAAACTTACTGTAAAAATAAATTTTAATACTTATGGTTTTTATTTATTTTAAGAGATTGTACAGCTAATTCAGTATTATTAGCATTAGCTACATAACTTCCAGATACAATAATATCAGCTCCAGCATTTATACATTGCTCTACGTTTGTATTATTTATACCACCGTCAATTTCAATCAAGTATTTATGATTATTTTCTTTTCTTAAATTCGATAACTCTATAATTTTATTAACTGCACAACTGTTAAAATTTTGTCCACCTGCTCCTGCTTTAACACTCATTACTAAAACTAAATCAACTATATCTAAAACAGTATTTATCTCGTTTACATCAGTATTTAAATCTATTGAAATTCCAACCTTTAAATTTTGATTTTTCATATAAATTAAAGCATTTTTTAATTCTGTTTCATCTTTAAATGCTTCATAATGTATGGTTAAAAAATAGGCATATTTATGTAAAATATCTATATACTGAATTGGGTTATTTACCATTAGATGAATATCTAAAGGTAATTTTATTTTTTCTGCTAACTCAGCAAGCATTTGTGGAGTATAAGTTTTGTTCTCTACAAAATTTCCATCCATTATATCACAATGCAAAAAATCTACCCCATAATTTTTTAATACCATACTTATACTCGGTAGTTCTTCAAATTTAAATGGCAATGTAGATATTGATACTTTATTTGGCATACTTCTTTTTGTCCTTTATAATTTTATTTTTTAGTCTAATAAATCTATTATATCTATCAATATTAATTTCACCTTTATTTAAAGCTTTTATAACTTCACACCCTTCATTATTTGGCAAATGTGAACAATTTGGGAATTTACACTTTATTGCATAGTTCCTAATATCTACAAAATAATGAGTAAATTCATTAACTTCTAAGTCATCAATATTTATTGCCTTAAACCCTGGTGTGTCTGCAACTAATGCACCATAATCAGTTAAATATAAATGACAATTTTTTGTAGTATTCTTGCCTCTTGTTAATTTATTTCCAACTCGTTTTGCCATAATATCTGTCTTAATATTTTGTATGCCTAATGCATTTAATAATGAAGATTTACCAACTGCTGACTGTCCTATTAAAACAGAAATTTTATCCTTAGTTAAATTTATAAACTCATCTAGACCTTCTTTTGTATATGAACTTAATACAATAATTTTGTTTACACATTTATTGTACTGCAACTTCACTAATTCAATAAAATCATTTGAAATAATATCACTTTTACTAATAATAATATAAGGTTCTATTTTTTCTATCCCTAATGAAATTAAAATCTTATCTACAACAAAAAAGTCTGGTTTAGGAACTTCACTAATTGTAATGAAAGCGTTATCTATATTTGAGATATTAGGTCTATCAATGTGATTTTTTCTTTCTAATAATTTTGTTATTAAATTATTATCTAATGAAGCATCATAAATAAATTCAACATTATCTCCAGCACAAAGTCCTTCTAATTTAATTTGTTTAGGACATAAGGCATCTAACTTTTTACCATTAGAAGACAATAATACGTTAGCACCGACAACATTTAACACTTTGCCAATATTATTCATCATTCTCCTCCTTCAATTGTTTTCTGCGCAATTGTCCACACGCTCCTTCTATCTCACTGCCTAAAGATTTTCTTATTGTTACAGAACGTCCCATTTTACACAAATATTCTTTAAACTTTTCTATGTTTGTTGAATTTTTAAGACCTCTTTCTTTAACATAATTAAGTGGAATTAAATTTATATGACATCTAATGCCGTATGTTATTTCGTATAATTTTTTTGCGTCTACAATAGTATCATTAACATCGTTAATTAATGTATACTCAAAAACTACTCGCCTACCAGTCTTTTGTTCGTAATGTTTTACACTTTTCATTAAAGTATCTATATCATATTTATTAGCAATTGGCATTATTTCTTGACGTTTATTTTGAAAAGCACTATGCAAAGAAATTGTTAGTATAATACCTGAGAAATCTTCTGCAAGTTTATAAATTTTATCTGCTATACCACAAGTTGATAAAGAAATATTTCTTCGTGAAAAATTAAAGCCATTTTCATCCGTTAGTATTTCTAGAAATTTAATAACATTATCATAATTATCAAGAGGTTCTCCACTTCCCATCAATACAATATTAGTAATTTTGCGATTTTTAATGTCGCCACCTAAAAATTTGTTTACAGCGACAACTTGTCCTAATATTTCCCCACAAGATAAATTTCTAACAAGCCCATCCAATGTAGAAGCACAGAATTTGCAACCCATTCTACAACCAACTTGTGTGGAAACACACAATGTATTTCCATACCTATTATACATAACAATTCCTTCAATAATATTGTCATCGTATAATTTATACAAAAATTTTGTTGCACTATCGCCTTCGTAAGTTTTATAAATTTTTATAGGCGACCAAACATAATTTAACAAACTTTCTTTAAGGTGTTTAGGCAAAGTTGTATTTTCATCTAGTTCAATCCCAGAAAGTAAACTATTATAAATTTGTTTAGCACGAAATTTTGATTCATTCATTTCAACTATCTTTTTTTCAAGCTCATTTAAGTTATAATCAAGTAAAATGTTCACTTTATCTCCTTAACTCAAATTTTGTTGATTAATTTCTACAAATAATGAAACTTTATTGTCTTTATTTTCATCAACTATATCATAAATTTTTTGTATAATTTCATTATGTAAATTTTCTTTATACCTTAACAAAATTTGGTATCTATATTTATTTTGAATTCTCTTGACTGGCGAATTCATTGCTCCCACGTAGTAAATATCATTTCCATATTCTTTAAGTAAAGATTTAACTTTAAAGAAAATAGTTGTTAAATATTCTTTTACTCTTAACTCATCACCACCAACAAACAACAACCTTACAATTTTTGAAAAAGGTGGAAAATTTGTTATTTGCCTTAAATTAATTTCTTTATTATAAAAACCTAAATAATCATTCTCTACTGCTTTTTTGTAAACGAAATGTTTAGGCGAATAAGTTTGTAATACAACAATTCCATTTTTCTCAGCACGTCCACTTCTTCCTGCTACCTGAGTTATTAATTGATATGTCCTTTCGTTACTTCTAAAGTCAGCAAAATGCAAACTTAGGTCAGCATCAATTATTCCAACAAATGAAACATTAGGAAAATCGTGCCCTTTGGCAACCATTTGCGTGCCTACAAGTATACTAGGTAAACATTCACTAAATTGCTTTAAAATATTAAAATGTGCATTTTTTGTTTTTGTAGTATCGTTATCCATTCTAAATATTGGGACATTTGGAAAAGCTTTTTGCAGTTCTTCAACTACTCTTTCAGTTCCAATAGCTCCCTGCTTTATTTTGTCACTACCACAAATAGGACATTTATTTAAAACTCTAAATCTTTTTCCGCAAAAATGGCATTTTAATTGACTATCTTCCTTGTGTAAAACTAAAGACACATCACAATCTGTACATTTAGCAACATAACCACAATCAACACACCTAACGAATGAAGAATAGCCTCTGCGATTAATAAATACTATTGCTTGATTATTCGAATCTATACATTTTTTTAGTTCGTCTTGGAATTTATATGAAAAGGGAGATGCATTACCTCTAGATAATTCTGCACACATATCTACAATATGTATTTTAGGCATTTGTTTTTTGTTTACCCTTTCCTTAAGTTCTAATAATTTTAATTTACCTGATTGTGCCTTTTGATAGGTTTCAAGACTAGGAGTAGCACTCCCAAGTATAAAATTTGCATTATTTATTTTGGCTCTAAACTCAGCAACTTCGTGCGTATTATATCGTGGATTACTTTCACTAATGTAACTGGAGTCGTGCTCTTCATCAATAATTATAGCACCAATATTTTCTAAAGGTGCAAATATTGCAGAACGCACGCCAACTGCTATTTTTGCTTTGCCAGTTTTTAGACGTTGCCATTCGTCATAACGTTCTCCAGATGAAAGCCCACTATGTAAAATAGCAACTTTATCCCCAAATCTTGATGTGAAATTCGATAATACTTGACTTGTTAATGAGATTTCAGGTACCAACATTATGGCAGATTTACCTTGTTTTAAACAATTTTCAATAACTCTCATATAAACTTCAGTTTTACCACTTCCAGTTACGCCGTGTAATAAGAACTGAGAATTTTCGCTACTAATAATTTTATCTAATACATATTTTTGCCCTTCATTAAGAGTTACATCTTTTTTTTCTAACTGCAATACTACGGGTCGTCTTTCTACTATTTTCTCACAAATATTAATTATGCCTTTTTTCTCTAATGCCATAACAGCACTTCGTGAGAACATTTCACATATCTTTGAAAAATCAGCGACGTGATTGGCTCTCATATAGCACAAAAGATTTTTTTGTTGATAAGCATTTTTTTTGAATTCAATTGTAGGCTCTTCATCATAAAATTTTTCATCTAAAACAATATAATTTTTGTATTTTTCCCTAACTTTACCCCCACGCATTTCTGCAGGTAAAAAAAGTCTTAAAATATCTACCATACGCAAGTGATATGTACTTTTCATAAAACTTGCTAATTCAAACATTTGCTGACTAATTACAGGTGCAACAGTTAAAATTTTTTCAACAGTTTTTAACTTATCAACTGGAACTTCAGTAGTATCTTTAATAGATATACAAAATCCTTCAATTACTTTATTGCCAAAAGGGACTAACACCATTTGTCCTGCTTGCAGTCCCTCTATCGTTTTATAATCAAATATTTTATCAACAGACTCATTCGATAAGTCGACAATGATTTCTGCTATCATCTAATCCTCACTTGGCACTATAATACCTGCTTCAATTTCTTCTAAAGCCTGAGTAATTTCTTTTTTGTCAACAGGAGTTTCCACTCCTTCAAAATATCTTTTGCTTGCTATTTCCTTTGCTCTTTTTTCAGCAACAATACAAAGTTTGTATTTATTATAATTTGTATTTTTTAATAATGATTCAATTGGTGGCTCAATCATCATAATAATTTTCTCCTAATTATCTAAAATCTCTTTAATAATTTTACTTGCAATTTGAGGGTTTGCTTTCCCTTGTGTTTTTTTCATTAATTGTCCAATAAAGAAAGACAATGCTTTAGTATTACCTGATTTGTAATCTTGAACTGACTGTGGAAATTCTTTTATTAATTCTAACACCTTATTTTTGATATCGTCCTCATCATTGTTTTGTGTTAATCCACGCTCAGCAACAATCTTTTTGCAGTCTTCATCTGTTTCCCAAATCTCGTCAAATAACTCCCTACATATTGCTTGACTTATTTGTTTAGACTCATACATACTCAAAAGGTTTGCAAAATTTTCAGCACTTATTGGAACAACTAAATCATCACTACTATCATCTTTAACTTTCTTTAATAGTGTTGTCAAAATAAAGTTACAAACAAATTTAGGTTTATAAAAATAAGAAATAACTTTATCAAAATATTTAACTAAATTTAAATCATTTGTTAGAACTTCAGCATCGTAATTGCTTAAACCTAATTCATCAACATAATATTTAATTTTTTGCTCTCTTAATTGTGGCATTGATTTTTTAATTTCATCAACAAAAATTTTTTCAATTTTAAATGGTAATAAATCTGGGTCAGGAAAATACCTATAATCTTGAGCGTCTTCCTTTTTGCGCATTGAAAAACTTCTATTTCTAGCATCATCCCATCTTCTTGTTTCCTGAACTATCTTTTCCCCTTCATCAAGAAGTCTGCTTTGACGTTTTATTTCATATTCTATAGCCCTAGCAACTGAACGGAATGAATTTAAATTCTTCATCTCTGCTCTGACACCTAATTCCTTAGAGCCCTTTGGCTTTAAGGAAATATTAATATCACATCTCAAAGACCCTTGTTCCATTTTACAATCTGATACTTCAATATACTGTAAAATGTTTCTTAATTTAGCCAAATATTTAACTGCTTCTTCAGCACTAGACATATCTGGTTCACTCACAATCTCGATTAAAGGAGTTCCACCTCTATTATAGTCTATCATAGTTCCACCTATTTTGTGGTTATGAATTAACTTAGCAGCGTCTTCTTCTAAATGAATTCTATTTAATCTTATAAATTTTTTGTTTCCATCTTCCGTATCTATTTCTATTCCACCACCGACACAAATAGGTCTAACGGCTTGAGATATTTGATAAGCCTTCGCCAAATCCGGATAAAAATAATTTTTTCTTTCGAATATAGCAACATCATTAATTTGACTACCTACAGCAAGCCCTGCTTTAATAGTCATTTTCACTGCTTCTTTATTTGGAATTGGTAAAGATCCCGGTAATCCAATACAAACAGGACAGCAGTGAGTATTAGGTTCTCCACCAAACTCGTTTAAACATCCACAAAAAACTTTTGACTTTGTTTTAAGTTCGGAATGAACTTCCAGCCCTATAACAACATCATATTCCATTATTTAACCTCTCTTATAGAAAAGCAATTTTTCTCAAAATAATCACCTAAATTATATAATTTACTTTCACTAAACCTATCGCCAATAAGTTGTAGCCCTAACGGCATTCCATTTTTGTCTACGCCACAAGGGATAGACAAAGCCGATAATGTAGCAACATTTACAGGCACAGTATAAATATCATTTAAATACATTTCCAAAGGATTATTAACTTTTTCGCCAATTTTAAAAGCAGATGACGGAGTTGTAGGAGAAATGATAACATCGCATTTAGAAAACGCATTCTTAAATTCACTAATAATTAAATTTTGAACGGCCTTAGCCTTATTATAATAAGCATCAAAATAACCACTAGACAATACAAAATTGCCAAGCATAATACGTCTTTTGACTTCTTTACCGAATCCTTTTGTTCTAGATTTAATATAAAAATCTACTATATCAGCAAACTCATCAGTAGGCACTCCGTATTTAATACCATCAAAACGTGCTAAATTCGACGCTGCTTCAGCACTAGACAAAACATAATAGACTGCGAGTGCATCTTTAATATGAGGTAAACTTATCTCTATAATTTCTGCACCATTTTGTTTGAAAAATTCAATAGCATTTGTACAACTTTTTATTACTTGTTCATTTTCTAATAAATCAAAGAATTCTTTTGCAATTCCTATTTTTAATCCTTTAATACTATTATTAAAACTATCTTTGTAATAATTTTCTTTCTTCACATCACAACTTGTAAATTCTTTGTTATCATAACCAGCTATCGCGTCAAGCATAATAGCATTATCTCGAACAGTTTTAGTTATTGGCCCTACTTGGTCAAGTGAAGATGCAAAAGCAACTACACCATACCTAGATACTAAGCCGTAAGTAGGTTTCAAACCTACGACGCCACAAAATGCAGATGGTTGTCTAATAGATCCACCTGTATCAGTTCCTAGAGAAGCAAAACATTGATTACCTGCTACAGTTCCAGCAGACCCTCCAGATGACCCTCCGGTAACATATTCAGGATTGATAGGATTATGAACAACTCCAAACGCACAATTTTCACTAGAACTTCCCATTGCAAATTCATCCATATTCGCTTTGCCAATTATAATTGCTCCTGCTTGTATTAATTTATCAACAACTGTAGCATTATAAGGAGAAACATAATTAGCCAAAAACTTCGATGAACAAGTAGTCAATGTGTCTTTCATATTAATATTATCTTTGATAATTATAGGAACTCCAGATAATGGGGTTAATTTTTCACCTTTTGTTCTTTTTTCATCAATGATTTGTGCAACATCTAATGCTTGTTCATTATAAGTTTCACGCAATAAATTCAAACTTTTTGTTTGTTCAATTTGCTTTAAACTTTCTTTCACTAATTCAACTGAACTAATTTGTTTATTATTAAGTAAATTAGATACATTTTCAATTGTTTCTTTCATTATTTCCATATTATTCCACCACCGTTGGGGCTATGAAATAGCCATCTTTATTTTTTGGTGCATTACCTACAATCTCATTATTTGGCAATGACTCTTTTACTTCATCGTCTCTTAATTCTTCAAAATTTTTTATAGTAGTATTATCTACAATATTTGAGGTATCTATTTTTTGTAATTGGTCAACATATTCAATTATTGAATTCAAGTCTACAATGAAATTTGAAATTTCATCTTCATTAAATTCAAGTCTCGACAAAGAAGCCAAATGTTTAATTTCTTTTTCTGTAACTTTCATATTAGTCTCCAATGTTTTTTAGTATACCATAAAAGCAAAAAAAATTCAAGCAAATTAAACAATGCTTGATATTTTTTATCAAATATGTTCTTAGACTTTATGATATCTTTATAAATCAAAACTATTTTTTTTGAGTATATTAATAAAATCTTGTTCATTTAATATTTTTATACCCAATGATATGGCTTTGTCATATTTTGAACCAACGCTTTCTCCTGCTAAAACATAAGAAGTTTTCTTTGATACGCTAGAAGAAATTTTGCCTCCCCTTTTTTCTATTTCTTGTCCTGCTTGTTCTCTTGTAAAGGACTTAAGCGTACCTGTTAAAACAAACGTTAAATCATTAAAAATACCTGAGTCATTTTTATTTATAGATTGTGGAGATATTCCCCTTATAAATAGTTGTCGTATTATTTCAATATTTTGTTTATCTTCAAAATATTCTACAATACCTTGAGCGATTATTTCGGCAATCTCTTCTACTTTCATTAACTCGTCAAAAGTTGCATTTTGAAATTTATCAAAAGTTTTAAAATAACTAGCCAAATCTTTAGCCGTTTTTTTGCCTATATTTTTTATTCCTAAAGCATATATAAATTTGTCTAATGTTGGAGATTTAGAATTTTGAATATTATTATAAATATTCTGCGTCTTTTTGTCTTTAAATTTATCTAATTTAATTAAATCTTCTTGTGATAAATCATATAATTGATAAGGGTACTGAATGTTAAAATTTTTACAAAACGCTCCTACTGTTTTATCTGAAACGCCTTCTATATTCATAGCATCTTTACTGCAAAAATGTACTAAACGCTTTTGAATTTGTGCAGGACATCCCCAGTAGTTAGTGCAAAATGTTTCTATTTCATCTTGCTTTAACTTTTGACCACAACTTGGACAAATTTCTGGCATTATGACATCTTTACTTTCTGGCGTGTCTTTGGCTAATCCAATAATTTCAGGGATAACTTCATTGCTTCTCCTAACAAAAACATAAGAGTTTATTTTAATGTTTTTCCTTCTTATATCACTATAATTATTTAAAGTCGCCCTTTGTATTGTAGCGCCTGATAAAAAAATGGGTTCTATAATTGCTAAAGGCGTTATTTTGCCCGTTCTCCCAACTTGAAATTTAATATCTAACACTTTACTTGTCAGTTCTTGTGGTGCAAATTTATATGCCATAGCGAATTTTGGGAAGCGTGAAGTATGCCCTAATTCTTGGCAAATCTTAAAATCATTTATCTTAATAACTACTCCATCAATTAATATGTCAAGTTTTTCTTTTGTATTATCAACTTCATCAATTAATTGATTAATTTCCCCAAAATTATCCACAATTTTATTAAAATTATGAACCTTAAATTTGTTGTCTTCCAAAAAATTAAATACATCTTGTTGCGAACTTAACACTTTACCTTCAATGTATGGGACAGCATAAAAATACATATCTAGATTTCTAGATTTTGTTACTTGTGGATTAAGATTTCTGATAGCACCTGCTGCTGCATTTCTAACATTTTTAAGTTGTTCATCGTTATTTTTGTTGTATTTAACCAATTCCGATTTCAGCATTATTGCTTCACCTTGAACTATAACTTTATTTTGATAAGGAATTGACAACGGAATACTTTTGATTGTCTTAACTTGATTAGTAACTACTTCACCGACAATACCATTACCTCTAGTCATTGCCTTTTTGAAAACACCCTTATCATATAAAATTGTTATAGTTAATCCATCAAATTTATATTCAAATGAAAATTTTGTATTTGGATAATCTAATAAAACATCATTTACCCATTGTTGAAGTTCTTCTTTTGATTGTCGCTTGTCAAGGCTATATAACGGAACTATATGTTTCTCTTTTTTAAAATTTGATAAAACTTCTGCACCTACTCTTTGACTAGGTGAGTCGTCAAAAACAAAGTTATGTTGTTTCTCGAGCAACATTAACTCGTCAAGTAATTTATCATACTCAGCATCACTAATAGTAGGATTATCCAAAATATAATAATTATAATTATGTTGATTAATCTCATCAATTAATTGACGCATACGTTTTTTGTAGTCCATAATTACCTCTATCAAATAAGTGTGAGTGGTGACACATTAAAAGTTAAATTTTTAACGCCAACATCTTCAAACTCTACGCTAATTAAATTTGCTGATTGCAATTTGGATGTGTCTATAATAACACCTACTCCAAATTTCGGGTGTTCCACCTTAGCCCCCACAACAAAACCATCAAATGACTTGTCTTCCATATTATAAGCCATAGTTTGAATTATTGATTTTATAAAATTATTTTCTTGATTTACACTTCTATAAGTAGAATTAGAATTTTGATTATAATTATTATTAGCAAAATTATAAGATTTATCAAGGTTATAACCTAGATTAAAATATACTTTTTTGATATTACGATTATCTTTAAGTTCATTAAGAAATCTAGAAGTAATAAAACGTTTGATTTGCCCAAACTTGAATCTACTTTCGCATCTAGATAAATATAACCTTTCTTTTGCTCTTGTTACTGCGACATAAAAAAGTCTTCGCTCTTCTTCTATGTCATCAATCTCATTATTACGCAAAATTGGAAAATTTTCTTCCTCTAACCCAACGACAAAAACAGCCCTAAATTCCAATCCTTTAACGGCGTGAATTGTAGCCAAAATAACAGTATTATTAGCATCATCTTTGTCATCTGCATCGCTCAAAAGCGTAATAGCTTGTAAATATTCAAATAATGTATCATTAGGATAAGTCTTTGAATAAGCGTAAATAGATGTTACTAACGATTCAATATTCTTTATTCTATTCGCATCTTCTTCAGTATTTTTATCTGCATACATTTCACGAATTTTAGTTTTCTCAATAACTTTTTCAACAGTTTCTACTAATGAACTTGTTTCTGCATATTGTTGTAGTTCTATTATCAATTCTTTGAAATGAATTATCTTTGTTTTTAACGCATTAGTTAAATTATCCGAGTGTTCCATAATATACTCAAGCATACTTAAGTTATGTTCATCAGCCATACTCTTTAAATTATTAATTGATGTTTGACCTATTCCCCTTTTTGGAAAATTGATAATTCTTATAAGGCTTTCATTGTCTTGATGATTAACTATTACTTTCAAATACGCTAAAATATTTTTTATCTCTGCTCTTTCATAGAACTTCATACCACCCAAAACTTTGTATGGAATGTTTGCAGTCAAAAGACTTTCTTCTATAGGTCTACTTAATGCATTATATCTCATTAGTACGGCAATGTCTTTATATTGATAACCTTCACTAACTAACTGTTTAATTCTTCTTGAAATAAATTCTGCTTCCTGAACATCATTTGCACCAACAAATAATTCAATAGGTGCTCCGTCTTGATTATTAGTAAAAAGAACTTTATCCAAACGCTGTTCATTATTTTTGATTACACAGTTAGCAATGTCAATAATACTTTTGGTACAACGATAATTTTGTTCTAACTTATAAATTTTAACATTATTAAAATCATATTGAAAATTTAGTATATTTTCAATATTAGCACCACGCCAACCATATATACACTGGTCTTCATCTCCTACCACCATTATATTCCCATATTTTGAAGATAATATTTTGGCAATATCATATTGTACTTTGTTAGTATCTTGAAATTCATCAATTAAAATGTACTGAAATCTATCTTGAAATTTTTCTCTCGCTTCTTGGCAATTCAAAAGCAATTCATACGTTTTGATTAATAAATCGTCAAAATCAAAAGCATTACTAACAAAAAGTTCTTTTTGATATTGCTCATAGACCTTACAAATATTGTCAATATCTTGTACAAAAGCATATTCTTTCTTATATTCTTCAACAGATAAATTTTGATTTTTGGCGTTACTAATATGATAAACAAAAGTTTTTTTCTTGTCTTCATCAATATTTAATTCGACCAAAATTCGTTTGACAATATTTTCCTTCTCTTGTTCTCCATAAATAGAGAAACTTTTGGAAAACCCTATTCTGTCAGCAAATTGTCTTAAAATTCGAACACATAGTGAATGGAAAGTACATATCCACATATCCTGAGTGTTTTCCACTAATTGTTCGACACGTTCCTTCATTTCTTGTGCTGCCTTGTTTGTAAAAGTTATAGCCAAAATATTATAAGGTGAAACACCTTGACTAATCAAATATGCTACTCTATGCGTCAAAACTCTAGTTTTACCACTTCCAGCACCAGCAGTTACCAAAACTGCACCTTCTGTTTGTAAAACTATTTTTCTCTGTTGTTCATTTAAAGTATTAATTAAATCTAATTTATCCATAGCGTTATTATAACACAATTTCATTAACTAACAAAACATTTTATTGCTAATAAGCTATGTCAAATTCTTTTTTGTGCTCATTATCGTATCTTTCTTTAAGTTTTACGTATTGTTCAGATAATTTTAATATGTAAGATTGTTTAGCATTTTCATTTAATTTATCATAAATATCGTGATTAATTAATTTTGATAAAGGATTAAGCAAAACTTCATTGGAACTCATAATTTCACAAACTTTTTTGTACATAATATCTTCTTCAGACAAATCATTTGTTTTATTCATTTCTCGTATTTTATTGATAATTCTTCTTTTGCAAAATTCATTAACAACCTTGATATCTTGACCATTTTTTGTAGCATTTTCAATAATATTTCTTCTTTCTATAATAATATCATTCCAAAAACCTTTACGCAATCTAGTTCTTGCCTCTTTGGCTTCTTTTCTAAACTCATCCATAATTCCCTCCATAACGTAATTAATTTTAGCAATTAATTTATAAAAAACAAAATGATTTTTGCCAAAATTTGGCAATCGACAAAAATTCCCATAATACGACATAAGTTATGTTATATTAATACAAGTATAATAAAAAAAACTGTAGTTTAATCTACAGTTATAATAAAATCAAAAATATTAAATATTAATTTTTTCTCATACGCTTTCTTGCAGCTTCTTCTTTCTTTTTACGCTTCTCACTAGGCTTCTCGTAAGCTTCTTTTTTACGAATGTCGCCAATGATACCATCTTTTTGACATTTGCGTTTAAAACGTTTTAAAGCACTGTCTAAAGATTCGTTAGCACCAACTTTAACTGAAGTCATCTATTTCACCACCTATTTTTTAAGATAAAATAATATATCATATTATATTCTAAATGTCAACAAAATTATACAATTTTATTTCTTATTTAAAGTTGAATTTTCAAAGTCATTGCAATATCCCCTTCACAATTTATGGTGTAGGAATTATCAGTGCTATTAATTGGTGTAACGTTTTCTAATCTCGTTGTGTAATTTCCACCTACCACATAAATAACGCAATTTTTTTGTGGTGTTATCTTAAACGTATAAACCTTCGTCCCATTATTTATTTTAAAAGTCGCAATGCTCTCAGCATACTTAAATACTACTAATACATTATCAATTGTTTCATTCGTAATTGTAAAGTTAATATTTATTTTACTTTTCTTCCATTGCACTGATAATAAAATAATTTTGTTTATGCTGGGTTCCAAGCCATTTCTTTGCCACCTAAAATATGTATATGTAAGTGTGGAACAGTTTGTCCGGCATTATCGCCTTGATTAATTACTAATCTATATCCACCATTTAAGTTTAAAGTGCTTTCTGCTATTTCACTTATTTTTGCAAAAATTTTGCCTAAATTTTCTATATCATTTACACTCATTTCACTTAAATATTTAAAATGATTTTTGGGAATAGCCAAATAATGATATGGCGCTTGTGGGTTTATATCTTTAATAATATAAAACAATTTATCTTCATATACTTTTTGATTGTGTTCTTTAATAAATTTACAAAATAAACAATTCTCCATTTTATTACCTCTAATTCATATTAGCAAATTTATATTTTTTTAGCAAGCATTTCATTATCAATAATATTCAATAATTTAACATTTACAATAACAGAAGATTTAATTTCATTTTTTGGTAATAGAACTTTAATATATTCTTTTGTATAACCTGTTATGTAATCGCCTTTAATATTTTCAGTTAATACTTCAGCAGTTTTATCTATGTGTCTAGACATAAATTCATTATGAAGTTTGTGTTTTAATTGTAGTAATATTTGTTGTCTATGATTAACAACTTCACTTGCCAAAGGTTTAGCAATCTTTGATATTGCAGTGCCTACTCTATTCGAATAAGGAAATGCGTGAATATCACTAAACTGTGCTTTATTAATTGTATCTAATGTTTCTTCAAAATCTTTTTGAGTTTCGGTAGGAAAGCCAACAATTACATCAGTTGTTATTCCACAATCTCCAAAATGTTTTCTTATTAACTCTATTTTCTCCAAAAACTTTTCCTTAGTATAGTGTCTATTCATATCCTTCAAAGTTTGGTTTGCACCACTCTGCAATGGCAAATGAAAATGTGGACAAAAATTTTTACATTGCTTTAACAATAACAATAGTTCTTCGTCAATTATATTACATTCTAAGGAACTAAATCTTAAACGAACTTCAATATCTTTAATAGATTTTATTAAATCTTTAAGTGTTTCGCCATTTTTTGTTTTATAATTTGAAACATCAATGCCTGTAATGACTATTTCTTTTGACGACTTACTCGCTATTTCAATTTCACGCACAACATCTTGTAAATCACGAGAACGAGAACGCCCCCTTAAGTACGGGATAAGACAATACGAACAAAAATTGTCACATCCGTCTTGTATTTTTACAAAATGACGAGTTTTATTCATCTTAGGTACACAATAATTATCATATTCTTTATTGATTTGGCAATTAACAAAAGGTAAGTTATCAAAATTTTGAAGATTATCTATTAACTTGATAATATCCAATTTATTCATACCAAATACTGCTATTACGCCATTTTTTGTTATATATTGTTCAGCATTATTTTGTGAAGAACAACCACATACAATTGTTTTTATATTAGGATTAAGTTTATATATTTTAGACACCATTTGTCTTGATTTTGATTCTGCCTCGTTTGTAACAGCGCAAGTAAATACTATAGCGATATCGGCTAATGACACATTATTAACTTCATTGTGTCCTAAATTTGTTAGTTCTGTCATTATGCTAGACGCTTCATATTCATTTACTTTACATCCCATTTTTTTTATATAAATATTCATAAAACACCTAATTTTCAAATTTATTCATTACCAAAGCACTTGTAATAATTGATGCAGTTTCCGCTCTTAAAATTCTATTGCCAAGAGTAATACACCTAACATTTTGTAAATGCTTTAATTCTTCATATTCCTTGGTACTAAAGCCACCTTCACTTCCTATGATTATAGCAATGTTTTTGTATTCTCCAGATATCTCATTAATTTTACTGTCTTTTTGCCCTTCGTAAGCAAATATAACTAAATCATAGTCATTAAGTTTTTTTATCATATCAACAAAAAAAATTGGAGAAGAAATTTTTAACGGAATACTTCTTCCACACTGCTTTGTAGCCTCTATTGTGATTTTTTTTAACCTTTCTATTTTGTTTGAATTCTCTTTAATCTTTGATACACAAAATTCACTTTCGAATAAAATGAATTCATTAATTCCTAATTCAGTAATTTTTTGAGTTATCAATTCTAATTTATCTGATTTTAACAACGCTTGAAATAATGTAACTTTAATTTTCGGATCTGCTTCATTTTTTTTTGTTTTAATTACTTTAGCAATAAAATTGTTTTTATTTATTTCTAAAATTTTACAGAAATAATCTAATCCATCTCCACAAAATGCAACTAATTCATCATCTTTTTTGAGTCTCATAACACTATTTGCGTGCAATAATTCTTGATTAGAAAAAGTTATGGTATCATTTTCTAAGTCCTTTTTATCAAAATAAAAGCGTTTTAATTTCATTATTCACCCTTAAACCTGTTTTTCATAATATTATAATTTGCTTTTTCTTCAGTTTCTAATTTTTCAAGGTAATCTGCTATTTCCTTAAATTCATTAGTATATAAATGCATATCATTTTGTAAAAATTGCTCACTTACTGTATCAAAACCATTATCAATTGCTTTTATCGTTCTCAAATCTTCAAAAAACCTATCTTCAACATTATCTATATCATAATGTCCTTCATACAATCTTGCTTGTAAATCGGCTTCTAATTTGTCGCATTGATGTGCAAAAATTGATTCTTTTGTTTGTCTATTTTCGTACTCTTCAATAATTTGTAAAAAATGGTTCGAATTAGGAAAGTCCTTAAAGATTGACAAAACTGCTTGTCGTCCATCTTGTTTTTTTGTCTTCAGTTGTTCCAAGTCAAACATTGTTATATCTCCAATAATTATTTCTTCTGTTTCATGAAGCATAATCATTGTTATAACTTTATTTATGTCAATATCAGGTTTAGTTGTAGAATAAATTCCAACAGCAAGCATAGATGTTGCAAAAATATGTTCTGCTACACTTTCTATTCTATCCTCCGATACACACCAATTTAACCACCCTTTCCTAAGTGTCTTTTTTAGCCTACAAGATAACTTATGTAAATTTATAATATTATTTATTTCTTCTATAGTCATAATTCACCTAAAGTTAATTATATCAAATTTTTTTTAAAACAACAAACAAAAAAAACACATTAGCAAACTAATATGTTTAATTAATCGTATAATCTAAAAATTTTAGCAGTTACGATACCTTCGTCATCAATGCTTATCATACCAAAAGTATTATTTTTGAGCATACCTTTTCCAAGACTACCAGGGTTAAGGACAATTACCCCATTAGATAATTGAGTTTGAAATGCCATATGTGTATGACCAAAAACCAAGATATCTGCACCCATTTCCTCTGCTTTTCTAAATAATTTATTCATACCAAATCTAACGCCGTATTTATTTCCATGAGTCATAAATATTTTTTTTGATTTCATTTCAATTAGCATATCATCATCATAATTAATGTTGCCATCACAATTGCCCTTAACGATAAATAATTTGCCTTTCAAAATTTTATTAAATTGTAAAATGTCTAAAACATAGTCACCAAGAAATAAAACGTAGTCAAATTTTACTTCACTTAAAACTTTTTTTAAATTCGCCAAATTTTTGTGCGTATCCGAAATAACTAATATATCCATCATTGCTCACTTTTACCAATATATAACATAAAGTATAACGATAGCGAAAAATAAAATACTTAACATTATCATTCCAAACGAAAATGGTATTAATTTTTTATCTTTTTTGATAATAGATTTAGCAAAACACAAACAGCCTAATGCGAAACACACTAAACAAATTATGCCCTTCGCATAATCTGGTAAATCTCTTATTAATGTATTTACTAGATTATTCCAAACATCTAACATTAAAGAAATATACATTTCATCCTCCGTTATGAAAATTATATAATAACTTTGTCATTTTGTCAATAATTATTGGAATAAAAGGCTATTTTCATCCATTTCCTTGGGCTTATCTATCTTTAGTATTTCTAATATTGTAGGAGCAATATTACACAATGAAAATTCGCCATTTCTTAACTTATAACTTTTATCGCAAATAATAAAAGGAACATTATTTAATGTGTGTGAAGTTATTATTTGTCCTTGTTTATTTCTCATTAATTCAGCATTGCCGTGGTCAGCAGTTATAATTAATTTGTAATTTCTTCTATTTTTATATATTAATTTGAGTGCTTTATCTACAGATTTTACAGCTTTAATAGTTGCTTTTAGATTTCCAGTATGTCCTACCATATCTCCATTAGCCAAATTTAATACAATCAAATCATATTTATTAGAATTTATTGCTTCAATAGTACTTTTTGTTATTTCAATTGCTTTCATTTTAGGCTTTAAATCGAAACTAGCAATTTTGTCTGATTCGTGAAGTATCCTGTCTTCATTTTTGTAGGCAATCTCTTTCATTCCATTAAAAAAATAAGTTACGTGTGCATATTTTGTTGTTTCTGCAATCTTTAAAACATTTCCACCATTTTTTGTTACGACTTCAGTTAAATTGTTTTTGACATTTTTCAAATCGAAGATATACTGCACCCCTTCTTCATTTAAATTTTTGTCATAACAAGTCATTGTGTATAATTTATAATTATTTTTTGTATTAAATTTATTAAAATTTTTTATAGAAATTGCATATGATAACTGTCTAGCCCTATCGGCTCTAAAATTCGTGAATATGCACACATCTCCCTTTTTGAACCCTTTGTAATTATTTAAAACAATGGGTTTTATAAATTCATCAGTTTCACCTGATGATATTTTTGCTTTTACAGTACTTATTATGTCTGTCGTTTTCTCACCTTTCGCTAAAACAATAGAGTCATAAGCAATTTTTGTTCTATCATAATTACTTTCCCTATCCATTGCATAATATCTACCAACTACAGAAACTATTTTTCCCACCTTTATTTCGTTAATATAATTCTGTAATTGCTCTATAAATTTATCTGCAATGTTAGGCAGTGTATCTCTTCCATCTGTTATAATGTGTATTAACACATTTTCAAAATTTTTGTTTTTGGACATTTTTAATAAAGCCTTTATATGCTCAATACTTCCGTGAACACCACCATTAGATAAAATCCCTAGTATATGTAGAGTTTTTTTGCATTCAGCAATTTCATTAAACATTTTGCATAATTTTGAATTTCTAAAAAAACTTCCATTTTGTATAGATTTATCTATTGTTAATAAATCTTGATAAACAATTCTTCCAGCCCCTATATTTAAATGCCCAACTTCGCTATTGCCCATTTGTCCATTTGGTAGCCCAACTTTTTCACCACTACAAATTAATTCAGTGTGTGGAAATATTTTCATTGCTTTCTTTAAAAATTTAGGTTTAGCCATCTTAACAGCATTTCCATACTTTTGATTGCTAATGCCTATGCCATCCATTATCGCTAAAATTACTTTATTATTCATAAATTCCCTTTATAATTTTATTAAATCATAAAAATCATTTGGATTTAAACTTGCACCACCTACTAAAAATCCATCTAGACTGTCTATATTCTTAAATTCTTTGATGTTTCCTTTATTTACACTACCACCATATAAAACATTTATATTAATATTAAATTTTTTTGAAAATAAATTTTTTATAAAATTTACAACTCTAGTTATATCATCTGTTGTCGGGGTAATGCCTGTCCCAATTGCCCACACTGGTTCATACGCTACAATAAGTTTATCGATTTTATCTAATTCACTAATTGCACTCATTATTTGCTGTTCAATTATTTCAAAACATTTTTCACGTTCTTGTATTTTTTCGCCAACACAAAGCACTTTAAACACATTATAAGATTCCAAAAGTTTTATTTTTTTTGTAATAATTTCATTAGTTTCACCAAAAATATTTCTTCTTTCGCTATGCCCCACTAAAACATATTTTACTCCTAAATCACAAATTTGCTCAATACTTGTTTCACCTGTATAGGCACCAAACTTAACTTCTGCAACATTTTGTGCACCTATATTATAATTAGAAAATTCTACTGCAGATTGAATTAATGGAGAAGAAACAAAGAAACATACTTCGTCATATATTGTGTCAAATTTATTAAATTTTTGAAAATAATCTTGTAGTTCCTTAACGGTTTTGTTTAATTTAAAATTAGCAAAATATTTCATACATTATTCCTTATCTTTGAGATTAACAAGCCCAGCCAATTCACTTCCTTCAAGCATAGCCAATGATGCACCACCACCTGTAGATACAAAATAAAAATCTTTTTCTAAATCAAAATTTCTAACTGCAGCAGCACTATCACCACCACCAACTACCATAATATTTTTATTCTCTGCCATAGCCTTAGCAATAGCCTGCGTTCCTTTAGAGAAACGTTTATATTCAAACACACCCATTGGACCATTCCAGTAAGCCATTTTGGCTTGAGAAATTACTTTAGAAAATAATTTAATTGTCTTAGGTCCAATATCCATACCTATTCCATCTTGTGGAAATTTAGCATTTGTATAAGTATCGTAATCAGCCAAAAATGAAAACTCTTTAGCAACTAGATGGTCAATTGGCAAATATATTTTAACTTTTTTGTTTTCTGCCTTTTCAAGTAATAACTTAGCATACTCTATTTTTGACTCGTCAACTTTACTCTTCCCTACATTATAACCTTCTGCACTTAAGAAAGTATAAGCCATTGCACCACCTATAATTATGCAATCTACTTTATCTATTAGACTAGAAATTAGTTTAATTTTATCGCTAACTTTAGCCCCACCTAAAACTGCAACAAAAGGTCTTTGAGGTTCATTAATTAATTTAGTGAAAACTTCCACTTCTTTCGCCATTAACAAACCACAATAAGAAGGGATAAATTTTGTAACGCCGGCTATAGATGCGTGAGCTCTGTGTGCTGTTCCAAATGCATCGTCGCAATAAATATCTGCTAAATTTGCTAATTTCTTTGAAAATTCTTCATCATTTTTTTCTTCTTCAGGATAAAAACGTATATTTTCTAATACCATTATGTCCCCATTTTTCATTGTTCTTAACATTTTCTGCATATGCTCAGAAAATAATTCCGTTTCAAACAATATGGGTTTATTTAGCAATTCTTTTAATTTTTCAACTACAGGTGCCAAAGAAAATTCAGGTTTTACTTTACCTTCCGGTCTTCCTAAATGTGAAACTATTATAATTTTCGCACCTTTTTCCATCAAAAATTTTATAGTTGGCAATGCTTCAATAATTTTTTTGTCGTCAGAAATAACACCATTTTTATTAATTGGAACATTAAAATCTTCTCTTAACAATACTTTTGTTCCTTCGAGATATTTATAATCAGTTATACTTGCTTTGTTCATTTTATACTCCTTATTAACAAATTTTAACGATTTGACCATTGATGTAATTAATTATGTTTTCTAATGCTTGTATAATATAGAATAAATCTTCAAATTCTTGCATTCGATGTTTTTTGTTTTGTTTTGTTTTTGATTTTACATCAAATCTTCTATATAATAACTTTCTAGTTTGAATTTTTAACAATGCTAATTCTTTATCATATGAGAATTCATCTTCCAATTCAACTTCGATATTATCCAAAAGTTCTTTTTCTTTTATTTCATAAATAATCTCATATCCCTTGCTAATTTTTTGTATTAGTTTAAAATGCTCTCTAACACATTCTTTTTCGGCATCAGTAAATTTTTTCATCTCATATGCTTTATTCATTACATTTAAACTTAATTCAGCGATATGTTCTGCTTCCAACAATGCACTACTATAATATTGTAATGTTGGTAAATAATTAGACTCATCACTTACTTTAAGAATATTACTTTTAGTTTGCCCAATATTTGTACAAAATACATTTATTCTATTCAATAAATTTTGCTTTTTGCGTTTTGTTGGTTCTTTTAAATATGCTTCTACTTTCTCCAAAATATCTTTTTGCTCAATAGCCAATTCTTGCATACCCTTTAGAATTTGATGACTTACAATCGGCATATTGGAACTTAAATTTGGTTCAACAATGAAAATTTTTTGCTTCTCACTTTTATCCTTATCTGGAATTATTAAAATTAGCATTTTTGCTAGTGGTTTAATGAAGAATAAGTGCAAAAATGGATTAACTATATTCATAATTGATAACACTAAAACTATAATAAGAGATTCATTAGTTATGACATTATTAAGTGCTTGCGCTAGTGGCGTAAATGCTATAACTAAAGCCATAAGAATTGTTGTCGAAATAGATATATAAACATTAAATAACGCTGAACGCTTAGCATTAACATTAGATTTAAGACTTGCCAAAATTGATACAAAAGTAGTTCCAGTGTTTGCCCCTGCTAAAATGTAAAGCCCCGCAACTAAAGACATGGCATTATCACCAATAGACATCAACGACACAATTAAGGCAGTTGTTCCCAAGCAATGCAAACCCATACCACATATTAACCCAATTAAAATTAACAAAAATGGATTAGTTAAAGAAGATATAAAATTTATTACATCAGGGTTTTGAGTTACTGCTTCCATACCAAGACTTGTCATTTTTAAACCACAAAACAATAAACCAAAACTAGTTAACGTTTTACCAATTTTTATTATTTGTGGATTTTTAGAAAATGAAAAAATCATAGCACCAATAAGTGTAAAAAGTCCAAAAAATTCTACTATATTGAAAGATTCAAAGCATAACAAGAATAAAACTATTGAAGACCCAAATTGAGCGCCCAAAAACAAAGGTAAAACTTGCATCAAAGTCAAAGCGCCAATATTTATTAACCCGATATACATTATCGTAGAAACGGATGAACTTTGCACCAAAAAAGTACTGCCTATTCCTGACAAAAAGCCTATATATCTATTTCTTGATAATTTATTAATATTTCTTCTTATCGAACGACCTGCAACTGATTCTAACCCCTGCCCAACTCCTTGAATTCCATACAAAAGAACTCCTAAACCAGCTAACAAAAACAATAAACCATAAAGCGCTTCCATACTTCTATTTTACCCTTATTGTTAGTATATATTTTTTTTTTTGTATAAAACAAGCAAATATGTACATATTTTCAAAATAAGTTAAAAAATAAAAATTCTCATACAAAATTGAAACATATTTAGTATTTGACAAAGCAATAAAAAAATGCTATTATGACTATATGTTAAATTTTAAATCTAATATAATTTTAGCCCCTATGGCTGGATATACAGACAGTGCATTTAGAAAATTATGCACAGAATTTGGTGCTGGTTTGACCACTACAGAAATGGTGAGTGCTAAGGGACTTTTGTATAATAATGTAAACACAAAAATGTTGTTGCTTCAAACAGGTGATAAGCCCAGTGCTGTGCAAATTTTTGGTAACGACCCAGACATAATGGCAGATGTTGTTGCGAGTGAAAGATTACAAAACTTTGATGTTATTGATATTAATATGGGTTGTCCTGTTCCTAAAATAGTCAAAAATAGCGAAGGAAGTGCCCTTCTATTAAATATGAAACTTGCTGAAAACATAATAAAGAAATGCGTCCAAAATAGTAGAAAGCCTATCTCAGTTAAATATAGAATAGGTTTTTATAAAAATCAAGATATTTGTGTGGAATTTGGTAAAATGTGTGAAGGTGCCGGAGCAAGTTTTGTCACAATTCACGGAAGAACAAGAGAAGATTATTATAGTGGACAAGCGAAATTTGAAAGCATATTCAAAACTGCTGAACAAATTAAAATACCAGTTTTTGCTAATGGAGATATAAAGGATATTAAAGATTATAACTATATTATGAATAACAGTAATGTTTATGGAGTTGCTATTGGTAGAGGAGCATTAGGAAATCCACAAATATTTAATTCATTACAAAACATAAAGCCTTTAGACAAAAAAGAAATTATTTTAAAACACTTATCATATCTTAAAGCGTATTTTGATGAATATTATGTATACACAAATTTTCGTAAACATTTAATATATTATATCAATGGGACGAAAAACGCTTGTGCAACAAGAAACCTTATTTTTACTTCAAAAACTATAGATGAAGCAGTTGAACACGCTTTATATGCTATAAACAACGGCTAAAAAATATAATAAATTTTATACTTAATTATAAAAAGGACTATATTCATTTAATTATCACTAATAAGTTTACTTCACAATAAATTCATTTTTTAACAAATAAAATAAGACTGTAAATATAATTATCTACAGTCTTATTTGTATAATCTATATTTTAATTATTGAATATCTTCTTTAAATTTCTTTCCTGCTTTAAATGAAGGTGCTTTGCAAGCTGATATTTCAATAGATTCGCCTGTTCTAGGGTTTACACCTTGTCTAGCTTCTCTACTGCGTACTTCCCATTTACCAATTCCAGAAATGGAAACATCATCACCATTTTTTAAAGCTTCTGCTAAAACTTCATAGCAAGCCTCTAAAATTTCTCCACAGTCTTTTTTGCTGATACCAGTTTTGTTAGAAACTGCATCAATAAATTCTTGTTTATTCATATAATTAATCTCCTTGTTTAAATTTACAAGTTGATTATATCATAAAACACAATACAAAGTCTAGCATTTTGAGGTGTTTTAATTAAAAAATTTATGCTACTTCATTTTTTAATTTAATTCCACTTTTGAAAATTGGAACTCTTTTTGCGTTATGTTTATCAAATCTTTTTTGAATAGGATTGTAAACCATTCTTGCTTTTCTTTCAACTACTCTAAAGCAACCAAAGTTTATTAAGTTTACACTATCTCCCCTTTTTAACGCTTCCACAATGATGTTTTGAAATTCTTCAATAGCGTTTTTACTTTCTTTTAGTGTAAGATTAGTTTTTTTTGATAATTCTTCAATCAAGGTTCTTTTATTCATAATGTCCTCCAAATTAAGTTTTGACTAAATAAATTTTTATAAACATTAAATAATTATATATCTTTTTTTCTTATAATTCTATTGGTAAATTCATAAATTTGTTGTATGTTATATTTTTCTCCATAAGTCATAATAGCATACACCAATAAATATATAATTCCACCACATACAAACATAAATGGCACCACTAATACACTATTTGATAATAAATACTTAACTAATCTCATAGTTGTAGCCATCATCACACTGGCTATAATAGGTAAAATTATGTCATACCTATAAGATAATTTTATCTTTACTTTTTTTAATAATACTCCAACATTTATTATCGAACAAATTAAATAACATACTAAAGAAGATATTATTGCCCCATATATGTTAACGTTTGGAATTAGAACTAACACTATTGTCAATATAATTTTGATAGAACATCCAATAAAAAGACTGATAATAGGAATCTTAGATAAATTGATGGCTTGTAGAATAGTGGTAGATATTTGAACTATAGCAATAAATAAAATACTGAAACTACCTATACTTAATAATTTTGATGCTACTTCAAATTCATTTATGCTTCCAATTTTTAATCCATTTCTAAAAAGAAAAGTAATTATATCATAAGAAAAAAAATAGAAAATTATAACACAAGGTATAGCGATTAATAAAACTAAAGTAAATGCAGTACAACTTTTTTGCGACACTTCAACAAATTTGTTTTCATATTGCAATTTAGAAATAATAGGAATAGCCATAGTTGCGATAGACATAGACAAAACTACAGGTAAGTTTATTAATGAATTAACAACACCTGTTAAAATACCATACAAATTTGTGGCATCCTGAACAGAATAACCAATATGCTTTAATAAGTTAACTATCAAAAAACTATCTATGAGCAATGTGATTGGCATAATCATACTACTAAAAGTGATAGGTAAAGCAATTTTTAATATGTTCGAAATTCTTATATTGCTTTTATGCTTACTCGTTATAACTAAGTTTTTTTTATAATAAAAAATAAATTCTATAAAAATAATTATTAAAGCAAAAAGTTCGCTAATAGTTACTCCTATAACTGCACCTAATGCACCATAAACAACCCCTTTATTTATTAATAATTTTGAAAACAATAAACCAAATAACAGTTTAAATGTTTGCTCAACAATTAATGATAATGATGTGGGTACTATATTTTGTTTACCTTGAAAAAAGCCTCTAAAGACCGATAAAATTCCAACAAAAATTATAGCTGGTGCAATTCCTAAATAAACTATTGCTATATCGCTATTACCCTGCATTATTGCTATTTGTTTAGAAAAAAGTATTAATATAATAGAAAAAACAATAGATAATAATGTAAAGAATATTAAAGAAAGTTTTAAGACAGTTTTACAATCATCATTATCTTTTGTAGCAATAATTTTAGCTATTGCATTTGGAACTCCTGTAGAGCAAAAAACAAGTATTACTGAATATAGTGGAAATATTAATTGATATAGCCCTAGCCCTTCAGCACCTAAAATATTTGTTAAAGGAATTCGATAAATAGCTCCAATAATTTTAGCAAAAAAACTTGCCAATGTTAAAAATAGTGCACCAATAATAAAATTTTGTTTTTTCATAAAAATATCTTATGCAATTTTATTTTTTTTATCAAATTACAAAAATTTAAAAAAAACAAGTATATTTTTTGAAATATAACAAAATCTATTTTAACACATAGGAGAAGAAAATGAAAAAATCAGGTTTGATAAGAAGAATAGATGAGTTAGGAAGAATTGTCATTCCAAAAGAAATAAGAAAAACATTACATATTAAAGAAGGAACACCATTAGACATAATTGTTGAAAATGGCGAGTTAATAGTCCTAAAAAAATTTTCACCTATTAAAGAAATTGAAAACAACGCTTTTGTTTGTGCCGAAATTTTATATGATGAACTACAACAACCAGTTATAATAACTGACTTAGATAAAACTGTAGTTTCAGTAGGTTTAAAAATTAATCACGATAAACTTAATCCCAAAATTATAAAATTATTTAATAATAGAAAATTACAAATAATAGAAAACTTTAATGATATAATTGTCGAAAACGAAACAACATCTCATAAAAATATTATAATTTCTCCAATTATAATAGAAGGCGATATCTTAGGTAGTATCATTGTTGACTACAAAATTTTAGATAATACAGCGTTATCGAATATTAGACTTTGTACAAACTTAATTTCTAAATTAGCATATTAAAAAAAACTTTTGAATTCAAAAGTTTTTTTTTAGAATACACTATATATATTGTATTATAAGAAAATAATACACTAAATATTCTATATAATACCTTCAACAAATTCATTTGCGTTAAAAGGCACTAAATCATCCATTTGTTCACCCACACCTACAAATTTAACAGGAATTTCAAATTCATTACAGATGCTTATTACAATACCACCTTTTGCTGAACCATCTAATTTAGTTAAAATTATACCATCTAAATCAACGGATTCATTAAATTCTTTAACTTGATTAACTGCATTTTGTCCTGTAGTTGCATCTATAACAATTAAGCGTTCAAATTGTGCTTCTTGCCAATTTTTTGTTGCAACACGATTAACTTTCGCTAATTCATCCATTAAATTTACTTTATTATGAAGTCTACCTGCTGTATCAACTAAAACAACATCAAAGCCTTTGGATTTCGCAAAACTAATTCCATCAAAAACAACACTAGCAGAATCTGCCCCTTCCGTTTGTTTAATAATTTTAACATCAACCTTTTTTGCCCATTCATTAAGTTGGTCACTCGCTGCAGCACGAAAAGTATCTCCTGCTACAACTACAACTTTCTTACCTAAAGACTTATAATAATAAGCTAATTTGGCTATGCTGGTTGTTTTACCAACACCATTAACTCCAACAATAATACACACTTTTGGATATGAAATCTCTTGTTCATCTTTAGTAAGCATTTCAGAGATAACTTCTCTTAACTTTTCTTTAACTTCTTCTGCAGTTTTTATTTTCTCTTTTTTTATCTTAATTTTCATTTGTTCAATTATATCACAAGAAGTCTCTACGCCTAAATCAGAAGATATTAATATATCTTCTAAATCTTCAAAAAATTCTTCATTTATTTCACCTTTACCAAATATTTGGTCAATTTTAGCTGAAATAGAATCTTTTGTCTTTTTAAGTGCGTTTTTTATTTTTTTAAATAGTCCTACCTTCTCTTTTGTTTTTGAAGAATTGTCTATTTCTTGCATTGTTGTTAAATTTGTTTGATTAATACTATTTTCTGCAACTTCATTTTCAATAGAATTAGAATTATTTACATTTAGATTACCATTTTTTTTCTCTTCTATCTTCTGCTTTTTTTTATTAATCTTTTCTTGCTTTAATTGTTCTTTAAGTGCTTTTTTTTCTAATCTACTTATTTTCATTAACTAAACTCCTTTAGGCTTGAGAAGGTTCAGCAACTGTTAATGCCTCACTTAATTTTACTGATACTACTTTAGAAACTCCCTTCTCTTCCATTGTAACACCATACAACGAATCAGCAAGTTCCATAGTAGGCTTTCTATGTGTAATAACAATAAATTGTGTTTCCTTAGAAAATCTATGCAAATATTTTGCAAATCTTTCAACGTTAGCATCATCAAGTGCTGCCTCTATTTCGTCAAGCAAACAAAATGGCATAGGTCTTAATTTTAAGATAGCAAACAAAATAGCAATAGCAGTCAAAGCTTGTTCACCACCACTTAAAAGAGTTAAATTGGTTACCTTTTTACCAGGTGGTTCAGCTATAATATCTACCCCTGCTTCTAATGAATCTTCGCTTTCAGTTAGAAGTAGACGTGCATTCCCTCCACCAAATAATTCTCTAAAAGTCTTTGTAAAATTATCATTTATTTTATTAAACGCTTCATCAAACTTTTGAGTCATCTCAGTTGACAATTCTTTAATAATTTGCAATAAGTCTTCTTCGGCTTTTTTGTCATCATCCATTTCCTTTGTCATTTCTTCATAACGTGTGGATAATTCTTTGATGTCTTCTATCGCAGACATATTGACATATCCTAATTTTGAAATCTCTTTTTTTATTTCATTTATTCTCGGCAAACTTTCTTGATAATTAAATTCACTATCTTTGTATATTTGACATCCATCATAATCTAACTCGTATTCTTCCAAAATTCTATCTGCCATAGAATTTAAGTCGTCATCAATCTTTTGAAGATTCATTTCTTCGTGTATCTTTTTTTCTTGAACTTTGCTATAATCACTGTTAATCATTACCCTTTCTTGCTCAATTAATTTTAAAGCAACTTGATGGTCTTGTTTAACCTTATTTAATTTCTCCAGATTTAACTTAGCGTTATCTAACTCATCTTTCAATTTATAATAATTAGAAGCATTAACATCATCATTTGTTATTGTCTTTTCTTTATTAATTTCATCTTGAGCTTTGGCTAAATCAACAGTTATTAATGATATCCTTTCATCAAGAGTCAAAATATCTTTATTTAAATTATTAACATCTTCTTTGTATGATTCAATTTCACTTTCTATTGTTGCTATTTGAACTTTTAAATTAGTATTATCTAAATTGTATTGTTCTTTTTTTGATTTCAATAAATCATATTGAGATTGTCTTTTGTTAATACACTCGTTAGCATTAATTTTGCTATTTTTTATAGTATTTTCTAATTCATCAACACTATTTATCTCATCTTCAATAGCTTTCGCACGAGCATTAATTTCGTTAATTTCCAGTCTTAATAACTCAACTTCTTTTTGGGTTTCTTCAAACTCTAAACTTGCTTTCTGGCTTACTTCTTTGTTTTTAGCAAATTCAATTTGACTTGTTACTAATTTTTTTTCAAACTCTTCTATTTTTTTGTTTGCTTCTTCTATCTTTAAGATTAATGCTTGATTTTCTTTTGACAAATTTAATAACTTATTCTGCTTTTTGTCAATTTCTATTTTTAGTGTTTCGATTTCCTTTTCTCTACCCAATATATTGCTAATTTCGGCTTTCTTACTACCACCAGTCATTGAACCACGTGGGTTAATAATGTCACCTTCAAGCGAAACTATCTTAAATGCAAATTTTGAATTTTGTGCTAATTTTACTGCAGTATCTAAGTTATCTACCACAACAGTGCTACCCAATAAACTTTGAAAAACATTATCCAATTTTTTGTCATACTCTATTAGGTCGCTAGCCACTCCAAATACACTTTGCGCAGTCAAAAGCTTTTTGTATTCATTATTTAATACTGAAGGTTTCATTGATGTTATTGGTAAAAATGTTGCTCTTCCATACTTATTATCTTTAATATAATTAATAAGTTTTTTTGCATTATTTTCGTCTAAGGTAACAATATTTTGAACAGCGCTTCCAAGACTCGTTTCTATTGCAGTTTGAAACTTTTCTGGTACTTTTATAAGATTAGCAACGACTCCTACAATTTTATCTTTTAACTCTTTATTCTTTTCAGCATCTTGCATCAACTTTTTGACGCTATATGCAAAACCTTCATAGTCAGTTTGCATTTCACTTAATAATTTATGTCTACTTACAAAACTTGCTAATGTAGTTTGCAAATCTTGATAATCATCAACAATTTGTTGCTTTCTCTTATTATAGTCTAATAATTGTCTTTTGATAACTTCAAGTTTTATATTATTTTCATTTATTTGCGAATTTAATTTTGAAGTTGTTTCATCATATTCAATTTTAGATTTTTTAGCTAAATTATTCTTGTTTATCAAAATACTTAGACGATTTTGTTTATCAGCACTTGATGCAATTAACGCTTCGTGTTCAGCTTTTAACCTTGATAAATTAGATTTAATGTCAGCTAATTTATCCATAGATTCTAATAAATTTCTTTGATTTTTATCAACTTCATCCTCATTTTCAGTCAATTCATCAACAACTTTAAGATACTCATTACTTAATCTATCAGCTTGAATTTGTAATTCTTTAAGTTTGCTTTCATTTAATTGTAATTTTTCTTGTTTTAATTGCAAATTTTTAAGAGTTTCAACTTTTTCAATATTAATTTGATTAAGTTCATTTTCTTTAGATTGAACTTGTTGAGCAAGAAAATTCATTCTTTCTTGAATAAGTTTTGTTTCTCCTGCTTGCTTTTCCATACTTACGGATAGTTCAACAACTTGTTCGTGAATTTTATCTATATCCCCATCAATTTTTTGTATTTCAGACATAGAATTATCGTATTTTTGATTACAACTTTGTAATTGTTGTTCTTTAAGATTTAATTCTTCTAAAATTGATTGTATCTTATCTTTAACTTCTTGACGTCTTGAATTGGCTGTTTCACATTGCACTAAATATGCATTAACTTCTAATACCCTTAATTCATCTTTTAACGCTAAACATTTCTTGGCATCTTCTGCCTGTTTTCTCATTGGGCCTAATTGACGCTCTAGTTCAGTGGCAATATCCGATAATCTTGTCAAATGGTCGTGCACTCTTTCTAGTTTTCTTTCTGCTTCTATTTTTCTAGCCTTAAATTTTGCAATGCCTGCTGCTTCTTCAAAAATAGCACGACGATTTTCAGGCTTTGAATTAACTATTTCAGCAACTTTGCCTTGTCCAATTATTGAATATCCATCTCTACCCACCCCTGAGTCATGCAAAAGATTAACTACGTCTTTTAGCCTACAAGGTGTCCTATTTATTGCATATTCACTTTCACCACTCCTATACAATTTACGAGTTATTATAATTTCATCATATTCCATATTTAAAGTATGGTCTGAATTATCAAAAACAAGTGAAACTTCACAATATGATAAAGATTTACGACTTGCAGTTCCCTTAAAAATAACATCTTGCATACTGCTTCCACGCAAAGTTTTACTTGATTGTTCTCCAAGTACCCAACGAACAGAATCGGCAACATTACTTTTACCACAACCGTTTGGACCAACTATCGCAGTTATTCCCGAATCAAAATCTATTTCTAATCTATCTGCAAATGATTTAAACCCAGCCATTTCTATTCTTTTAAAATTCATAATTCACCCTATTTATCCAAAAAGATTTTTAAAGCTTTCCCAGCACATAATTGTTCAGCTGAACGTTTAGATTGTGCCTCAGCCCTACTAATTTCTTGCCCATCAACATACAAAGCAACTAAAAAAGTAGGATTATGTGCTGGGCCTTGTTGTGAAAGTGTTTGATAACAAAAATTTATAATACCTTTTGATTGCAAATACTCTTGAAGTCTAGTTTTTGAATCTGCCGTTTTTAATTTTGAAGTATTTATGGTATCTATGCTTAAATCAATAAATTTATTTACAAACTTTTTTGACTCATCAATACCGCCGTCTAAATAAATTGCACCTAAAATACTTTCAAATAAATCAGCTTTAACATTATTAGGAAAACCCATTTTAATAACTTGTGTATTAACGCTATAAAATTTCTCTATATTCATTGAGTCAATTATTTTTGATAAATTTTGTGCAGAAACAAGGTTTGCACGTATATGCGATAAATCACCTTCATCTTCTAGTGTTTTTAAATACAAAGTTTCAGAAACAATAAAACTAAGAATACTATCCCCAAAAAATTCTAGCCTTTCATTGCTTTCATACCCATATAAATTTGCAGTGGATGAATGTGTAAATGCTTTATCTAGTAATTCTTTATTTTTAAATTTATAATCTAGTATTTTTTCTAATTCTTCTACTCCACTATTTGTTAAAACATTCATATTTCACCATTATTTATTTTCAATTAATTTTTCACAAATATCTTGAGTTTCTTCAATTTGCTTTTCTATCTTATCATATAATTTATCATTATTAATTTGAATTACTTGTTCAATGCTAGCCAAAATACTTGGTGCAAAACTTGAACCATGAGATTTAATCAAAATTTTTTTAGCACCCAAAAATGGAGAGCCACCCCATTGTTCATAATCCATTAATTTTTTGACGGCTTTAAAAGATTTTTTCATAAACAAAGCCCCAATCATACTCATTTTACGAGCCTTTATTTCATTTTTTAAAATACTCATCAAAGTTTGTATAGCACCCTCAGAAGCTTTTAGCAAAACATTGCCACTAAATCCATCGCTAACAACAACATCATATTTACCAGATAAGAAATCTCTTGCTTCCATATTTCCTACAAAATTAATTGGTAATTGCTTTAGCAAAGGAAAAGTTTGATGACATAACTCATTCCCTTTTTTGTCTTCAACTCCAACATTCAAAAGTGCCACACGAGGATTTTCTATATTAAACATATTTTTCATATATGCTGAACCCATTAAAGCGAAATGACATAAATTAATTGGTTTACTATCCATATTAGCCCCACAATCAATTAGTAAGACTCGCCCCTTATTCTTTGTAGGAAGTAAAGGTGCTAATGCTGGTCTTGAAACTCCTTTCATACGTCCTATCTTCATAAATGCACCGGTTAAAACTGCACCGGTACTTCCAGCAGATACCAAACCACAAACATCTTCTCTTTCTTTAAGAATATTAAGTGCCACTACAAGTGAAGAATCTTTCTTACCCCTTATTGCTTCAGTAGGAGATTCGTCATTAATTATTATCTCTGTAGTATGTACTATTTCTATTCTAGATTTGTCTATATCATAATTATCAAAAAGTTCTTCTAATTTATCTTTATCACCTGTGATAATAACATATAAATCACTATATTTTTTGATAGCTAGTGCCACTCCCTTAACAATTTCATCAGGAGAATTATCCCCACCAAATCCATCAACTACTATTTTCATATTCACTCCTTAACTTTATTAGTATACTACACTTTGTTTAATTTTCAAAACGAAATCATACAAAAAAGTGCTGTCTTCAGCACCAATTATTTATGTTTAAGATTATTATATAAAATTATTAAAGTCTTGAGCGTAATAGCATCATCGAAATCTCTAATATTAAGACCTATTGCTTTATGTATTTTTTCTATTCTATAAACCAAAGTATTTCTGTGCATAAAGATTTTTTCGCTAGTAATAGCAATATTAAGATTATTATCAAAGAAAGCTTGTGCCGTGGCTATAAGTTCTTCATCTTCCATAACATCCATTACTTTTTTTGAACTAAGCATAGAATAAAGACAATCTGGACATTCTCGCCCCATAGTATCCATCATAATATTTAATACACAAGAATTATCTCTTATTTTATTCTTATAAATCACGATATCATTAGTTGTCATAATTCCCTCTACTAACTGATTTTTAATTTGTTGTTTTCAATTCTTTCTATAGCTCCTAACTTTAAATAAACAATTTTTTCACATATACTTTTTGCAACTTCTATATCTTTTGTCGCAAAAAAAACTGTTGTATCTTTCTTCATAAAAGATACCAAAATATCCAATATATTTTTTCTTTGTTTATCTTCTAAATTTAATAAAATATCATCTACTAGTAATATATCTATTTTTTGTCTTATTGACAACATTGCAAATTGTAATAATCTTTTTTGATACAAAGACAAATTTTTTATTCTTAGATTTTTACATTCTGTAAGTCCAAAATCTTCTAATATTTTATCAATTATATTTTTTCTATCAAGTCTTTTTACTTTTTTTATTTTAAGAACATAATCAATATTTTTTGCAGGTGTTGAATTAAGTAAAATAGGCTTATTTGCTATGTATGCGACTGATAAATCTTTAGAATAATCAATATTTTCTAATAATACATCATTGTAATAAATATCGCCAAAAGTAGGTTTCTCAAGTTTCGCTAAAAGCCTAAGAAAACTTGTCTTCCCGTCGTCTTGTTGCCCTATAATAGCTACCTTTTCACCATTACCAACTTTTAAATTTAAATTATATAACGCAAAGTATTCCTTAACATATCCTAATTTAACATTAACAAATTCAATCATTCTTAACCTACCATATTTATTTTTTATATGATACTACATTTATAGATATTTATCAAGTGTTTTAAAAATAATAATGTATTTTTTATAAAAAAACATTTACTAATATTTGGCATTTTAACTAAAATTAAAAAAAAATTTTTGATTTGTTTGCTTAATGTATGTAATTATGATATACTTTGTCCGTACAAGGAGAAAAAGAATGGATTTATTTCAAAAATGTTACGATTATGATATCGCAAATAATGCCAGAGAAAAAGGCATTTATCCATATTTCCACGAACTAAATAGTGGACAAGACATAGTTGTACAAATGGAAAATCATAGGACAATTATGCTAGGTTCTAACAATTACTTAGGCTTAACATCACATCCAGCAGTAATTGAAGCAGGCGTTAAAGCTATAGAAAAATACGGGTCTGGATGCTCTGGCTCTAGGTTTTTGAACGGAACTTTAGATATTCATAAACAGTTAGAAAAAGAAATTGCAGATTTTTTACATAAGGAAGACGCAATAACTTTCTCTACGGGATTTCAAACTAATTTAGGAATTATATCTGCCATTGCAGGTAGAAATGATGTAATAATTGGAGATAAAGAAAATCACGCTTCAATTTATGACGCTTGTAGATTAAGTTTTGCTAAACTATATAGATATGAACATAATGATATGAATGATTTAGAAAGACAATTAAGTATGATTGACGATTCTAAAGGCAAATTGATAGTAACAGACGGCGTCTTTAGTATGGGTGGAGATATTTGTAATTTACCTGAAATTGTAAGACTAGCCAAAAAATATAATGCCAGAGTTATGGTTGACGATGCACACGGCTTGGGTGTGTTTGGTGAAAGAGGTGCTGGTACTGCCGAATACTATGGATTAGAAGATGAAGTCGATATTATTATGGAAACATTTAGCAAATCATTAGCAAGTTTAGGTGGTTGTATGGCAGGCAAAAAGGAAATTGTAGATTATGTGCGTCATAATTCTCGCCCTTTCATATTCTCAGCGTCTATGCCACCAGCTAATGTAGAATGTGCTAGGATGGCTTTAAACCTTTTAAAACAAAATCCACAGATGGTAAAAAATTTACAACACATAAGTGATTATGTGCGAAAAGGTCTTAAAGAACGTGAAATCGATATAAGAGAGTCAGTAGCCCCAATCATTCCTATTAATACTTATCAAGATGAATTTACTTTTATTGCGTGCAAAAGACTATTTGAAAATGGTGTATATGTTAATCCAGTTATAAGCCCAGCAGTACCTGTCGGCGACGCAATCATTAGAACAAGTTATACTGCTACTCATACCGAAAGCCTAATGGATGAAGCTATGGATATCATTCAAAAAACATTTAAAGAATTAAAAGAACAATTTAAATAATTTTATTAAATTATATTAAATACAAAATATGGTGTATTACATAAAAATAATACACCATATTTTTATAATTTAGTAGTTAAATATAATATCAAATTGTACATAGCATTGTTCTCAGTTTGTTTTCCTGCCTTTATTTCATAGTCAGTTTCTAATATTTTGTTTAAGCAATTCATTAATGCCCCTTTTTTTAAATTATTGCTTTTTGATATGTTAACTTGCATAATATAATCTGTTATTTTAAATGTATTTAAACACAATTGTTTATCACTTTTTGTTGCGTGTAAATAAAAATATCTTCTCATAAAAGTGGCTAAAGTGCTTAAAATGTATTGTGTGCTACCTTTTTTTGCTAATATATGCTCATACAATCTAATGGCATATTCGGTATCCTTCTCACAAATTGCATTGGCTAATATATATACTTCATAATCAATTGTCTTAGCAACATTAATTTCTACTTCATCAGGAGTAATGACATCGCTACTGCTTATTATTGATAATTTTTTAATTTCATTTTCAATTCTACCTAAGTCGTACGAACAATACTCTAATAATTTATTGAGAGCATTAGTTGTTATCTGTTTACCATACTCCTTTAGCATTATGGGTACAAGCATACCTAATGTTTTAGCATCCATAAAAGAACAATCTACTTCGTTTACACTAGAATGCAAACTTTTCAAAAATTCATTTTTTTCGTTTACACACATTATAAATATAGTTGTTTTTACAGGACTTTTTATGTAGTCCTTTATTTGTTTTTTTTCTGAATCAGTTAGTTTATTAAAACAATCTCGCATAATTATTAATCTAAAATTACTCATAAATGGTAAAGTTTGCGCTTGTTCTAACATTTGTTGAATATTTATATTTTCATCAGTAAAAATAGATTGGTTCATTTCTATATAATTATCTATGCATATTTTTTTTATCATTTCTATGCTTTTATCTTGTAAATATCTATCTTCTCCATAAATCAAATAAACATTATCTATTTGTTTTTTTAAGTTTTGCTTCAATTCAACAAATTTCATAATTCACCTAATTTTAATTATAACATAAATAATTCTAATTTACAATTCTTTAGATTTATTTTTCTATTATTTTTGGATACCCATTAAAGTACAAATAGTCTTCATTATCATAGCATAGAATGTTTACACTATTTTTAAGCATATTTTGAAGTTGGTAAGCTTGTGCCATATTCACATCAAATATAAATGCATATTCAATGTTATCAATTACAAAAAGCATCGCCACTAACACTTCATTTACAAATAATGGATAAATATTTAAATTATTTATTTTTATGATGTCGTTATTTGGTATTATAGTAACTGCCCCATTCTTTAATGTTTCAAAAGCATACTTTGAATTTTCTTCTACATAAATATTTTTAATATCGCAAACTTTTTGTAAAGCTTCTAAATTTGTTCTTTGTATGTACATATCCACATTCGAATTTATTATAAATACTGCATCTAGTGAATATATTCTAGCACGTTGAATATTTTCTGTTAATTTATTTGTATCATATTTTCCACCTACTCCAACTAAAATTTTATCGTTTTCTTTAGATGTTAAGAGTACTGTGCTTATACTGTTATCAAAAACAATCGCATCTGTATTTCTATATTTTTTAGGCAATATATCTATTATAAATAACGTTAATAGTGTTATAATCAAAATTATATTTATTGGCAATTTGATTTTATCTTTAATCAATATAAACTGAGAAATAAAAGTAATAAATACATAGTATACAAAAGATAATAAATTTAATTCACTTACGTATAAATTCGCATATGGCAAATTAACAAATATACTAGGGAACCAATTTACAAAACTCAATACAACACTAGGCAGAAATAATGTAAACGCTAAAAATGGGAAAACTAATGATAATACAATAGTAGCAAACAATAAAATATAACCAAGTGAGAATATTGGTACTATAACAATATTTGCTGGTATAGAGTATAGCGAGAAACTATTAAAATATGTAGCCATTATTGGATATATGCCAATTTGTGCAGATACAGTCATTGCTATTGATGAAGATAAAAAATTAGGAAATTTGCAATTCTTGTGTAAAAAATTATTGATTGCATTACCAAAAAATACTATACCTATGACACTTGTAAAACTTAGCAAAAAGCCTACATCATATATTGACAATGGCCAAATGATACAAATAATTATACACGACAAACCTAAAGAAGATAATATATCCCCTTGTTTCCCGATAAATCTTGCAGATAATACTATAAGTGCCATTATTGTCGCCCTAACGACACTAGGCGTAAACGCACATAAGTAGCAATACCCTATTAAAACTAAATTTATTATAATAAACTTGATTAATTTTCTAATTTTTATAAATCTAAAAATAAAGAGTAAAAGTGATACAATAATGACAACATTCATACCACTAACTGCTACTATATGTGCAACACCACTTATTTTGAATGACTCATTAGTAAAATCACTTAGATATGAACTATCTCCAAATAATATTGAGTAAGATAAATATGCAATATCAATAGGCATTTGAGAAATAAGCGTATCCAAGACTTTTTTGTGAATAATATCACTTGCACCCAATAAATTATTCTCTACTATTTCTAGATCACTTATATATTGTGCTTCATAGCGTATGTTATCTCTTATAGAATAATAATCTAACTCTCCATTCTTTATAGGATAATTAGAAGTTAAATTACCGACAAAATTAATTTTATCCCCTACTTCTATGTTTGACAATTCATTTTCATTTTCATAGAAAGTTAAACAAGTAATACCTTTTAGTTTTTCTTCTTTACCATCAAAAATAATTGTAACATTTTTAAGATACAATTTTTTACTAGAATAATATTCTTCGCTTGAATCAACAATTGCTGTAATCTCATATGTTTCTTCATCAATATTTGTCGTGTAGTAATTTATTTTATTATAAGCTAGAAGACCACCTAAGACATACATTATAAAACAAAAGAGTATAATTAATTTATTTATTGCAAGGAATTTGATAAACACATTTACAAATCGACTTTTATCAAATACTGCAGTTATTAAAATTGTTAAAACTACAAATACTACGAAAATAAATAATGTTATCACATAAAATAATATCACATCTTTTTCTAAGCAATTTACCATCACGTAAACACCTAAGCACAAAAATAATGCAACAAATACGAATGGCCTTCTAGCAAATATCCTTATCATTTTTTTACCTTTATGACAAATTATACCAAAATTTTTGCAGATAATAAAATAAATTTTAATAATTTTAAGTAAATAATTAATAAATTGTTATTTTTTTAGTTTTGATATTGACAAAAGTAACATATAATGATATAATTAATTTACTATCAGCGAGGTTTCTATGATTGATATGAAAAGTCGAAATAAAGTAATTGATAAAATCGCAAAAATTGATTTTGAATTGCCTAAAATATCTAATTTTTCTAAGATTAATGTAATGCAAGTTCATTTACTATGTGAACGTCAATTATCTTTAATCAAAAAACGTATAATTGAACAAATTTATATATTAAACAAATTATACGACAAATGGATAGTTTCAAACAAAATTAAATTTGATAATATTGTAAATTTTTATTGTGAAAATTTTAATCAATTAAATAAACAGTCTAATTATTTTAAATTGTTACAAAAAAATTATGAAAATTTAGCCCGTAAAATAAAAGAATATAAGGCACTTCAAGACACAGCAAATCAAAACATTGATTTATACAAAAAAAATAAAGAATGTTTATTAAATTCATACATTAATTTTTACGACAAATCGTTAAAAGAAGGAAATAATACTGAAAAGATTTTAAAATATCAAGCAAAATTAGAGCCTTTTACATATACATTGCCTGATGTAACATATTGTCTTAATGATGTACTAAAAAAACAAAATTATGTTAGCAATCTTATTAGACAAACAAATACTTACAAAATGAACAAAAATTATGAAGGAGAAGAAAATTATGAACAAACAAAATAATTATATTCGTTACAAAAAAGTTAAAACTACTAACCCACTTTATTTTACTGCATTATCTTATGCTATAATCCCTACTTCTGCTGGGGCAAGAAATTACTTTGTAACTTATCAAAAAACCTTAATTAAACCTAAGGCTGCAATAAAACAAAAAGCAAAGATAGAAAGGAAACAACACAACGTAGAAAGATTAGAAAAATTATCTCAAAAAATAAAGAATGTGCCTAATCAAGCAAAAGAGACAAAAAATAAAATTGCAACTAAAAGCGTAGAAGTCAAAGACAAAATAGTTAATAAAACTGTAGAAGTTAAAGACAAAACAAAAAACAATATTAAAAATACTGTAGAAATAGTTAAAAGCAAATTTAATAATCAAGAAAATGATACAGATTCTAAGACAAGCGAAAGAATTCAAAAATTACAATCATTTTTTGATAATGTTAAGGGGTATGCATACAAGGTAAAACAAAAAATAACTCAACCAGATGAACCTCAAGTAATAGAAGAAGAAAAAATCAGCAAAAAAGAAATTGTAGTAAATAAACTAAGAAGAGTTTCAAATAAAACTAAACTATATTTTAATATAGCATGTAATAAAATAAAATCTAAATTAGCAAAAAATAATGAAAACGAAAAATAAAATTATAGTTGTTATGCAATAAAAAAAGACGAAACACAAATACAAAATTATGTTCCGTCTTTTTTTTATATTTCATCATTATTATTTAAAGATTGATTGTTATTTTCTTGATTTGTTAATTCATTATATTCTTTATTTAAAATTTCAATTTTTCCTTTGGCATCATTTAATATACTATAACATTCTTTGCAGTCTTTCATAGCTTGCTCATATAATTTAACAGACTCATCAAGTGAAATATTTCCACTTTCTATTTTTTGTGTTATCTGTTCAATATTTTTTAATAGTTCTTCAAAATTCATATTTCTTCTCCTTATCTATTTCATTAATTAATGCTTGAATTTGACCATCAATTAAATTTATGCTAATTTGTTGCCCTTTTTGAACTTGATTAATACTATTTATTTTCTTACCACTAATATCTTCTATCGTTGCAAATCCCCTTGACATTATAATTAAGGGATTAGATTTTTCTAACGCTTGACACAATAACTTATACTTATTATTTATATTAATTAAAAATTCGTTTTCATATCTTTCAAGTTTATTTAAGTTTATTAATAATTTCTGTTTCACACTTTGTATATAATTAACTAAATATACATAATTTTTTTGTAAATCAATTTCGCACTCTCGTTTTTTTTGCATTATTTCTCTATTCAAAGATATATAAAGTCTATTCAATAATTTTGTCAATAGTTGAACTTGTTCCGTAACATTAGCAACTACTATTTCCGCTGCCGCTGATGGTGTAGGTGCTCTTTTATCAGCTACAAAATCAATTATTGTAAAATCGGTTTCGTGCCCTACTGCTGAAATAATAGGAGTTTTGCAATCAAATACAACTCTGGCTAATTTTTCTGAATTAAAGCAATCTAAATCTTCACTGCTTCCCCCTCCTCGAGCTACAATAATAACATCTAAATTTAATTTATCTAATTCTTTAATTGCTTCAATTATCGTTTCGTCTGCCTTTAATCCTTGAACACGACATCCATAAACAAATAAATTTACACCAGCATTTCTTCGGTATGATACATTTTTTATGTCTTGCAATACTGCACCCTGTAAACTAGTTGCTACTCCTATATTAATTGCATTATTAGGGACTACTTTTTTATATTCTTCTTTAAATAGTCCTTCTTTTTCCAACTTTTCTTTTAATTGTAAAAATTTTAAATACAGAGCACCTTTACCGTATGCAATCATATTTTTTACATTAAAATTTAATTTTCCACCCTTAACATAATAATTAGGAGAACCTTTAACAATCACACTTTCACCGATTTGTGGTTGAAAATCTAATTTATTAGCACCAAACATAACACAGTCAATGTTGGCTTCCTCGTCTTTGATTGTAAAATATGCTGTATCTCCCCTATACAACTTATAAGCAGAAATTTCACCAAAAATTGAGATGTTATGCAACATCTCCTCATTATCAAATATATTCTTTATGTAATTGCCTAATTGTGAAACGGTTATAAAATTTTGTTCTTCAATCATTAATCACCTACAAATTGTGCAAGTATACCATTTATAAATTTTGGACTTTTTTCTGTCGAGTATTCCTTTGCTAACTCAATAGTTTCATTAATTATTACCTTTTGTGGAGTTTGTTTAATGTAATTCATTTCGCATATAGCAAGCATTAACAAACACTTATCAACCTTATATACTCTCTTCCATTCATATCCTTGTAATTTTAAACTAATACTACTTATGATTTCAGTTTCATTTTCGATAACTGTATTATATAATTGGTTAATAAACTCCATATCACTTTGTGAAATACTTTCATCTGCAACTATTTCGTTTAAAGTAAGATTATAATTATTTTCTTTATTATCCAAAGAAGAAAATAATAATTTAAGTGCTACACTTCTACATTCACGTCTTGTCATTATTCTCTCTCCAAGTTAGAAAAGTCAACATCTACTATATACACATTTACTGCCTTAACTTTGATATTCATCATACTTTGAACACTAGTTCTAATGTTTTCTTGTATTCTCCAAGCAATATCTTTAACATTAGCATCAGAAAATATATTGATAAAAACATCAACCTCTACTTCGTTACCTTTGTTAACAACTCTAACACCATTGTCATTTTTACCTTTCGCTAATTTTACTAAAACATTTTTTGTTGTCTTATTCATACTAGCTACACCATTTATTTCTTTTGTCGCTAATGATACAATAGATTTTATAATGTCTTTATTAAACATTACTTTACCATTAGTTCTTTCTTCTTCTAAATTTTCATTTATTTCTGCCATAAATAAATCTCCTATTTCTCTTATTATATCATATAATATTACTTTTATCAAATAATTTTTGAAAATTATATGTAGTTTATATTAAGTTTTTGTAATAGTTTCTTACAATTTCTCTTTAATTAATCTTAATAAAAAATATTAATTTTAAATTTATCAAAAAATTAAGTTTTAATCTTATAATTTTGTATATTAGGCACAAAAATTTATTATTTTTACCTAAATTGTGCCTAAAACAAAAAAGAACACCATATATAGCGTTTTGATATTTCAAACTTACTACATATAGTGTTTTTCATTTGTGGTGCCGAAGGTGGGACTTGAACCCACACGAAGTTGCCCTCGCAAGATTTTGAGTCTTGTGCGTCTGCCAATTCCGCCACTTCGGCTTACTTTTTTATTATATCATAAATATTTTTATTTTGCAACTATTTTCAAAAAAATTACACAAAATAAATATATTACTAAAACACTAAATAATATATTTATTTGTGTTTTTGATAATATTATGCTATAATCATATTTAGCGAGGTTATTGTGGATTTTATTATTATAGATGGTAATTCTCTTGCAAATAGAGCATTTTATGCGATGCCACCATTAAAAAACAAAAACGGATTAGTATGTAATGCAATTTTTGGTTTTTGTAATATTTTAGTTAAATTAATAACAGAAAATAAACCTAAATATTTAGCAGTTGCGTTTGATATGCACGCACCTACTTTTAGGCATCAACTATACCCTGAATATAAAGCTGGCAGAAATGCTATGCCTGAAGATTTGCTTGAACAAATGCCACTTATTCAAGAATTACTAAAGAAAATGAATATTCAAGTAATTATGAAAGAAGGAATTGAAGCAGATGACATAATAGGAACATTAACAAAAAGGTTTAATGTTTCTAGTGTTATTGTATCTGGAGATAAAGATTTATTACAACTTATTGATGATAACACAACTGTATGGCTAACAAAAAAAGGCATAAGTGAAATAGAAATATTTGATAATAGTCATTTCCAAGATATTTACGACTTTGAGCCCAAGAAAATAATAGATTTGAAGGCTATGATGGGTGACAATAGTGATAATATACCGGGTATAAATGGCGTTGGCGAAAAAACGGCTATGGAATTTATGCACCAATTTGGCTCACTTGACCAATTATACAATAATATAGACAAACTAACGGGTGCTAAACAAAAAAAAGTCATAGAATCTAAAGATATGGCTTACTTAAGTTATGACTTAGCAAAAATTAATATCAATGCAGATATTGAATGTGATTTAAGTTCCTTAACTTATGATTTTCCATTTGACGATGAAGTTAAAAATAAATTTAATGAATACGAATTTTCTTCATTATTAAAACGAGATATTTTTATGTCCAATTCACAAACCAAAAATGAAGCCTTACAGCAATGCGATATTATTGAAATAACTAGCGTTAAACAATTAGATGAAATTTTAACAAAAATACAAAACCCTAAAAGATTTTGTATGCATTATGAGAAATATTATGATGAATTTCATTTTGCTTTTGATACAAACACAAATTATTATTTTATTACAAATAAAGTTAAAGATGACACTAATAAATTAATTGAAAAATTAATGCCTTATGCCATTAACAAAAATATTAATCAATGCTATTTTAAATATAAAAGGTTAAAACATTATTTGAGTTCATTAAATTTAGGCGAAAATATTTCTATGCCTTGTTTTGACGTATCATTGGCTCAATATTTAATTGATGCTTCTGTAAAATTTGATATAATTGATAAAGCTTTTCAATATTTAGATTTAAATATAAAAGCAATGGCAGTTGGATTATTGCAAGCACAAAATCTTTTAGAACCAAAATTAAAAGAATTGGAATTAAATAAACTATATGAAAATATTGAATTAAAATTAGAAGATGTTTTATTCAATATGGAAGTTGAAGGAATTAAGGTAGATAGACAAACTTTAATTGAATTGTCTAATAAGTTTAGTTCACAAATTGATGAAATTGTAGAACAAGTTTATGCTTTGGCTGGCGAAAAATTTAATATTAATTCGACTATTCAATTAGCAGAAGTTTTGTTTGATAAATTAAAGTTACCATTACCAAAAGGAAAGAAACGTTCTACAAGCATAGAAATTTTGCAAGAACTAATTTATACTCACCCTATTATACCATTGCTAATGCGCTATAGAAAAGTTTCTAAAATTGTTAGCACATATTTAGACGGGTTAATACCTCATTTAGATAATAATGATATTATTCACACAGAATTTAATCAAACTATGGCTACAACAGGTAGACTTTCAAGCACTAATCCAAATTTACAAAATATACCAACAAAGGACGAGGAAGGAAAAAGTCTAAGAAAAATGTTTGTTTGCAAGTCTAGTGAAAATGTATTTTTATCAGCAGATTATAGTCAAATAGAACTTAGGCTTCTTGCACATTATAGCAATGATTCAAAATTAGTAAATGCTTTCAAAAATGGGCTTGATATACACTCTTATACTGCAAGTGAAATTTTTAACACTTCTATAAATAAAGTTACTTCACAAATGAGAAGAATTGCTAAATCTGTTAACTTTGGCATTATATACGGAATAAGCGACTATGGTTTATCACAATCATTAAATATAACTAGAAATGAAGCCAAAGACTATATAAATAAATATTTTGACAATTATAGTGGCGTTAAAGAATATATGACGCATTGCATCGAAAATGCCAAAGAATTGGGATACGTTACTACAATGTTTGGAAGAAAAAGATTTATTCCAGAACTTGCTTCTAGAAATAAAAATATTCAAAAATTTGGTGAAAGAGTTGCTATGAATACCCCACTTCAAGGCACAGAAAGTGATATTATAAAAATAGCAATGATAAAAATTGATGAAGAATTGTTAAATAGAAAACTAAAAAGTAAAATGATTTTACAAATTCACGATGAATTAATATTAGAATGCCCTGAAAATGAAATTGAAGAAGTTAGCAGTTTATTAAAAGAAATTATGGAAAATGTGGTTAAACTTAATGTCCCTTTAACAATAAATATTTCTACTGGGAAAACTTGGTATGATGTATAAATACTTATAAAATTTTTAAAATAAAAAATACCTTAGAAAAATTAATTTTTGTTTAATCTAAGGTATTTTTTTATCTCAAATATACAAATAAAATTTATTTTATAGTGAATTTATATAATTGCTTTTTGTTTATTATAAATAATTAAAACCTGTATTTATTCTAAATATGGTTTTAAAAATTTTCCAGTATGGCTATTTGCACATTGAGAGATTTGTTCAGGTGTTCCCTCTGCAATTATTTGTCCACCCTTATCTCCACCTTCTGGGCCTATGTCTATAATATAATCTGCAACTTTAATTAAATCTAAATTATGTTCTATTACAACTACAGTATTTCCCCCTTTAACTAACCTTTGAAGAATATTAATTAATTTTTCTACATCATACATAGATAATCCCGTTGTGGGTTCATCAAGTATATAGATAGTTTTACCAGTGCTTCTTTTGGCTAATTCAGTTGCCAATTTAACTCTCTGTGCTTCTCCACCACTTAGCGTTGTGGCTGGCTGTCCTAATTTGATATACCCTAATCCAACATCATATAATGTTTGAATTTTATTCTTGATTTGTGGTACACTATCAAAAAATTCAAGTGCCTCTTCAACTGTCATATCAAGAACATCATAAATTGATTTATTTTTATATTTAACTTCCAATGTTTCTCTATTGTACCGTTTGCCCTTGCAAACTTCACAAGGGACATATATATCTGGCAAGAAAAACATTTCAATTTTTTTAATTCCGTCTCCCGAACACGCTTCACAACGCCCACCTTTAACATTAAAACTAAATCTTCCTGCGTTATAACCACGTTCACTCGCATCAATTGTTTTAGCAAATAATTCTCTTATAGGTGTGAAAATTCCACAGTATGTGGCTGGATTACTTCTAGGAGTTCTACCTATTGGATTTTGGTCAATAAATATTACTTTATCACAATTTTCGTAACCTATTATTTCTTTATACTCACCTTCCGTTAAATTAGCGTTATTTAATCTATTGGCTAATGCCGGATAAAGTGTTTCAGTTATTAAACTACTTTTACCACTTCCACTAACCCCAGTAATAACGTTAAATACTCCTAAAGGCAATTTTAAATTAACGTTTTTAAGATTATTTTGTGTAATTTTTTTAACTTCAATATATCCATTATCTAGTTGCCTTCTAACTTTAGGGACAATTATTTTATGCCTACCTGACACATATTCTCCAGTAACAGATTCACTACAATCCATAAGTCCAGCAACATCTCCTGAATATACAAGTTCGCCACCTTTGACACCTGCATATGGACCTATATCTACGATATAATCAGCAGATTTAATTGTATCCTCGTCGTGTTCTACTACAATGACTGAATTTCCTAAATCTCTTAAGTGGTTTAATGTCAATAATAACCTTTCATTATCTCTTTGGTGTAGCCCAATACTTGGTTCATCTAAAATATATAAAACGCCTGTTAAACCACTCCCGATTTGTGATGCTAATCTTATTCTTTGTGACTCGCCACCACTTAATGTACTTGATGCTCTTGATAAAGTTAAATAATCTAAGCCAACATCCACTAGAAAGTTTAGCCTTGCGTGAACTTCTTTAAGAATTGGCATAGCGATAGAATATTGATAAGAATTAAGTTTTAATTTATCAAAAAAATTAATAATATCAACGATAGGCATATCACATAATTGCATAATGTTTTTGTCACCAATTTTTATACTTAAGGCTTCTGGTCTTAATCGTTTACCATTACATTTAGTGCATAAATGTTCTATCATAAGTCTACCAATATCGTTTTTGACGCTTTCGCTATTAGATTCACGATAACGTCTTTCAAGATTATTAATAATACCTTCGTAAGGATGAACAAACTTTTGTTCTTTATTATTTCTCTTGTAGGTAAATTCTACTTCTTCACCCTTTGTCCCATATAAAATTATATTTTTTATGTTATCAGGCAAATCTTTAAATGGAGTGTCTAAACTAAAATTGTATTTTTTTGATAAACCTTTCATATACATCTCGGATATTGAACGTGGTTCCATATTCCAACCTGATACATAGACAACACCTTCATTAATTGATAAATTTTCATTTTTTAATACTTTATTTTTATCAATTTCCATTTTTACGCCCAAACCATTACATTCAGCACAAGCACCAAACGGGTTATTAAAACTAAATAAACGTGGAGCTATTTCACCTATTGAAATATTACAATGTGTACATGCGTGTTGGGTACTATATAAATACTCTCTATCAAAGGCTTTGATTAAAACTAATCCGTTAGATTGTTGTAAAGCAATTTCTAAACTATCATTTAATCTTTTTTCAATTCCTTCTCTTAATATTAAACGGTCAATGACAATGTTAATATTATGTTTCTTGTTTTTCTCAAGAGTTATGTTATCTCCAAGTTCATACATTTCACCATCTATTTCAACTCTAGCAAATCCATCTTTTTGTGCATTTTCTAACAACTTAGCAAATGTGCCTTTTTGTCCACGCACAACTGGAGATAAAACTATAAACTTAGCCCCCTCTCCCAATTCTTTTATTTTGTCAATAATTTGGTCGACTGTTTGAGATTCAATTTTTCTTTCACAGTTAGGACAGTACGCCGTACCTACTCTAGCATATAATAATCTTAAGTAATCATAAATTTCTGTTACGGTGCCGACAGTTGAACGTGGGTTATGTGAAGTAGTTTTTTGGTCAATAGAAATAGCAGGCGATAAACCATCAATTCTTTCTACATTAGGCTTTTGCATTTGACCTAGAAATTGCCTTGCATATGAAGATAAAGACTCCACATATCTTCTTTGTCCTTCTGCAAAAATAGTATCAAAAGCTAAAGTAGATTTTCCACTTCCACTGACACCTGTAAAAACAACCAATTTATTTCTTGGTATTTCAACATCAATATTTTTTAAATTGTTTTCTTTAGCCCCTTTAACATATATTCTTTCTAACATTACTTCCTCTATTTTATATTCTTTTTTAATTCATTAATTTTTTCTCTTATTATTATTGCTTGCTCAAAATCAAGACTTTTACTAGCAATATTCATAAGTGATTTTAATTTCTCTATTTCTTCCATTATTTCTTTATTAGTTTTATTAGTTTTATTATCTGCTTTTTTGGTAATATGAAGAGTATTGTTAATGTTTTTTGTAATAGTTTTTGGAATAATATTATGTTCCTTGTTATACGCTTGTTGCAATTCTCTTCTTCTATTGGTCTCATTTATAGCAAATTTCATAGAATCAGTAATTACATCAGCATACATAATAACCCTACCTTCACTATTTCTTGCTGCTCTGCCTATTGTTTGAATTAAAGCACCCTCACTTCTTAGGAACCCTTCCTTATCTGCGTCAAGAATAGCCACTAAAGCAACTTCTGGTATATCAAGCCCTTCTCTTAATAAGTTAATACCTACCAAAACATCAAAATCTCCATTTCTTAAACCATTGATAATTTCAACTCGTTCCAAGGTATCTATCTCAGAATGCATATATTTTACTTTAATAGAATGCTCAGTTAAAAAGGCAGATAAATCTTCAGCCATTTTCTTTGTCAGTGTAGTTATAAGAACCCTAAACCCTTTTTGTGTAGTTACAAATATTTCTCCAATTAAATCGTCTATTTGTCCTTCAATTTTTCTAACTTCAATTATAGGGTCTATAAGTCCTGTAGGTCTAATAATTTGTTCTACAGTTTGGTCACTTAAAGATAATTCATATTTAGCAGGAGTTGCAGAAACAAAAGTTACTTGTCCTAATCTATCCTCAAACTCTTCAAACTTCAAAGGCCTATTATCAAATGCGGCAGGTAGTCTAAATCCATATTCCACTAAACTTGTTTTGCGAGCCAAATCACCCTTATACATTGCTTTTATTTGTGGTATAGACATATGACTCTCGTCAATAAATGTTACAAAATTTTTTGGAAAATAATCTAAAAGAGTATATGGTGCTTGACCTATTTCACGTCCATCAAAATAACGTGAATAATTTTCTATCCCGTTACAGTATCCCATTTCTCGAATCATCTCAACGTCATATTTAACACGTTCTTGAATTCTTTGTGCTTCAATTAGTTTTCCTTTAGACTCAAAATATTTTACTCTCTCAACACAATCTAGTTCTATTTGTCTTAAAGCAGATTCAGCACTTAAACTATCTACAGCATAATGGCTAGCAGGAAATAAAAAACAATGTTTTAATTCACACAAAACTTTACCAGAAATAACGTCAATTTCTTTTATTTTCTCTATTTCGTCACCAAAAAATTCTATACGATAAGCCATAGTACTTGAATTAGGTGGAATTATGTCTAAAATATCTCCTCTAACTCTAAAAGTAGCACGTTTAAAGTCTAAATCATTTCTTTCGTATCTCATTCCAACAAGTTTTTTCATAACTTGATTTCTATCTACAATATCATTAGGTCTCAAAGATAGCCTTGCGTTTTTATAAATTTCAGGATTACCTAAACCATAAATACAAGAAACGGAAGCTACAATTAAAGTGTCATTTCTCTCAAATAATGAACATGTTGCACTGTGACGCAATTTATCTATTTCATCATTGATTGACATATCTTTTTCTATATAAGTGTCAGAACTAGGAATATATGCCTCAGGTTGATAATAATCATAATAACTTACAAAAAATTCCACTCTATTTTTGGGAAAAAATTCTCTAAATTCGTTACACAATTGTGCTGCTAAAATTTTATTATGAGCAATAACTAATGCAGGTCTATTTAGATTCGCTATTACATTAGCCATAGTAAAAGTTTTCCCACTACCTGTAACACCTAGAAGAACTTGACTTTTTAACCCAGATAAAAATCCATCTGTTAATTTATCAATAGCATAAGGTTGGTCGCCCGTCGGCTTATATTTAGACTCTAATATAAATTTATCCATCTACTTCTCCATCAAAAAATTGCTTTCAAAATAATGGTTACTACAAAAGACACAATAGCAAGTCCTATAGTTATGCCTAATCTCTGCAACAAAACTTTCTTTTTATCTTTTTCTTCTCTAGTAAAAGTTTCGCCTTTATTTTGGATAGTTATACAATAATTTTTCTTCCCTTTATTATCTGTAATAATATTGTCAATATACCCTTGAAGTGATAAATTATTTATAATATCGTCAATTTCCTTACGAGTTAAATAATCTTTTGATTTTAGACAACTAACAATTTCCTCGTGAGAAGTTAAGCAAGTATTATTATTTTTACATAAATTTAATATAACTTTTAAAACTTTTTTTTCATTTTTTAATAACATATTTATCCCCTAAAATATTATATTGTACAAAATCATTGCACAAAATGCCCCAACAAAAGCAGAAATACATGACAAAGACATTGCAGTTATAATGAGTTTATTATACTTTTTTCTTTCATTTTGTAGTTCCTTGTTTTTTTCTTCAAACAATCTACCTTTAGGTAAAACAGTTAAACAATAAACATTATCATCACTGTATTTAACATTTATGTAACTTCTTTGTTGCAAATGTTCAATCATATCATTTAAACTATCTTGATTTATTTTATATTTTTTTGAATAATTATTAATCAAGTCATTTTTGTCTAAAACTTTATAATTCCCATCCTGACATAAATTATTTAAATTATCTAATAATACAACAGTTTGCTTGTCTAACATAATTACCTCACTTTAATTACGAAAATATTATAACACTTTTTGTTTATATATCCAACCAATTTTTATAGTGTATTTATACTCCTATAATATAGACAATGAATAACTTAAATATTAAAAAGCATATTACGAAGAATATGCTTTTTTTAAAATTCAATTATTTTTTATCATCATTTTCTAATTTTTTATTTGGGTTAGTCTTATTTCTTTTTTTCTTTGGTGCTGGTTTTACAAAGTACCAAACAACACCAATTAATACAAGAATAGAAATTACTAATAATATTGTTCCCAAAACTTCTGTAGTTGTATTAACGCCGTTATCTTCTGCAGACAAATCAAGTTTATAAGTTTTAACTTGTGGATTTCCTGCTTTATCTTCTGCTGTAATAGTAATTGTGTATTCTCCAGCCTCAGTTAACGTAAATACATAATTAGAATCTTCGTCAGGTTCAATAGTTGTTCCACTAGAATTAGTTACTGTAACGCTTAGATAATCTTCATTTTCAAGGACCGTTTCAGAATTATTAACTACGTCAGTAATTTTTATATTTTCACTAGAAGCATCAATCACTAATGAGTAAGAACCATTTTTTAATTTTGCTGTAGTAACAGGCTCATTTTTAATTGTTATTACAGGTTTTTGAACATCACCGACATTAATAGTATAAGTTTCAGTAATTACATTACCAGCATAATCTGAAACTGAGTAAGTTACTTTATATTTACCATCACCTGTAGGTCTAAACTTAATTCCTTCTGCACCATCTGCTTTGGCTATTTCTACATCATTCTTATTCTTTACAACAATTTTGTAAGTTGAAGGGTTGACTTTTGAACCATCATCTACTGCTGTAAACCCTGGCAATGAAATTTCAGGATATAAACCACCTTCATCTTTGTCACCTAATTTAACGTATTCAGGTACTTCACTATCAATAGATATTGTTGGTTTAACAGAATCTTTAACATAAATAGTTATAGTTTTTTCTTCAGTTTCTATATCATTAGAACCTATAGCACTATATGTTACTTTAACTGTTCCTACTTTATTTATATCGCCTTCAATTTGCATTGTTATTTTAGCACCTTCATCAACTTTGCCGTCAAGAAGAACATATGCTTGTGGGATATATGCTTTGCCCAATTCCATTTCAGTTGGATAATCATTTACACTGATTATAGGAGTTGATTGACTTTTTACACTAAATTTTGCACTTTGAACAGAATAGTTACCAGCATGGTCATATGCAACAAAGTTAACTACATAACTTCCAGCACTATTAGGAGTAAATTTAGCATTTAAAACTTCTCTTACAGAACCACCAGTTGGTTGTTTTGTCAACATTGTAGTTAAATTAATTTCTTCAACTACCTCTCCCTCTTTCGTTACAACAACTTTTAATTGAACATCATTATCGTCAGCATCTGTAACTGTTATATTAGTTGCACCATTTAAATTTATTTCTTGGTATTGTGGTAAGTCAGTTCCTAAATCTGTTTTCACATTAGCAATTACAGGGACAGATGTTTCACTTGTATTAATTATGCTTAAAGTTTTGATAAGTCCATTTATATCACTGACATTACCAGTATTTCCATAACAATCAGTTGCTTTATAAATAATCTTCAAATCTTGAGTAGCATCTGCAGGTATAGTGTATTCATAGTACTTCTCATCTTCATCAAGTTCTAGTTTTGTTTCGTCCCCATCTCCAATTTGAGCATAAACTTCTAGAGTTGGACGAGTATCGTTTGTATCTTTATTGCTTGCATCATCTGGTTTTACATAATCTATTACAGTAGGCTTAGCAATTCTTATTTTTTGGTTAGGTTCTGCTGTATCAATTAATACACCATCTTCATTAGAAACAAACTCTTTTACTTGAACAGTTGGAGCAATTTTATCTTCAATAGTATCCTTAACGACAACTGTAAAACTATATAAACTATCAGTAGTTGAATTAGTTTTATCATAAGCCCTGTAAACTATTGTATAAGTTCCTTCTTCTTTAAATGTATAAGATACTGCATTATTTATTTTGTTGTCTTTGTATTCTTCAATTGTAGTATCATCTAGATTTGCAATAGTAGATGTTCCACTTTTTATACTTCTTTTTAAAGTTAAATCTTTAAATCCTGCTACATTATCTGTTGCAAATATTGCTGGAATAGAAATAGTTCCATTATATTTGCCATCGTGTAAACCTATCACTGATGGAATAGTTGTACTAGCATCTACCATATTATTAATTGTTGCTTCCGAAACATTCCCATCTTCTTCAATGTTATAATTCTCTACAATTTTAATTGTAGGTGCTTGTGAATCGCGAACATTTTCAATAGGGTCATAAACTTTCTCAAAAGAATTTCCATAATAATCAGTAACTTTGTATTTAATTCTATAAGTTCCAGCATAAGTTGGCACAAATTTATAATCTGTTACAGGTATTGAAGTATATTGTCCGTTACTCTCTAAATATTCAACGGTAATAGTAGTATTAACTTGCACACTAGCATTACTATTGTTCTTATCCTTACCTTTTGCCTTAGGTAATTCAACTTCTACACCTTGTACCATTGAAGTTGGTAGACTTCCGTCCAAATCAAAAGTTAAGTCAATGTTATCTTCGTAACCATTAACAACTTCAATTGTATGTTTATCATCTATATAATTATATCCAGTACCTTTGTATGAATATACTACAGAATATACACCTTCTTCAGCAAAAGTATAAGAATAATAGTTCTTTCCTTCAACTTCTTGATAAGTTATTGTTTCATCACTGCCTGCTTTTTTCAAAGTTAAAGTAGCAGTTGCATCTTCTATAACATCACCATTTTCATCTAAAATCTCTGGTTTAGTAAAATTCACAGTTGCACCGGTTGCAATTATTGATGGCAATAATTGTTTATCAGTTACATCAAAATTAAATGAAGGTTTCTCGCCCTTAACTTTAATATAAATTTCGCCTGTTGATGCTCCGTTTTGGCTCTTATATTCTACACTATAATCGCCAGAATATTCTGCCACAAAAGTATAGTTTGTTCCACTGTCAGTAGGAGAAACTACTTTATTTTTAGGGTCTTTTATAACTATCGTAGTAGCATTGCCCTTAGGTAAAGTAATTGGATCACCTAAATTTGCAGACTTAGGAATTTTATTAATTTCAATTTCGTTTGTTCCGTCAGCCTTAACAGATATACTATCGTAACGTTGTATATTAGACATAATTACACTAGTTGGAAGTGCAAATCCAAAAACTAACATAATTGTCAAAATAGCAGTTACAATAAATTTTATCATAGAATTTGTTTTATTTTTTTGCATATTTATCTCCTTAAAATCTACATCATAAATACTATAATAAGTAACTTTCAATAGTTTACTATATTATTTTTTTTTTGTCAATCAAAATAATAAATATTAGTAAAATTTTCTAACAAAAAATGACATAATATCTTATTAAATAAAACTTATTAGATGTCTAAGATTTATACATAGAAAATTTTAAAAATATTGGAAGATTATAAATAAACATCATTTAACACTCCTTTTCGCAATTATTTTTTGTTAAATTATGGTAATTATGTATTAAAAAATTTAAAAAATTTAAGAATTTTTGTAACTTTATGACAAATCAATACATATTATGGCAGTGTAGGGACACACAAAAGATAAAGTACATAAATTAACAGCAGAAATACATTCTGCACAAAGGAGGACAAAATGATGAACTGTATGTTTGGTGATAACAATTGTGGTTGCAATCATAACTGTAACACAGGTTGCAATAAAAATTATGGTTGCAACTTTAATTTAGGTGGAACTTCTAGTTGTAGAGTTTTAATCTATTTAGTAGTTTTATATGTTTTATTTAATTGTGGTATCTTCAACTGGGGACTTGACCTTTGCACATTACTCATACTCTTATTATTTATTTGTTGCTTTTGCAAAAATAAATCTTGTAAATAATTATTAACTCTATACAAATAATAGCACTTGTGTAACCATTTCACAAGTGCTATTTTTGATTAAAATAAATATGATTTTATTAATTTTTTTAATTGTGGCAAATTTTCTCCACTTTTTGCAGAAATTGAAATCGTTGGCTTATTTGTATTTAGTTCATATACATTTTTACAATCGCTTTTGTTTAAAACAACAATACTTGGTACTTCATTTGCCTTAATTTTTGTTAATGTTTCCATTACCACATCAAATTTTCTTTGACACTCACTATCCGAAACATCGACAACTATTAATAATAAATTTGATTGTACAGATTCTTCTAATGTTGCAGAAAATGCATCTATAAATTCGTGTGGAAGTTTATCTATAAACCCAACTGTATCTGTCAAAAGTATTTTTGTGTTAACATCCAAGTAACATTCACGAGTCATTGTGTCAAGAGTAGCAAATAACATATTTTCTGCTAAAGCATCAGCATTAGTTAGTTTATTTAAGATAGTGCTTTTGCCTGCGTTGGTATACCCAACAAGTGCCACAACTTTTTCGTTATTTTCTTTTCTCCTTAATCTACGAAGTTCACGCTGTTTTTTTAATTCTTTAATTTGTTGTTCTATATTATAAATTTTATTTTTTAAAATTCTTCGATTAAGTTCCATTTGTGTTTCACCAACACCACGCATACCTAACCCTTTTGACGCAGTATTTTGAAAGGCATTTACTCTACTAAAATTATATTTCATTCTAGCAAGATTAACCTGCAAACGTCCTTCGTTTGATTTTGCCCTTTTGGCAAAAATATCTAATATTAGATTGGCTCTATCAATTACTTTTACTTCCAATTCATCTTCCAAATTTCTAATTTTATTAGAAGATAATTCATCATCAAAAATTACAGTATTTGCTTGTGTTTCGGCTATAATATCCCTTAATTCATCTAATTTCCCAACACCAATGTGATATGATTTATCAGGCATTTTTCTAGTTTGCATAAATCTTCCAACAACTTCTATGTTGTTCGTTTGTGCAAGTGATTCAAGTTCATTTAAACAAGTATCTATATCTTCACCACGTCTACCAACGCCAACAATAATTGCTTTTTCTTGAGAACTTTCTGTGCTGTACCCCATTTTAAGCATTTCTTTGAAATTTGCCTTAAATTCATTAACTTTTTCTTCAATTCCATATTTATTAATAAATTCAACCGAAGTTATTTCTATATTTTTAATTTGTTTTGTATCTAATAAGCCTACTACTGCCCCACAAATTTTATCATTATATGCAACCTTACATATAAATTCTAAATGTTTTTTTCTTAAAAATGACTTATCTAAATTTGTTATTTGCGAAATATCAGTTTTTTCTATAACAAAAAGTCTTCCTTGTGGAATAGAATATTCATCAGCATTTTCTAGTGGAATAGAATTGTAATCACCAAAGACAATATATTTAATTGCATTATCTTTATCTAAATAAAACCCTACATTTAAATTATATTTATTAACATACATAGACATTAATTCTAAAAAATCGTAGTCTACAATTTCCTCAAATTTTATATCAATAAATTTCTCCAATTCTTGAATATCACTTTTTTTTACTTTATCTATTTTACCGTAAATCAATTTAAACTCCTTATATTATTCTTCAACATTATTAAGAATATCTATTCTTTCTATTATTTCATCATAACTTAATGTATCAAAAACTACTTTATCTTTAAGTCTTAACATATCAGTATAAATTCTTTTTAATGTGTTTTCTAAAACAAAATAGTCAAACTGTTGAACTGCAGTTAAATCTTGAAATATTTCTTTATTAGATAAATAACAATTGTATAAATTATCTGTAAATAAAACAATTTTATTTTTTAATTCTTCATCTAAAAAATCTAACTCATTATTTTTATTAAATAAATAAGTGAATGACCAATATATTCTATTACCCAAAACAAATTCATCACTATTTAAAGATAAATCTTTTTGCGAAAATTCAATCGCTAAATTAATTTTATCATTAACAACAAGACTTTGAACATATTTATTCTTTAAGTACATATCTTCATTAGCAAAACTAATCATCAAAGGTATTTTATTAGGTTCATTTTTATCATTTACTACTCTAGCAATATTTTCACTTTCAATAAACAAAATAAAATCATAATAATTCTCGTATTCAAATAATTTGCCAATATATTTTTCTATATCATCATAAGAATTGATAGCAATAGATTTATTAATAACTGAATATAAAGAATTAATATCCTTATCTCGACTATATTGTATTTTTGCAAAATATAAACTTGTTTTTTTCATTCCTAATTCATTAGCAAAATTAGACACAGCCTTAGGAGCAAAAATACAACTATAAAAAATGGTAGCAAAAATTAATACCAAAATTATACTAAAAGTTTTCAAAAAAACTATAGCAATTTGTTTCTCAATGCTCCTACCATTGTCTAAATTATTATTAACACTAAATTCATTATTTGTTTTATCTTTATAGTCAACATTTTTGTTTTGTTTTTGAATATCTTTATTATTTATCATAAATAAATTATATCATAAAAAAACAAAAAACAAAATAAAAACAATAAATAAAATAAAAACAAGTAAATAAAATAAAAAAAACCTATGGATATCTTTCCATAGGGTATGCATACAAAATCGGGGGGATATTTGTATGCAGTGGAAACACGGCAATGACCTATCTTCCCGGCTCGTCTCCAAGCAAGTATTGTCGGCGCTTAAGATGCTTAACTTCTGTGTTCGGCATGTAACAGGTGTGTCCATCTCGCTTGTATCACCGTGAATTGTATAATATCTAAGTTGCCTTAGTTATTACCTTTCTTCGTCGCACATTGGCAACTGCATAGAGTCTACATCTTTTTTACTTCTTTGTCAAGTCTTTTTCAACTTATTTTCGCTTGATTTCTTTGTGATCAAGCCCTCGACTTATTAGTATCGGTCAGCTACATACATTACTGCACTTACACCTCCGACCTATCTATCTTGTTGTCTTCAAGAAGTCTTACTAGCTTAACGCTATGGGATATCTTATCTTGGGGCGAGTTTCACGCTTAGATGCTTTCAGCATTTATCCCTTCCGCACTTAGCTACCCAGCCGTGCCACTGGCGTGACAACTGGTACACCATAGGTGCGTTCACTTCGGTCCTCTCGTACTAGAAGCAACTCCCCTCAAATATCCTACGCCCACGAAGGATAGGAACCAAACTGTCTCACGACGTTTTGAACCCAGCTCGCGTGCCACTTTAATCGGCGAACAGCCGAACCCTTGGGACCTACTACAGCCCCAGGATGTGACGAGCCGACATCGAGGTGCCAAACCTCCCCGTCGATGTGAACTCTTGGGAGAGATAAGCCTGTTATCCCCGAGGTA
>CASDSK010000039.1 GCA_949283525.1 uncultured Eubacteriales bacterium
TTGTAAAAAACTTCATAATGTATTATAATACAGAAAGATTACAAGAAAAAATACAAGAACTTGCTCCAAGTGAATTTAGGAGACAAACTCTTGCATCGTTCTCTTTTTAATACTGGTCCGTTTTAACCCTACGGGTTATAGCAATGCTTTTTTTATTTATTTGGCATTATATTGAAATTAAATTAATAATATAATATATAAGGTTATTATGGAATATTTAAATTTTTTGAAAAGAGATTTGGAAGATTTGGAATTTAAATGTTATTTTTCAAAATCTTCTCTATATTTAATGGGAGTTAACGGATTAAAGCACTGTTCTAATAATGAAATAATTTTATATCTTAAAAAGAAAAAATTTCAAATTGTGGGAGAAAAATTACAAATAGAAGAATTATCAAAAAAAGAAATAAGGGTAAATGGCATAATAAAATCTTTATCAATAATTGATTAGTGAGGTATGTATGAAAAAGTATAAACTTTCAGTTGTGGGTAATAATCTTCAAAATTTTGTAAATGCCTTAATTAATCGAAAAATTCAAATTTATAATGCTCAAATTGTAGACAATGTGCTTTATTTTGAAGTACAAAGTAGTAATGTTAATAAAATTTTAACTTTATTTCAAAAATCTAATTATGAGATTACCATATTAAAATCTCCTTTGTATAAAACAAAAAAAGAATTTTTTATCAAAAATTTAGGTATTATTTTATCGATTTGTTTATTTTTTATAAGTTGTTATACTTACACGCAACACATATGGCAGTATCGTATCTATGGGACTGAAAACATAGATTCAAACAGCATTATTCAAGTGCTTAATGACAACGGAATAAAAATTGGGTTAAACAAAAGAAGTATAGATACTAACAATATTGAAAGGATTTTACAAAAAAATATTAATAACATTGCTTTGGTATCAGTCAATATTGCAGGTTCAACTTTAGTTATTTCTTTAAGTGAAAAAATTGATAATACCGATTTATTAGATAATACAAAGCCTATAATTAGTCAATATGACTGTGTAATAACGGACATTAAGACTATTTCAGGTACTCCATTAGTAAAAAAAGGCGATAAAGTTACTGCAGGCCAAACATTAATAGGTAATTATGTGGTAGATTCTAATGGGGGGTATACACAAGCGAAAGCAATAGGAGAAATTTATGCAGATGTTTTTTTCACATACCAAAAAACATATTTTAAAAATGAAGAAATTTTAGTAAGAAGCAATAATAAATATGTCTATAATGACATTAACTTATTTGGTATAGATTTAATAAACAAAAAAAGTAGTAAATATAAGAACTATGAATTAGAAAGTAAGGTTCTTACAATTAATAATATTTTCAAAATTACCATAACACAAAATACTGTTTATGAGTTAATATACACAAAAATTGAAAACGACTTAAATGATATAGATAAATTAACAAGTGATACAATAAGATTAGCCAAACAAAAGTATTCATTAGACAATTATGATAATTTAATTACCGACGTGTCGAAAGGTGAAGATTACTTAACAATTAGCACAAGTTTTGTCGTTCATAAAAAAATTGTGTAAATTTTAATAAAAACTGTTGTTAATTTAATTAATTTATGATAAAATTAATTTAGAAAATCAAAAGATAAGGTGGGTGCTTATGTTAAGAATTAATAATGAAGGTGATTATCCAATAAATGAAGATTTATTACAAAAAGCAACAAAAGCACTTAGTAAAATTGTAGGACAAAAGAATAAAAAATTTTATGCAATTTTAAATTTTGTTGACAAAGAAAAAATTCAACAAATAAATAAAGAATATAGACAAAAAGATAAGACAACTGATGTAATATCATTTCGAATGATAGACAATGCATTACAAACAAAAATCAATAAAAAGAATTATCCATATGATTTTGATAGGAATATGAAAAAAGTTTTTATAGGCGAATTATTTATCTGTTATGAAGTAGCGAAAGAACAAAGTGAAGAATACGGACATTCGCTAGATAGAGAAATATGTTTTTTGACAGTACACGGACTATTGCATTTATTAGGACTAGACCACGAAAAAGAATTTGAACGTGCTGTTATGTTTGATTTGCAAGAAAAAACAATGGAAAAAATTAAATTAGGGAGATGATTGAATGGAATTTAAATCAGGGTTTGTTGCTTTGATAGGGATACCGAACGTAGGCAAATCAACTTTAATTAATGCTTTACTTAAGAAAAAAGTGTCTATTGTTACACCAAAGCCACAAACTACAAGGAATAAAATTATAGGTGTTTATAATACCCCAGATAGACAAATTATATTTGTGGACACACCAGGTATTCATAAATCAAAAAATACATTAGATAAATATATGAACAAAAGCATTGATTCCGCTGTTGTAGATGTTAATTTAATTTTATTAGTAGTAGATGCTACAAAAGTAATTTACGAACAGATAACTACAGCGCTAAAAAAAGTGAATGTGAAAAAAGTGCCAACATTTTTGGTAGTTAATAAAGTAGATGAAACAACTATAGATAAAATTTATCCTCAAATAGATAAAGTTAAGGACGTTTATAACTTTAAAGAAATAGTTTTCATATCTGCAAAAAAACGCCAAAACCTAAATGTTTTGTTAGAGTTAATTGACCCTTATTTAACTGATTCTATTAAATATTATCAAGATGAAGATTTACAATCAAAAAAGAATGATGAATTTTTAATAAGTGAAATTATAAGAGAGAAAGCGCTATACCTAATTAGAGAAGAGATACCACACGGTATAGGTGTTAAAGTAGATAAAATGGAAAGAGCCAATAATATGTTAAATATTTATGCTACTATATATTGTAACAAATCTTCACACAAAAGTATAATTATAGGTAAAAATGGTCAAATGCTAAAAAATATTGGTCAGCGTGCTAGACAAGAGTTAGAGAAAATATTTAATACAAAAATATATATGGAGTTATGGGTAAAAGTTAAAGAAAATTGGAAAGATAGTAATAGTTTATTAAATGAATTAGGCTTTAATAGTGATGAACTATAAAATATAATATTAATTTAAATAATGAAAAAAATAAAACGGAGGCGAATTATGAACGAACAAAAGAACGAATTAGTAAGACTTTTGGACAAGGCTTTTTATACGACAGGTAACATTGGGTATAGAAACCTAAAAAACATAATAGTTCATCCTGAGTGGTTTCCGTTTTTGAATGTTGAAAATCAAAAAAATGACATAGAAACGAAGGAATAGGATGAATAAAGAAATTAAATTTAATGGAATAGTATTAAATTCAAAAGATTACAAAGATTATGATAAAGTAATAACAGTTTTTAGTCCCGAAATAGGTAAATCACAATTTTTGCTAAAAGGGTGTAAACGCCCTAAGGCAAAATTAAGGTATGCTTCACAACCGTTTTTCTATGGCGAATTTGTTAGTGTGGAAGGCAAAGGCTATGATGTCATTACTCAAGTGTCAGCCAAAAATAATTTTTTCAATATAACAGCAAACTATGAAGCATACGTAGATGCTTGTTCAGTTCTAAAAAGTGTTAATATGTCTTGTCTTTCACAGAATAGTGAAAGACTATTTTTGCTATTAATTTCTTACCTTATAGTTTTAGATCAAAATTTAGACAAAAGCGATTTGCTTGCTTGTAAATTTTGTATAGAATTATTAAAATTAACAGGGTTTGAAATTAATCTTGATATATGTCAAGAATGTGGTCAAAATTTAAACGATAATATTTATTATAATATTAATCAAAATAGTATGGTTTGTGAGAATTGTAGAAGTTATGATGCTATACATATAGATATCGAAATGAAAAAAACTATAGAAATAATAAAAAATAACAAATTTTTAGAATTAATTAAAATTAATTTTGATAATGTTAATATAAAAGGGCTTAAAATGATGTTTTTTAGCAGTATAGATAGATTATTCAAATAGTTTTGTCAAAAATTTTAGAAAAAAAAGGAAAATTGTGTTTTTTGGTTGTATAGTATCATAGAACGCGATTTTTAGGGAATTTAGGGAGTCAATTTATTAAATGGAAGGTAAATTAAAAGATGGTTTTATTGCTGATTTAAAATCTCGTTGTAGCATAACCCAAATTGCGTCAAAATATCTAGAATTGACAAAAAGGGGTAGGACATTTTGGGCAAGATGTCCGTTTCATTACGAAAAGACGCCATCATTTTCAATAGATGAATATGAAGGTTACTATCATTGTTTTGGTTGTGGAGAATCTGGAGATGTAATTTCGTTTATAAAGAAAATGGAAGGCTTAAGTTTTATGGAAGCCATTGAGTACCTATCAAAAATGGTAGGTATGGAAGTACAGTTTGAATCTCAAGCCGATATGGCTACGATAGCCAAACAAAACAAACAAAAGAAACAAGTTCTTAAAGCATTATATGATGTTAAAGAATTGTACAAGCAACAACTTTACGAAAAAACAGCGATTAAAGCACAACAATACATTAAAGATAGAAAAATGAATAAAACTTCACTTGATAATTTTGAAATAGGTTACAGTCCAAATTTTAAGTTCATATACAATAAACTCAAGACTTTAGGCTATGAAGACGAAACTTTATTAAATGCAGGGATAATAAGTGAATCTAAGGGCTCATATTATGATGCTATAGCCGAACGTCTTGTTTTTCCTATTTATAATACTTATGGTGAAGTTATAGGATTTTCAGGAAGAATATTGGATAGTACTTTGGATGTCGCCAAATATAAGAACACAAGACAAACAATTGTATTTGATAAATCGAAAGCGATTTTTGGACTAAAACAAGTTGTTGATGCCAAAAGAGTACAAAGGTTTGACTATTTAATTTTGGCAGAAGGTCAAATAGATGTAATTATGTTGCATCAGTTTGGCTTTAGAAATGCAGTTGCTACACAAGGTACAGCACTTACTGAACAACACGCAAGTATCCTCAAAAAAGTTTGCGATACTATTTATGTATGTTATGATGGAGATTCTGCAGGACAAAAAGCCACATATAGAGCGTTAGATATACTACAAAATGCTAATCTTAAAGTAAGAATTATAAATATTCCAAATGGACAAGACCCCGATGAATTTCTCAAAAAATTTGGGGCTGAAGAATTTCAAAAATTAATAGACAACGCAGAAGAAGTGCTAGATTACAAATTAAGAACATTAGCACAAAATTCAAATATGTCTTCCAATGAATCAAGATTAGAATTTTTGAAAAAGGCGATTGAATTAATAAAAAATTTACCAACTTTAGCAGAAGCAGATGTTTATGTTGCACCAATTGCTAAATATGCGAATGTTGCGAATAATGTAGTTCGAGAGTCATTAGTTAATTCTATGTCGTCATTAAATACAAAAAAAACTAAAGTAGTCGACTCAAGCATAAATGAACAAAATTTTCGTGATGCTTACCAAAAAGCAGACAAAATTATATTGGCTAGTTTATTACACAAAAAACCTTACATAATTGATAATGATAATTTAAGTTTTGTCAATACTAATTATCAAAGACTTTATACATTAATGAAGTCAAAGAAAGAAAATGGCGTAGAGTTCAAAATTAGTGATTTATATGACATTTTTAATTTTGAAGAAGATAAAGATATAGCAGAATTGGTAAATTATAAATTTTTGAATGACGAAGATAAGGACAAGCTAGAGTATTTAAATTCGTTAAATGTAAATAAAATTAGAAGTTTAGAAATAGAAATTAAAGATTTAGAAACTTTATACAAAAATGCTACAGACTTGTCTAAAAAAACTGAATTATTAAATAAAATTGGGAATTTAAGCAAGGAACTTGCTCAAATAAAATTCACATTTTAATTTAAAATATTAGGGAGTTACGAATGGAAATTATACCACTTAAAGCAGAAATTAATAAACTTATTGCTATGGGTAAAAAGAAAGGCAATAAATTAAATGATGATGATATTTATATGAATTTAATGAAATTTGACGCTAATCAAGAGCAAATTGATAATGCTATGGACATAATTGAAAAAGCCGGCATTACAATAATTTTGGGTGAAGAACAATTCAAAGAAGAAGACTTATATTCTATAGAGAATTTAATAAGTCAGGCTAGTATGGATGACCCAGTGAAAATGTATCTTAAAGATATTGGGCGTTTACCTAGACTTTCACCTGAAGAAGAAATAGAGATTGCTACAAGAGTATCACAAGGCGACGAATTAGCGAAAGAAAGATTTATTGAAGCCAATTTAAGACTGGTTATTTCTATTGCTAAACGCTTTGTTAACAAAAGTAGTTTACAATTAATGGATTTAATTCAAGAAGGCAATTTAGGACTTATCAAAGCAGTCGAGAAATTTGACTACAAAAAAGGCTTTAGGTTTTCGACATACGCTACTTGTTGGATTAGACAACATATAACTCGTGCTATAGCAGAACGTGGAAGAACAGTGCGTTTACCAGTGCATATGGTAGAAACAATTCATAAACAAACCAAAGTTGCTAGAGAGTTATTACAAAAACTTAACCGTGAACCTACCACAGCAGAGATTGCAGAAGTTATGGGCATTCCAGAGTATAAAGTAATTGAAACGCAACGAGTAGCGCAAGACCCATTAAGTTTAGAAAGTCCATTAGGTGAAGAAGATGACAGCAAACGTGGAGATTTTATTGAAGATGAAACTATTAAATCTCCAAATGAATTAACTATGCAAAATCAATTAAGAGAACAAATTTTTAGCGTATTAAACTTTCTAACGCCTAGAGAACAAAAAGTTATAAGATTAAGATATGGCTTAGATGATTCTCACCCAAGAACACTAGAAGAAGTTGGCAGAGAATTTAATGTAACTCGTGAACGTATACGTCAAATAGAAGCGAAAGCGAGAAAAAAACTTATGAGGCCTAATATTACAAAACGCCTTAAAGCATTTTCGGAGAATTAATGAAAAAACGTTTACAAAAATTATGTAATTTAACCGAAGGTGATGCTTGTGCCGATATAGGATGCGACCACGGTTATCTTTGTGAAATGATGGTAGAAAAGGGCGTTAAAGATATATACGCCTGTGAAGTAACTGAAAAAAATCTAATGAAAGCACAAAAAAATATAACAAATTACATTAATCGCAAATGCAAAAATGTTGTTATATGTAATAATCAAGTCACCTATGAAGGTGGGCAAGTGCACTTTGTGCTATCAAATGGTTTTAAAAATTTGCAAATTATCCCTAAATGTGTTATAATAGCAGGGATGGGTGGTGAATTAATACTAAACATTCTTTTGGAAGATAAATTAAGGTTACCTGAAATATTAATTTTACAACCCAATACAAAAATTGAATTAGTTAGAAGTACGTTGATGCAGTATTATCAAATTATCGAAGACAAAGTGTTGTATGATTGTGGTAAATATTATAATATCATTAAGGCAGTGAAGGGAAACGATACTTTAACAAAACTAGAAATTTTATTTGGTAAAACAAATTTACAAACGTTTCATAAAGATTTCATTGATTATTTACAAAAAATGAAATATAATGCTAAAAAAATTAATACTGAGTATTTCAAAAAATTATTGATTCAAATAGAAAAAGTAGAGGAAATGTATGAACAAAATTCTAGAATATCAAAGGCTGGAAGGAGAATTAATTAACATAGATAAAAAAATTAATCAAAGTAATTCTATGAAGATTATTAATCAAGCGAATGACAATGCAAATAATGCAAAAAATGAAATGAAGAATTTAGACCAAAAAGCCGGTGAATTAGTCAAAAGTTTTAATGAGTTGCAAGAAATTATGAAAAAAAACTTGTTAAATATACAAAGTTTAGAAAAACAAAAGGTCGAAATGTCTAACAATGAGCAAGTGAAAAAATTGTATGCTAACATCAAAGCAGTCAATAATAATCTTAACATCATTGAGCAACGCTTAGCAGATATCAATAAAAATATAGATTTTGTGCTAAAGAAGTTTCATCGTGTTAAAGAAAGTGTAGTTAATAGTAAAGATAAAAAAATTAAAGCACAAAGTGATTTAGAAGAATACAAAAAATCTTTTGAGAAACAACAGCAAGAAATTGACAAGCAGATGAAGGTGTTATCAAGTCAAATTGAACCTAAAATTTTCGAATTGTATCAAAAAATAAGAAAAGAAAACGTTTATCCTGTATTTGTCAATCTAATTCAAGATTCCAACAATTCTAGATGTGGTGGATGTAAGTCTATTATTCCTATTGCAAGAATTAATAAATTAAAAAATACAGGCTATGTAGAATGCGAAGAATGTAGAAGAATAATATTTATAAATGACGCTAAATAATTTGACATAATTTTTATGTCTTTTTTTTATTAATCATCAAAAAATTTCACACACAAAATACCTTGCGCATAAAATGTTTAGAGGTAAAATTATGTGTGGTATTATAGGATATGTTGGCAATCGTTCTGCCAAATTGGAAATTTTAGAAGGGTTAAAGATGCTAGAATATCGTGGTTACGATTCAGCAGGTATATGTTGTTTTGAGAAAGGTGAATTAAAACTTATTAAAAAAAAGGGTAAAGTTGATGCTCTAAAATATGCTTGCAATGAACAACTTAAAGACGCACATTGTGGAATTGGTCATACTAGATGGGCAACACACGGAAACCCTAGCGATAAAAATGCACACCCATTTTTAAGTGAAAATAATTCAGTCGCTATTGTACATAATGGTATAATAGAAAATTTTGAAATGTTAAAAGGAAACCTACAAAAACAAGGTGTTCGTTTTCGTTCGGAAACAGATAGCGAAGTTATAGCACAATTATTACAAAAGAGTAAGTGCGAAAGTGAATTAAAAAAAGTACAGGAATTATTTAGTAAATTATCTGGTTCATTTGCAATAGCGATTTTGTTTAAGGGCTTAGAAAATCAAATATTTGCTATCAAAAAAAATAGCCCATTAATTGTTGGCAAGTCAAAAGATGGTTTTTATTTATCAAGTGATGTGAATGCTTTGGTAGATAAAACTACTGAGTATCGCATTATGGAAGAAAATGAGATAGTATGGATAGATAATCAAGACTGTTATGTGTTTGACGCCAATCTTCAAGCCAAAGAAATTACATATACACCAATGAATTTAACAAAAGAAGACATATCAATAGGGGCTTTTGAACATTATATGCATAAAGAAATTATGCAAGTTCCAACTGCAATCAAACTAACCATAAATGAATGTGAGCCAATGGTTAATCCATACACGAAACTTCCTAAAGAAATTTTAAAAGATTTAAAACATATAACAATTATTGGTTGTGGAACAGCATTTAACGCTGGTATGACTGCCCAGCATTATGCTAGAGAACGAGATTTAATTGTAGACTGTGTATACGCTAGTGAATATAGATATAGAAAGTTTTTATCTCAAGATAATGAAATATGTGTGTTTATTAGCCAAAGTGGCGAAACGGCAGATACTATTGAAGCATTGAAAATCGCCAAATCTCATAATATACCTTGCATAGTCATTACTAACGTTGCTACGTCTACAATTAATAAACTTGCTGATTATGTAATTCCAACGAAAGCGGGTCCAGAGATTGCCGTTGCATCTACCAAAGCATATAACGCTCAAATTACGGCATTGTTTGCTTTAATAGATTATATTTATTGTTTAAAAAATAAAATAAATTGCAGAACTTGCATTTTAAAGGATAAATTATATGATGTTGTCAAAAAGTTAGAGAATTATAGTTTTAATAATATAGACGAATTAGCAGAAATATTGAAGGATACTGAAAGGGTGTTTTTTATAGGACGAGGGGTAGATTATGCTACAAGCCAAGAAGCATCATTAAAATTAAAAGAAATTTCTAATATTCATAGCGAAAGTTTGTACACGGGTGAGTTAAAGCACGGAACTTTAGCGCTTATTGACCATAGTACTGTGGTTATTGTAATCTCTACTCAAAAAAATCTTTTTGATAAAACAATGAATAGTATTTATGAAATTAAAGCACGTGGGGCTAAAGTAGTATTAGTTACACAGTTTGAAGTCGAAAGTGACGCAATAGATATGATAATTAAAATTCCTTGTACTGACCAAATGTTAATGGCTGAAATATCAATTTATCCATTACAAATGCTAGCGTATAAGACGGCGGTGCTCAAAGGTCTTGATCCGGATAAACCTAGAAATCTTGCTAAATCAGTTACAGTAGAATAAAGTTTATTTATTAAATTTTATCTTCATAACAGTAGAAACAACATATAAAGATTTTTTATTGTGTTATATTTAATTAATAATTTTCTTTATGACATAACAATTATAAAAACATTTTAGTATTTTTTAACCATATAAAACGAAATTTATTCGTATCAATTTGTAGTAAAAAATATCAATTATTTTTGAATAAAATATTATTGAAAACATACTAAATAAATATATAAGAACGACACAAGTGAATCAAAGGTTTGCTTGTGTTTTTTTTTGTAATTTAATAAAATAATAAAACAAAAAGGGGGATAAAACAAAAAATAGAAATAAGCGAAAAAGTGAATATAACGAAAAAACGGGATAAATACAAGGTTTTTGACATAAGACACACACGGACGCAAAAGGTAAAGGGGTAAAAATGTAGGAAAAAGTGCAAAAAGATAAAAAAGGTAAAAATAATTATTGACTAAATAAGGTATAAAGTGTAGAATAAAAGAGCATTCAAAAAAATGGCTGGAGCCAAAAAAGGATGCTGAGGGTGGAAACGCCCAAGAATCGCACATTGACAACTGCATAG
>CASDSK010000040.1 GCA_949283525.1 uncultured Eubacteriales bacterium
AATACAAATCTACTAATCAAAAAATACAATTTAATTTGTTAAACGAAGAATATAACAATAAATGTATTAATTTATTTAATAACATTTTATCTTCACATCCGGCTGTTATGTTTAGCGAGTTGGTAACAACTTTGATTAATAGTTTTGATAAATCTACAAATTCAAAAACAATATTTTCAAATGATAAGATAATTATAGGAGGTGTATAATGAATAAGAATTTAGAAGAAAATGATTATATGTACGCCAATCCTATAGCATACGCATCAGCCGACGGCGATAGCACACATAATGAAGAAAACCCTGCACAAGTTAGCAAAAATATTGGCTCTAACAAAAAGAAACCACGCAAAAAAATAGAATCACCAGAAGAACCGGAAGAACCGGAAGAAGATAGTTTAGGTGGTGATAGCGACTTTGACCCCCAACAATCAAATCAACAAAACAATCAATTTCTTAGCCCTGAAAGAGTTAACCAAATAAAAAATGCATTGGGTAGTTTCAAAAAAAATAACGAAGACGATAAAAACAAAGATAAAGATAAAGACGGAAATAAAGACAAAGACAAAGACAAAGACGGAAATAAAGACGGAAATGAAGACGGAAATGAAGACAAAGACGGGAATAAAGACGGGAAACAAAATAATAACAATAACAAAAATAAAGATAATAATCAAGACGGGAAACAAAACAATAAAGATAGTAACAAAGATAACAATTCTAAAAATAAACAAAATAATAAAGATTCTAAATCTAACAATGCAAGCAAAAAGTCTTCAGGTAAAGGCGATAATAATGGGGGCAACAAATCAAAAGATTCAGGCTTTGGACAAAAATTGGGCAAAGGTGGCAAACAAGACGAAGAAGTTGATAAGGGGGGTAAGTACGACTTCAAAAAATCTTTGCTAAAGAAATTTAATTTTAAATTACAAAAAAACACTAAGGAAGAAGAGAAAGCAGAAGCAGAAGCCAATAGATGTGACCCATGTAATGAATTTAAAGGCGAAAATGGCTTAGATATGGGTTGCGTAGATTGGGGAAAATGTGGTTTTGCTAAACCTTGTTGCAAAAAGTTCCCATATCCTTGTGGCTGTTTCGGATATATGTGTCTTGGAGTAACTTTCGTTGGTGGCTTAATTAGTAGTTTAATACTTTTCTAGTATAGTATTTATAAGTTAAGTATTGTGAACTGTATTAAAAAATAAGATGATTAAATTAGTAATAAACTACTTTTAATATTTTAAATAATTAAAACAAAAAAACTTATTTTAAATAGTTTTATATAAATAATATAATTTCATTAGGTATATAATATTAATAATTAATTTATACAATATTTGAAAAATATCAAATTTTTCTTATATTGTTTTTTATTTTATAAAAGAAAACATATTGATGTTTACTCAATATGTTCTTTTTTATATTGTGTCATTTATTTTGAATTTATTTTTAAATTAGTTTTAATTTTGTTTTCTATACATTATCTTGTTTTTATAACCTTTTATTTATAGATTATTTCTCTAACTTTTTATATTTTTTCTCTTTATAAAACAATAAGTCACTAATACTTTTTTATCATTTTTATAATAACAAAATGTTCATTTATTAAATTCTTACTAATAACAAAATGGTCACTTTTAAAATTACATTGTCTAAATATTATATTTTATATTTTTTTATAATTGAAATTTAATTTAGTTATTATAATTTTTATAGTTTATAATTTGTTATAGAAAATACTACCCTAATTGATTATTCAAAAACTTATATAACTTTAAATAACTTTGTGTTTTATTCATAATTAATTATTAATCGTTAAAACCATTGTTACTGCACTAGAACAATCTATTGTGTACGGATTACCACTTGGAGTACTTGGTACGCCATCCATTGTCAAAGTAGTTGAGTACGAGCCACCTATAATATATATTGTACAATTATTTTGTGGCACTATTTTAAATAAATACTTTTTTGTGACACCACTTGTCGCACTTATATCTCCAACAACTCTAAACGTCGCTATACTATCCTTATATTTAAATACTACTAACACAGTATCCCCTGTATTGTTTGTAATAGTGAAATCTATAGTTGATTTTGCTTGCTCCCACTGTGCTGTCAGAGTCATATTTTGCGATACAGTTATTTCTTCTCCTGCACTGTATTGATTATTAGCACTATCCGTCCAATACAAAAACTCATAGCCAGCGTAAGTATAACCCATATCTTCGGGACTTTGTAAAAGCAATGTTTCGTTTTGAAAAGCTGAAAGTGTTTCTATAGCTTCTGTGCCATTATTTATTTGAAAAGTTACTGTGTATAAATTATAAAATGCTCTTAATACTGGAAAGTTATTGTTTTCTCCTGCTATAAATACCCAAGTATCTGTAAAATCCCATTCTTTAAGACCGTCTCGAGAACTAAAACCATTTTGCGATTGTAACGAACTACTTAATCCACCTTCTGCAGTCACTCCTGTAACTTTTTTAGGTGTTACACTTCCTCCACTTGCATTTTTGAATTGTATTCCACTATCATAATAACAATTAGTTACAGTGCCATAATTAGTATATACTACACCACCTACAGATCTCCCTTGTATTGTTATTGCAGTTCCACTGTATGCTACAAAACAGTTATTGATTATTCCAAGACTATTCCCAGCAATACCGCCAACATATATCCCACTACCTGTCACGCTACCTGTGTTATAACAGTTACTGATTGTTTCAATATTAACCCCAGCAATGCCACCCAAATTTGTCCCACTACCTGTCACGCTACCTGTGTTATAACAGTTACTGATTGTTCCTCCATTATATCCAGCAATGCCTCCGACTTGAGAAGAACTACTTGTGCCTGTCACGCTACCTGTGTTATAACAGTTAATGATTGTTGCTCTAGAATAATTATACCCAGCAATGCCGCCAACAGATGTCCCACTGCCTGTAAGTGAGTTCCAGTGTACGCCTAAGTTTTGTATTGTCCCATCATCGACATATCCAAACAAGCCGGCATAGTCAATAGATATTGTGACATTACCATTGAATGTGATTTTATGACCCTGTCCATCAAAGTTTCCTTTAAATCTTGCTGAAGTTGGTAAACTCTTACCTATTGGAGTCCAAGAGGTTGAAGTTATTGTAATATCGTTCATTAATTTGTAATATGATTCTGTCCCTGTGCCTGCATTTATGTTAGTTGCCATTGACTGCAGATCTGCAAAAGTTTTTATTTGATATGGGTTACTTTCAATGCCTTCGCCACCTGAATATGCTTGTGTAACTGATATGTTATTTAAGTTATCATTACGATTTATATTAGTTGCATTCATTAGTGCTATACTTAACACCAACACAAAAAGCCACACGACTAGTTGTAGTGTAGTTCTTATTGTTTTATTTCTCTTTGTATCTACTGTGCTTATGCGATTATTCATACTATCACCATTGTTTGCACATTTTAATCTAGTACATTCAATGGCGGCAATATGTGCATTCCTTCCTTTATTT
>CASDSK010000041.1 GCA_949283525.1 uncultured Eubacteriales bacterium
TCATTTATGGTAAAATGTTTGTGATGAAACATAATCAATCTCCTTTGGGTTATTTTTTCAATTTATTTTACCACAGATTGATTGAGTTTCATCTCTTTTTTTTATTAGGTGTTGCATTTGCTATTATAATCTATCATTTAATAAAATATTTATTTTAATTTTAGTTTATAAAAAAGTCTTCCAAATTGGAAGACTTTTTTACATTTTATGCTTTATTAAATTCTACTATTAATAATCTAGAATCATCAGTCGTTATGATTATTTTTATTGTTTTATATTCACTATGAGAATTAAAATCATTCTTTCCGTCATCAAATAAAGTAACTTTTATTTGATTGTCTGCACTTTGATAAATTTTAACATAATTAATTGCGCCAAAATTAAGAACATATTGGACATTATTAAAAGTGTAATTTAAAACAAAATCTATTTCAAGACCATTGTTATCTAGAACTACAAAAGTAGCATTTGAAATATTACTCATTGAAATATTATCTATAACAACATCATCTAAATTATCATTTTGTGAATAAGTCTTTTTGTCTATAGCAAATATATTTTTGTCACTAACATCATAACTTAATCCTATATTAGTTTCGCAAGCCACATCAATTAGCCTTTGTTGTGTTACACTACTTTCAGTACTAATTTTTGCATAATTTTTGAAACTAACTGCACCATTTAAGTTTGTTAATTTTTTTGCTCCATCAAATTTAAAGTTAAAGTTTGCTTGTGTTGCTTCATTTACATAATTTGGCAACATACTTCTTATAGCATTAAATTCTTCACTATCAACTTCCATTTCTAACATTTGAGCAAGTAATGTTTTAACTGTTAAAGCCCCATCGCCAAACAACATTGATTTAACAAAATCAGCAGTTGTAACTTCAGCAGGCAATTCTGCAATCCCTCTAATTACTTCATCCAAGTTAAATACTTGCATTGAATTATATAATACATCGTAGAAAGTTTTACCTGCTTCAATTTCTGTTGGTAAAGATATTTCTGTAACCCCTAAGTTTGTAAATAATCCATTTGCTATACCAACTAATTTTTGTGTGCTTAATCCAGTTAAACCTTGTATTGTGTCAACAGTATTTTTTAAGAAATTAGTTTTGCCTGTAATTCTATCTAATCCTTTTGATATGTCGCTAATCTTAAAGTTTGGTTTGAACATTTCATCTATTATTGCATTAAATTCTGTTTGTGAATTTACATTATCAATATATAGTAGTAATTCTCCTATAGTATTATCCATATTCATAGACAACATTTGTACAATACTATTAACAAATTCTGTTTCATTAAGGTTCAATGTGTAGTTGTAACCTTTGTCGTTAACTTTAACTTCCCCTTCCATTCTGCTTGATAAATTATTAAGTAATGAAGTTATAACTGTATATGCGTCATCAATAACTACTCCACATTCACTTGGTATTTTATTAATTGCATCTTTAAGTGTACCTACATTAGTATAATCTCCAAAACTTGGAAGTTGTGATTTGTCTAAATTTATAAATTCTTCTAGGGTAGTGATGGCAGTTTGAACTAATTCATCATTTTGGTAAATACCTTCTTGTGATACTTCTTGATCTAAAGTATATTGACTTTGGACCATTTCGCCGTCTACCATTTTGAGTAAAATACTATTAAATGAATAATATATTTCATTATTCACTTCATCCATAATTTCTTTACTCATTAAATCAGCATCTAATACTAGATTATAACCATCGCTAACTTTTTGTAAATACAATTTTCCTTGTATCCACCCTTCCTTATTAGTAACACCATTCATAGTAAAATGCAAGTTATTAATGTCTATAGTTAAGTAATTAGACTGCATTATGTTCGCTACGGCACTTTGACCAATCTCACTGTATGCTATTTTCTTCTCTTTTTTGCCTCCACAAGCACTAAATGAAATAGCAGTAACTACAGCAATCATTAGACAAATAATGGACATTAGACTTTTTTTCATAATTCACCTCACTTTTAATTACATTAATTGTTTTGTAATTTTAATACATTGTAACAATTTTTTTGTAAATTTACAACTAATTTTACAATATTTACAAAAAAATTTTATACATATTATGTATATATTTTGTATAATAAATTTTTTTATTCCATTTTATCATTTTTTGTATGAACTAAATAATCTTGGTAGACATCTACAATAACATTATCCCAAGACACATACAAATCTCTAAATGCTCCCTCCTTGACTTTATTATAATATTCATCATTAGTCATACATTCTATAATTTTTTTTGCATAATCTACATAATCTTCTTTCGACATAAAACCATTTACATCTTCTGTAACTGTAGAAGAAGTTACACTACCACGTATGAATACTGTAGGTGTCTTTTGGCTGGCTGCCTCTATCTGCACAAGTGAATTAGTGTCATACATTGAAGGGAACAAAAATAAATCAGCCCTTTCATATAATTGTCGCATTTCTTCTCTATCTTCAATTCTTCCACACAAAATAATATCTTCTTGCAAATTATTTTTTTTGATTTTATCTATTAATTTATCTTCGTCTGGACCAGTACCCACATATAACATTTTAAACTTAATATTACTTTCTTTGACTATTTTCAAAGCGTCAACAATAAATAAAATATTTTTTAAATTTGTTAATCTTCCAACAAACAAAAATACTTTATCGCCTTTTTGTATCCCGTATTTTTTATCTATTCGCTCTATATCATCTATACTTGTTTCACAAATTTTAATATCAGTAGCGTTTCTTTGTATTTTAAAATTAGTTGTCAGTTTGTATTCTTCTTTGTATACTCTTTCAAGTTCTTGATTGACAGGCCAACACTCATCACATTGATTAAACACTTTGATGATTTTCTTTAGCATTAAATTAGCAAGAGTTTTACTATGTGTTTCTCTCAAAAAGTCTTTTTTGTATTGACTATGCAACGTGGCAATGACAGGTATACTATGCTTTTTGGCATACTTAATGCCCATTTTACCTATACTAAACGGCGAATGTATATGTACAATGTCAAATTTAGAATTCTTTAAATACTTTTTAAATTTCTTATCTAAATTAGGCACAGCCAAACAATAATCAGTATGTGGCACTTTAATACTTTGGCATCTAACTATTTTATAATCAAATTTTTTATCATATTCTTCATCGGTTTTGGTTCGGGCGTACGGACAAAAAACAGTTACATCAGCAATCTTAGATAATCTCTTGGCATAATTATCTACAACCATAATTACCCCGTCAATCATTGGATAAAATGTATCTACAAACATAGCCACTCTTAATTTTTTATTTTCCATTTTAGTTTACTCCTATACAAATTCTTTAACTCATTATATCACAAAAGAATAACATATCCACAAAAAATTTATAAAAAAATTTATTAATATAAAAAAAAAACTTATTTAGTCTAATATAAAAATTTTAGCACTAAAACTAATTCTTACATTATAAACTAAATAAGTTTTTGTATTCATTATATTCATTCTTTCATTCTTATCAAATCGTTAAAACTACTTTATATATTTTAAAACCATTACAACTTCAATATCATCAACTATGTTATGATACGTTAGTGTGTCGCCTTCTATAACAAAATATATTTCTTCGCCAAAAAGTGTGATAACTATTTTATTATCAACAATAGTGTAGTCCACTGCTTCTCAATTAAAGTCTATTATTTGCGTTTCTGTTATATTTAACTGCTCGCCTACAAAATTTGGGTCAGTAATACCATTTAGTTTGGCTTCGATAATTTCATAAGTTCCTATTTGTAGACTAACTGGTTCTACATAGGTAAATATTGCTTTCACTTGCAATCCAGCGAAATAAGCGATAATAGTTAGAGTATCACCATTTATTGTAAAATATAATTTTTCGTTTTCATCAGCAATCAAAACTAATTTATTGCCCATAATTAAATATTCCGTAGCAGTATTGGTTTCACCAATCACGTGTGTTTCCGTTATTTGTATAGTGTCGCCTAATAAAGTTGGTTCTTCTCTATCTCCCCAATATGCTTCCGTTATTTCATAAGTACCTAATTTAACTGTCGCTTGCTCTCTATAGGTAAGTTCTATAAGATATTCTTCACCATTGATAACATAACTTATTGTAAGCAAATCGCCACTTATTGTATAGTAAATATATTCATAGTATTTATCAGTTACTACTAATTTATTACCTTTAATTACATAAGTTCCTATATTATTATCTGGTCCTATAAATTGGTTTTCGGTTATTTGATAAACCTTTCCTAATAAGTTAATATCTGTTACATTATAAATTATCGCTTGCGTAACTTCGTAATATCCTAATTTAACTGTCGCTTGTTCTGTGTATTTAAATTTTATTTGTACTCTTGTATCATCTAAAATTTGGTCAACATATAATTCATCATTCTTTATTGTAAAATAAAGTTCTTGCCCTTCTTCAGTAACAATAAGTTTATTACCCTTTATTTCATATTCAAAGATGCTATTATAAATTATTAGTTTGTCTTTATAAATTTCCAAAAAGCCTTCATAAAAATCATTGACAACGCCATCTTCTCTATATTCTAATAATACATAAGTACCAAATTTAACTGTCGTTTGTTCTCTATAGGTTAACACCATTAGTATTTTTTTGTAATTTATTACATATTCAAACGTAATAGTATCATCTAGGATAGTTCCAACTAAATTTCCTTCAGGATAAATAACATTGATTTTATCGCCTTTAATTTTGTAAGTCGTTTCTTCATAATTTGAATTTATATATTTATCCTTTGTTATTTGTACCAATTTACCTAACATCTCATAATCTGTTAACCCATCATAAGTCATTGTTGTTATTTCATAATATCCTAACTTAACATTTGCTTTATTAGAACTATCTGCAATAAGATTACAACCAGAAAACGTTAAGATACACGCTATAAATAAACTTATAATTATAACTACATTATTTATTTTTATATTCATACTCATTCCTTTTCCTTTCTACTTTTATCATATCTTTAAATTCTTGTATTTTTTCAATTAGTTTACTAGCAAGATAATCATTGACTTGACTAACCATATCATAAATTTTATAAGATTCTTGTAAGTACTCTAAATTTTTGGCTTTTGTCCACTGTGGCACTATTTGAGAAATATTTATGATTCTATCTGCCGTTTTCACTAATACTGCTTCTAGTCCACAATTTTGGATATTATCTAGATAGATATCTAAATAATTGTCACAAATTGGCACATAATTTTTTGATAGCACTTTCACAATATCGGCAACTTTATCCCCAAAATTCTCCTTAAGATATTCATAAGTAACATCTGTATCTTCCAATGTGTCGTGCAAAAGTGCTACAGTGCTTATGATATCTTCATCGACTTGGCATCCTTTCGTTAATTCTAGCGCTTTTTGTCTAACCATTAAACAATGATATGCGTACGGCAATTTTTCATCATTTTTCATATACTGCCCGTTATGTGCTTTAAGCATAGTGGAAATTGCTTTATCGTACATATTGAAACTTCTATCCACTTACAACTCCTTATTAATTGAATATATCACAAATATAGCATTTTGTCAATACAAAGTTTTGTTATTTATGTGTTACTATAAAATTACAAAGTTATCTCGCTTTGTTTCTTTTTTTTCCTTTATTCTCATACAAAATATATTGTTCTTTGGCGTCAGTGTACCCTAAATAATTCTCTAATAATTTAAGTGCTTTACATATTTTTAACTTATTTTTGAGAATTGAATTAATACCATTATGCCCTATCCCAATTGTTACTATTTTTGTAGGAGTATTATTCTCTTTCATAGATGCAAACAAATTTTCGCCTAATCTCTGTACAAATTTTAACATTTCATTTTGTAATATTTTATCTATTTGTTTAACTAATGGTGGTATCTCAATACTTTACAAACTTTCACAATCCAAAAAGGCAGAATAACCTATTGTTGTTATATTGTTTGAAAGTTTAACAGATTTTAAATTTATGCAATTATAAAACGCATTTTTATTAATTGCTGTTACGGTAGAAGGCAATACCAAAAATTTTATTTTTTATAGAATTTCGTCATCAAAGAACATTGGGTCAATAACTTTGACTCCATCATTTACAAAACAAATACCTTTGATATTAATTTCGTATTTTGATTGCACCGTCTTTTTTTCCAAACTTATTTAACAAACTTTTGTTGTTTTGGCAATATGTATTTTTTGTATTTTATTTTTTGCTACACTTATAAAGATTTTTGTATACACTTTATGCAATTTAATTATGATAAATTTAATTTTAAAAATTATAGCCATAAATAAACATACAAAAAAAATATATTTTGTTGTTTAATATACAAAGCAATTAATTTATAACCATATCTTAATAAAAAAAACTATAAAATACATTATAGTTTTAGTTAAAAGACGGCTTTATAGAGAAGGTTATTTCCAAACTTGTATCATAAGCATAGTTTTGGTCAAAATATATACCATTTATTAAGTCTTCTATTTTTAGTTGATAACTAACTATTTCATTACCCTGTCCTACAATAGAAACAGGTTCACCATTGTTATCTAGTATTAAGCACGTTACTTGACGCACGACATAACCGTCTTGCATTTGAGATATATTTGGATAAGTTAATAGATATTTATAATTATCTACTTCAATTAAATATGAATAATATGTACCGTTTGAACTAGATACTGTGTATATTGTGTCTTGTGTAGTATTAACCCCTAAATGAACAGCACTTAGTCCATCACCTTTATATTTTATAGTAATATCTAATTTAGGATAGAAAACATAATTATTTTGTGCATAAACGTTAAACATTAATGATTCATTATTCAAATTTAATTCATCTATTCCCCAATTATATTTATAGAAATTACCTGTTATTGTATTATTATTAATAGAGTTTATTTTATCGTTATTTTCGCTATCTTTTGAGAGTTGTATATTGGCTTGCACGTCGCCTGAAGCCACGTTATGAGTTATTTTTATGTTATCGCTTTGTAATATGTTAGTATTAGAAGAACTTACCGTTAGTGTATAGTTTCTATTAAACTCGACTATTCCTTCTGCCGACTTTGAAACAAACAATGCTGAACACGTACCCGTTAATAAAATCATTATTATGACTAAAAATGATGCAACTGTGACGCTTAACACTTTGATTCTATTCATAACTCACTCCTTATTATTTATAATTATGTTAAATTCATTATTTATTTGGTTATCTAGATAGATAGTTAAACTGCTTATTCTCTCGCCATTTATGAAAGTTTCTTTTGATGTATATAACGAAATAGTATAATTATGGTTAGATTGTAACCCTAGAAAACATACGTAATCATTTTCGCATAAAACAATCGCTTGATAATAATTTAATTCATTATTTTTTATAATCATTATAACTTCGGCGTCGCAATTAAACGTATATACAAATTTAAGATAATTAATATCTATCTTAGCGTATAATATTATGTCATTAATTGTGCTATCTACTCTAACAGTGTATGTGTCTACATTATCAAAACTAAAATCATTGTATGAATATGCACATTCATTGTAATTAGTATCTATATATAAACCACTTAAACTGTAGCCTTTATTAATTTTGATATTAATTTCATTTGTACCACTTGAACTTTGTTTGATTTCTACACCACTATCAAAAGTTGATTTGTTAATACTTACTACGCCACCTAATGTGGTGTCATAATTGGTGGTGTCATTATTGCAATTCGATTTAATAAATACGCTAATATTACCATAATTAATATTACTTTTGTATACTGCATACAAAATTACACTATCTATAAATCCATACGTTTGTCCATTTAGATATTCGGCTTCGCTTGCGTTTTTGTTTTCTGCCCAACCTAAAAATTCGCAATCTGTTTTATTAGGCACTACATTGCTAATTTTCTTTTTTATCATATAGCAATCTATAAAATTGTCGCTACTAGAATTCACGCTATTAGTATAAGATATAGAACTTGGGACATTGCTTCCACCATTTGCGTTAAATTGTACAACAATACTTTTTGAATAAACTGCATAATATTCTTTTAGCGTGCTTGTATAATTAACAACGACAGACTTTGTCGCTGTGAATGTGTCGAGAGATTCTGCCCAACCCATAAATTTATACCCATTAATAGCATCTAAAATAGGCAATGTAACGTTTGGTTTAGATAATTGTAAAAAATTATAACTATTGCAATAATTATAGGCACACACTGCACCTGCTGTGCGAGTTTTGTAAACATCATCAAAATAATAAATTGGAAATTCTTTGATTTGTGCGTAACAAGCATACAAAGTTCTGTTGGCATAACTTGGGCTTATTAAAATAGTTGTTTCGTCTATTACATCATAAGCAATACTAGCGTTAGCAGACGTTCCCCACGACCAACCTAATTTTGTAAAATTATTAAAATTAGCAATTTTAGGCAAGGTTATTTCAGCCATTCCTTCTTCATTCACATTACCAGTTACAGATAATTGGCTACTAGCATTTTTTAGTTTAATTGTGATAGTAGATAAATACACTGCGTACAAATCAATGTTATAGTTTGGCATAATAATTTTGTCTAATACATTTTCGTCGTTTTCTTTATAACTCCACCCACTAAATGTACCTTTATTCGTACTTATTTTATCTAAATCTACTTCACGATTAAAAAAGATAAATTGCGTTTCACTTTTTTGATGCTTACCATTTGTATAATGATATTTTACTTCTCCTCTAAGAGATGGCCACCCATTTAGTTCCCTTGTGTTAGGCTGATAATAATAAAATTCATCACTACTATATTTGCCTTGATAAGAATTTAATAGTTTGGTTAAACTATTTGCATTTTCGCTATAGTTTACAATGTTATCTATTTTATCTAGAATTAAGTTATCGTAAGCATAACTACAATTATTATAATATAAAGAATTAATTTCTACATTATTATTAACACAAGCAAACAAACCTTTGTTAACTCCTACATTATCAAATGAATAAGAATTATAAACTTGTCCGTTTGCTATTTCCCCAATTAAACCACCAGCATTTTGTGCCTGAAATGTGTTATTGACTACACTTAAGTATCTATATATAACCTTACCTTGACTACTTCCAACAATGCTACCTACATAATTATCTATATCACTTTCATTATATTTAAAAACATTGTTTATTACTATACAACTCTCGATAAAATTGTTTGTAACTATATTATCGACAAAACCTACAATACCACCAGCGTATTTAGTGTAGGATAGTTTATTCTTTGAGATATGACAATTACTAATTGTACTTTTGGTAGCATTAGTAGAACAACTAACATTAGCACCAATAACAGCACCCACACTGTTAAATGAATTAATGCGACAATTTTCTACAGCAATGTTATCAATCACAAAATTAGTGCAATCTTTCTCTACACCCCCAATAAGTCCACCTACAAAATTACACGAAGTATTTAATGAATTAATATCACTATTATTAATTGTTATATTTTCTATTTCTACTTGACCATTAACAGTGCTACACAAAGCCCCTACACCATAAGAAGAATTAGAATTAATCAAAGCGTTTGTAAGATTTAGATTTTTTATTTCTGTAAAATCAAAATCTTTCTCGCCTACAACACCAAAAAGCCCACCATTAAGTGAACTTGTATGTAAATTTTGAATTGTATGGCCGTTTCCGTCAAAACTGCCACAAAAAGCATTTTTGTTACCTATTGAATTCCAATCTAAACTATTTAAGTCCAAATCTATTATTAATTTCCAATATTTATTTTTGTAGTTATCATTGCTATTTATTAAAACGCTCATCCCAGCCAAATCGTTAGCACTAGCAATAATATAAGGGTTATACTGAGAGCCTTCACCTTTGAAATTAAGATTATATTCACCTAACCACACATCACAATTTTGTGAATTATTTTTAGTCTTATTTTCTTTATCAGTTAATAAAATAAATAAAAAAATTAATAATAAAAATATAGCCAAAAATACAAATAGATGGCGTATTTTTATAATTAACATTTTTTCTCCTAATTAAATATAACCCCTGTAAAAACTATAATAAATACAAAAATAAATGATAAGTAATTACCATTTTTTTGTTATATAATTGTAACAAAAAAACATAATTTTGTCAAACTAAAAAATACATTAATAACAAAAAAAAGACTGTAATTTACCTACAGTCTAATTGTACAATATCATTTTGATTATCTTTCTTTTTCGCTTCTATCTTTCATTTTTTCAGCATTTAATTCTAACCACTTTCTACCTTTTGTAGTTAATTCTGTAATAGATATCCAATTACCGTCATAGTCTTGACATAAATCAACAGTAATATAATCATAATTAAATAACATATCTAAGGCTCTTTTATTTAAATCAAGTTTTATTGTTTTAAATAATTCATAAGACTCTTTATCTAAAAATATGTTAGGTGCTTTTGTTTTAATTAAATCTTTGTAAAACAACTTTTATTTTATATTTTTAACTATTTTCATTTTTCCTCCTTTGTTATCTGCTTAAAACTTGATTAATATCATAATTTTTTTGTCTTTTTTGTACGTTATAATATGCTTTGTCTTCAATCATATAACTTTTAACCACATCATCTTCATCAGTGTTAATTATTAATAAATCTTCTGTATTTAGACTTGTTCC
>CASDSK010000042.1 GCA_949283525.1 uncultured Eubacteriales bacterium
TCACACTGCACAGTCGCTAGAATACTAGAGAGAGATGATTTTAGCAATCGTTTTCATAACCACCAGCCTATAGCAGTTCACGAATTCTTTTATCCATTAATGCAAGCATATGATTCTGTTGTAATCAAAGCAGACATTGAAATCGGCGGGACTGACCAAACTTTCAATATTTTAATGGGTAGAAATATTCAAAGAGATTATAATGTTGACGTTCAAATTGCCCTTTTTATGCCACTACTTGAAGGTATTGACGGCGTAGAAAAAATGAGCAAAAGTTTAGGAAACTATATCGGTGTTAGCGAAAGCCCTGAAATTATGTTTGAGAAAGTAATGAAAATACCAGATGACAAAATAATCAAATACTACAACCTTTGTACAGATATTCATCCTGATGACATTGCCAAAATCGAACAAAGACTCAATGCTGGCGAAAACCCTAGAGATATTAAAATGGAACTAGCAGGCGAGATTGTTAAACTTTATCACGATGAACAGTCTGCCATAGATGCTCGCGAAAGATTTGTATCAATTTATCAAAAAAATATCATACCAGATGATGTACCTACAATAGACGGCGGTGCTAATGGCTTAACGTTTTTAGAATTTGTAGACGCTTTGGCTAATCAAAATGCATATAAATCAAAAAGCGAAGTTCGTAGAATTTTACAACAAGGTGGAATAAAGGTAAATGATATTGTTACAACTTCTATGGACGGGGTATTTTGTAAGTCAGGCGATATTGTTAAAGTTGGCAAAAAATCAATTTTCAAAATTATTTAAAATAATTTTTTCTAAATAATTTTTAGGTAATTTATTAATTTTGAATATTATTATCTTTAAGACATTAAATAAACAAAAAAATAAGTTATAGGTATTGTAAACCTATAACTTATTTTAGTTGGTTTAAGTTTTTGTATAGCATTTTTTATTATTTGTTTAAGACATTCTGGCATTGATTTATTAGGGTCATACAATGATGAACCACCAAAATGGCTTATCTTTTTGTGAACATTTGAAGGTATTAACAATACTTTTTGGTCCACTGTTTCATGTAATTCAAATTTGAAATTAGCCAACTCTTTATCGCCTTTACCACTAATGACTTTTTGAACAAAATCGACATTAATATCTTCGGCTTTAATATTATTATTCCTAATATAACTTTGAAGTTCTTTAGGCAATTCTTTAAAGCGTTTCGGGTCATTGATAGCATTTCTCCATTTCTCAGCAAATTCTTTTTTCGCTTGTGCTAATACTTTATCACGAGAAAGCCCATCCATTTTAACACCAACACTATCAAAACTATAAGGACTTAAGTCTACTGCTCCGTTCTCTACCTTTATTCTTCTATGTGGTTTAAGAAAAGGGTTACGCTGTTTGAAGAAACCTTTAGGCTCTATTTCACCTGTTGCTCCTGCTTTGACAAATTCTTCTTTTGTTACTTTTTGACCTTTGACATAATAGTAAAATTTTTTTTCAGATGGTAAGGCTTTTTGGATAAAAATCTTACTTTCTTCATCTAACTCTATAATTTTATTGTTATTACCAATAACTTTATCTATTGCATCATCACTTTTTCTTATATTAAATGATAATCTTTTTGGATTCTTAATTATACTACTAAATGCTTTACCTGTTAAAGTTCCTACTACATCTATTGCCTTAAAAGTTAAGCCTAATAATATACCCCAACCAAATTCCTCTAACACTTCAGCATCAGATTTCCCTTCTATTTTGGCTAAACTATAGAAGGTTACACCTTGTAATAATACAATAGAAACGTTCCCCCAAAACCTTAATCCTTTACCTAAGAATTTACAATATTTACTGTACCCAAAACTTATACCATCAAACACACCACTTATAATAGCACGATTCCAATTGATTTCATTTATGCTACCATTTCTCATTCCTATCTCAATAACTTGTATACTTACATCAAAGTAAAATCCTGCTACAGCCGCACATATTGCACCAGCAATTACTGCTGTTAAATTAACTGTTGCACCCACTAATGAAGCAGCTGCCGTTCCACCTGATATTAATGTTAATGCTAATGCTCCCAAAAATAGTATTACACCAAGTGCTATTAGTGCACCATTTACTTCTTGTTCTATTGGCTCTACGCTATATTCAGTGTCTACTATCATTGATGGCGTATCAGTTTTCGTTGTTGTCTTATTTCCGTTCTCATCTAACCAAATAAGATTTCCATCTTTATCAGTTTCTTGTTTCTCTACAAGATATACATACACGCCTTCGCTAAGTTGTTTCTCAATCTCTGCCCATTGCTCAGCAGTAACATCAAACATACTTTCTTGTTGCAATTGTAAATAAACTTCATTAAGATTTACCGTAGATATAAATATGTTTGTATCTGACTCTAACTTCATATAATTTTCATCTTGCATCTCAATGAAACTATTATAGAACGCTTTGGCTTGTTCTAGCGTTAAATCATTATTTAAACTGCTAGCCAACATATCTTGATTAACTACACTATCTTTATTCCAACTAGGACTATAAACTACTCTTTCTTCGTCGTAACTATATACATCTCCAGCATTTTTGTCGTATACGCTTTCTATAGTATTCCAATCGTCTATCTCTGTAAATGTGCAATGGATAGCATAATCGTAAGCAGTATAACGAACATATTTATTATTGTAAATGTAATGTTGATATGATGCTTGTAGTGTCTGTTCATCTAAGAAAGTTTCTTCATACGCAAGAATACATCTTTCTTCTTCATAATAAGTCAAATCATCCACTAAAGACACTATTGTTAGTCCTTGTGTTATCGCATAATCAGTGATTTTTGCTTGGTGCATAAATGCTGTAAAGCCTGCGCCAACATATTTCACACCTTCTTCATCAATATTTTTGTAATTTTGTAGCCCATCACTATAACCAAACCCATAAACTGTTGTGTTATCAAAGTTTACTTTCGCAGGGAATACATAATACCCTAATGCTGTAAGTAGATTATAAAATTGCACATACATAAAGGCTTCGTCATCAGTCATAGTAAATTCCCCGTCATTTACTATATCTGTGTTCATTTGACTAACTTGCCCTTGTAATTGACTTAAAGAACTGCTAGATTCATTATATTTGTTTTGATAATCTGCCACTGCATCATTTTTAGCATTCTCTAACTGCTGTAACATATCTTGATATAATTCTTGTTCATCTATGACATAATTATATGTAGTACTCTTTTGTAACCCTATGTACTTACTCTTTATAAAACTTACACATATTCCTTGAAGCCCTATGATTAGCCCAATAACTAAACACATTATAGTAACTAGACATTTAGCACTTAATTTATGCGTTGCTTTAATAACTCCTTCGTTGTTTGTGCTATTATAACTATACGAATCTATAGAAGTACATTCATTTATTTTATTATTAATTTTATCATTAATTTTGTTAAACCTAAATTCTCTATATTGAGAAATTAATTTATTAATGTAATTAAATATAATTTTTCTTTTGTTTATAACAATAATTGCAACAAAGCAAACTAATAATATAGGCAAGATAATTTGATAATTATTAATAATTCCTTTGTAGACAACATTTGCTATATTATTAATCTCCCCTATTATCCCTGCAAAAACTCCAGCATTTGTATTTTCTGTAGCAGATGTTACTGTAGTTACATAAACTGCTGTAAGTGTCACATTGCCGTCTAAATTAGGGATAACTCCGTTATAAACTATACCATCTTCGACGCCTAATAACATCCAGCCTACAAATGTCATACCGTCAATTTCTTGTAGTGTTGGAAATTCTTCTCCACCTACACAATTATATATAACATTTTCGCCGTCTATTAATGTTATTCCATTAGCACTAAAACTAGATTGTTTCTTTTTGTAGATGGCAGTTATAGTCATCTCTTCTACATTTGGCACAGAAGAAATTCTATAAGTAAACAAGGTATTTTGGCCATCGTGTTCCCACATAAAACCAACAAGTTCAAATCCTTCTTTATGAAATTTTGTCTTGTCAAATTCTATTGTATCTTCAGGTTTAGCCAATGTGCTTTCGGTAAAATCTCCGTCTTTCCAAATAATATTGACTTGTTTATGATGCCAAACTTCTTGTAGGTATATGTCTTGTGCATTTGTTGGTGTTATACTTAATGTATATTCGCTTTCTGCACCTTCATAAGTCCAGCCTTTGAAATCATAATTATCCTTAGTTAAATCATTTTTTAAAATGCTTTCTAATCCTACAAAACCAATTTGAGTAGTTTCATCTTCATAATGAATTATTACAGATTCTACTGCGTTAACTATATTGATTGAATAATTTAAAATATTGCCCAATCTATCTACAACAGTTATTATATAACTACCTTCTTTGTCTAACTTATAGTTTGTTAGTTCCCATATCCCTAATATTTTAGTTTCGCCGTTGTGAGTTATTTTAACAATTGAGTATTCATCTAAATCATTTTCTATTGTGGATATTACAAGTGAATTTGCCTGTAGTGTAGTTTCATTATTGCTTTTGTCTAAAGTTATTTCCTTTATTTGTCCGTCAAGTAAATATGTTGCAAATATTTGGCTTGTATTCTCTTGTGCTATATATGTTCCATAATACTCATTAGTAATACTTGTTCCATCATTATACAAATTGCTTTCTACTATTTTATAAACACCACTTGGTGCATTCATAGCCCTTAATTGTGCTTCTACATTTCTATCATATTCTAAATTATATGTTACTAAAGTATCAATATTAACGGCTTGAATTGAATTGCTCTCATACTTCTCTATAGATATAAAGCATAAATCAGTCTTTGTTTCAACAATTTGTCCATTTTCGTCAATATATGCCATTTTACCATCATTCAAAAATGGTTCGCCAACTCTAAAATTCTCTATGTCTTCAGTTGTAGATATGACTACAACATCATTTTTGATATTAGGTAAATTAAGTACATTCTTGCCCACTTCTTCTTCAGTGTCGACAATGTCCTTCATTGTTTGTTCATCTATGCTTAGATAAGAACTCATATCACTAGCGTCAAAGTACTTTTCTTTAATTTTAGATTTAACATTCTCATCAATGACTTGACTAAGTATATGTGCATTATCATATTGATTTCCGTCATAAATGTATTTACCATTATTATAAATAACTTTGTTATTCTCTATGTCATAAGCAAAATCGTATGCTTTACTACTTGTACTAAACGCAAACGTAACTGTTTTATCATTAACATTTTTGTACTCTACTCCATAGTATTTAGGATAAAAAGTAGATACATTGGAAAATGAATTTAACATTGATTGGTTAACTATCGGTCCTGTAACCTGTGATTCATCCACTACTTTAAATACAAAGTTAAAGGTATAATAATCGCCCGTTATGTCTTCCAAAAAATTATCAGTGGTAACAAAAATCGCATTGTATAACCCCACTTCTAAATCTAACGCCCCAACATTATTGGCTTCTTTTTGTAATTTAATTACATTTTCATCATTATTAGGGTTATCATAAAGAAATTTGTATACATCAGTTAATTTGTTATTTTCATCTACACGACAAATTTTCCCAGACAATGGCACCCTATTTCTATCATTTTTGATTTGATAATTAATACTACCTTTGACATATACAGGATATTGAGATTCTAAATCATAAACTCTTTTGCTATTAGCAGTGATAAATGTTGTATCAAAATAATCTTGTATAGTTGCAGTTTCTGCTCTATTGTTAATATAGATTGTATAAGTACGTCTGTGTTTTTGATAAGGTGTATCAACAATAAAATCATACCTGCCTTGTTCCAAAAACATTTGGCCATTTCTTGCTTGACCTTTGTAAATTCCATTATGCCTATATGAAATTTGATTGTTGTTATTTCCTAAATTATCTATTGAGAAACCTTTAAGCGTCATATCTCCGTCTTGTAGTGTTTCTCCTAAATAATATTGATTCGCCATTAGCGTTAATTCTTGGTCGTCTATTTCTTTACCTTCGCCTACACATAGATTGTAAAAGTTAATTTTTTCTTCACGAGTTATAACTATATCTTCGCCGTTCTCGTCTTTTTCGCCGTTTAGATATTTTTCATACTTTTTTCTAAATTGATAGATTTCATAATTTGTTTCTTGTTTTTCTTCACTTTTTTGATATTCTTGATTTACAAGACCATCTAAAATAAAGTCTTTTATGCTTTCAATATTATTAGATAAATTATGAAAACCTACATTGCCAGAATTATTACAAATATAAAATTCTGCCGTTTCTAAAATATTAAGAAATTCTGTTATGCTTTGTAAATTTGAATAGTCAATCCCCGCTACGTCTGGATGTGTGTAACTTTCAAAATTTGTTCGCTTATGCTTGTCATAATATTTATAGGTGGTTCTATAAATTTCATAAGCAAATCTTATTCTAATATAAATGCCTTTATTTAAGTCAGTACCCTTTGGTACATAAGCAACTCTATATTTTTGGTTAGTTGTATTATATTTTTGTGGACTTAAAACCTTTGTAACATTTGTTGTTTTTAGTGGTGAACTTTCTCTATAATAATTTTTCCCGTCTTCACTTTTTTCTACAATAAATGCACCTGTACCTACTTGCCCTAAATTTTTGATATTTAAAACATTATACGCTGTATCACTGCTTAAATTATAATTATTCTTAATATTTTCAGTTTTATCAAAGTTATAGTTTGCTTCGATGACAATATTATTGAAAATACTTTCGCTATCTCCCGATGAAGAATCTATCAAAAACGTGTTAAAATGTTTTTGCACCGTATAAGCAGGGTTCGTTGTATTAATTCTTAAATTTAACCAGCTAGAACCTAATGGTTTTTCAAATGAATATTCACCCTGATAACCTTGATTATCTTTAAATACTTTTGTAGAAATATTTATGTTAGCAGTAGTTTGATATTGATTGTCATCTTCAGTTTCAACGACGGTATCATCAGCATAAACTTTTTCAGTATTTTTGTTAGCAAAAATTAGAAGAAAATTTATGCTAAAACTAATACATAAACTTAATACTATAAAAATTATAAGTATTTTATTAATTAAATAATTAATACGTTTCATAAATCTTCTCCTTTAAATTGCTTCAAAATTTATACGCGTCCACCCCCAACGCCAAGTATCACTACCTTGACCATGAGCCCCACACGCAATTATTAAATAAGGTCTTTCTATTATTTGTGTTATTGGCACTTCCACAATAAATGTGTGTGTTGCCCAACTTGTTACTTTTTCATCTCCGCCGTGCTTTATTTTTGTATCTCTAAAAACTTCTACATACAAATTATTTAAATTAGTATCATTATCTAGAAGAACATACACTTCTTGTTCCCCTTCTTCAATTTCTGCAATATCTAATTCTATGTTCATTCTAATTTTCGTAAAGCCCGTTTCTAATAACTTATTCCATTCCATATATATATGCTTAAAGTCGCCCCACGCTACTCCACCAGATGGATTATTATCGTCTGAATCATATGGAATACCAAAAAACCAACTATATTCCTTTTTTCCTATTACATCTTTGTTATATTCACTACCAAACGGCTTATAATCTAAATACATAGTTTTGTTATAACCTAAACTTGCATTAATTGTAGTCCGGCCCATTTCGTATTCTCTGCCATTGTATGTTTGAGAATAATGTATTTCAAATTGGAAACCTTCCCAAGGTGTGCTTTTCGTTATTTTAACTACACTTCCACTCGCATACGCTTTAACACACGTTATCCAAATATTCGTTAATGGCGAACCACCTTTCAAATCATACCTATAATATGGTTGTATATCTAGTGATGGACCATAAAAAGTTATTTTGTTATTTTTAACACCATTAATATCTTCTATATATACTGCATCGTTCATCTCTACCGGTTT
>CASDSK010000043.1 GCA_949283525.1 uncultured Eubacteriales bacterium
GAAATGTGTGTAGTTTTCTTATATGTATTTTGTTATATATTTTCTAGTGCTACACTCTCACTAGAACGCCCCCCCCCCCCCTATTTGCTTTATTTCTTATCATTACTCTCGCACTCCTTTCTTTTGTTTAACTTTTGAACTTTTTTCTCTTGTACAATTTTAGTATACCCATTATTTCAATTTTAATCAAGCAATTTACGCTATTTATCGACATTTTATATGTTTTTTTTACTACTTTTACCCATTTTTTCATAATTCTAGCAATAATTTTTGAGAATTTGTAAAATAATGTTAAGAGATTAATACAAGAATTTATAAAAAAAGTAGATAATTCAATGCTATCTACTTTTTTGCCTAATTTTTTTATTAATTTAGTTTACCATAATCTTTTAATTTGATTGTTGCCCCGTCTTTGTTATCTTCTATTATAAAGCCCATATCTTCAATTTTATTGCGTATTTCGTCTGCTAATTGATAGTTTTTATCTTGTCTTGCTTTCTCTCTATCGTTTAACAGTAATCTTGCAGTTTGTTTATCTAATTGGCTTATGCCTTGATAATCTTCTAGTTCATTTAATTTATAATCTGCGTTTTCTAGGTCTAATCCTAGCACTTTATCAAATTTTAGCAGAGTTGCTAGTTTATCTTGTGGGGCTTCTTTTGAATTAATTAAGTCCCATAGACACGTTATTGCTAAGGATGTATTTAAGTCGTCATCTAACGCATCTCTAAATTTTGCTAGGTATTTATCAAGAATATTTCCGCCAACATTAGACACAATTTTACTAACATTTCGCCAAATTTTGATAAGTTCTGTTTGTGCGTTATGGATATTCTCCCAAGTGAAATTAAATGGCTTTTTGTAGTCACCTTTGAGAATCATATATCTAAGTGCTAATGGATGATAACCTCTTGATTTTAGGTCGTCTATTGTATAACCATTGCCTAAGGATTTAGACATTTTAGTATTATCTACCATTAAATGCCCACAATGAAGCCAATAATTGACAAATTTTTTGCCTGTAGCACCTTCACTTTGTGCTATTTCGTTTGTATGGTGAATTTTGATATGTTCAACGCCACCTGTGTGTATATCCACTTGTTCACCTAGATAATGTAGACACATTGCACTACATTCTATGTGCCAACCTGGATAACCAACTCCCCAAGGACTATCCCATTTCATTATATGGTCAGGTTTATTTAATATCCAAAGTGCAAAATCCCAAGGATTACGCCTTTCGTCATCTACTTCTACTCTCGCACCTGCTTTTTGATTTTCTAAGTCTAAGTGTGCAAAGTCGGCATAATTTTTGAATTTTGATGTATCAAACTGTAATCCTACTTTGGTTCTATATACATAACCGTTTTGTTCAAGTTTTTTTATTAATTCTATCATATGGTCAACATTTTCTGTCGCACGTGCGATAATGCTAGGTCTAATTATATTTATCTCTTGTATAGCATCAAAGAATTGTTTCTCATATTTTCTAGCGACTTGCCAAGGCGTTAAATTCTCTTGTTTTGCTCTTACTTCCATCTTGTCATCTTTGTCATCTTCGTCATCAAGGTTATGACCTACATCCGTTACATTCATAACGTGTTTAACTCGATAGCCTAAATCTCTTAAATATCTAGCAAGTGTATCACTCATTAAATATGCTTTCAAATGTCCAATATGTGGATATGAATACACTGTCATTCCACACGAATACATCGTAACTTCGTTAGGATGTATCGATTTAAATATTTCTTTTTTCTTAGTAGCGGTATTATATAATTTCAACATTTTTAACTCCTTAATTATATTATGTGTGACCAAATAAAATTTTACACTACTTCAATTTATTTCTTATTATATCGTAAAGTATTAATTATTTATACTTTTTTTTAAACTTTATTTTAATTTAAAAAACTTAGTAATTCATATTTAATTCTTTAGGCAAGACGTAAGCCGAGTTCTGTCGAGAGTGATTATCTATCTAGACTTATTGTCACCAATAAGTTCAAGCGGCGTAATTCGGGAATCAGACGGACAGCCTTTTGTGATTCCCTGCCTTGCATCAGGTGGGGTTTACAGAATGTCTAAGTCGCCATAAACATTGGTGAGCTCTTACCTCGCCTTTCCACCCTTACCGTCAATATGACGGCGGTATATCTCTGTTGCACTTTCCTTGGAGTTGCCTCCACAAGCCGTTAGCTTGCACCTTGTCCTGTGATGCTCGGACTTTCCTAATTGTTTGCACAATTCAATCACTTATCTTACCTAAAGAATTAAATATGCCTTGCTAACTTCTATTAAGTTTATCATAATTTTCATAAAAAATCAACAATTTATTCTTTAAAATATCTTGTTTATTGCTATAATTTATTTTTAAAATCTTCATAATTTTCATAATAAATTATTTTATAATACAAATAATATTTTTGATTAAAATTTAATTTGGAGGCAATAATTGACTATAGAAAATAATAAAAATACAAAAAATACGAACAAAGTTATTAAAGACTTGCATAAAATGGAAATGAAGATGAAAACTTTGGATTTTTCATTTCTTGATGTAGATAATATTAATGTAGAAGTAGAAAATCAAAGTTTAGAGTCATTTTTATTATTTATAAAAGGAGAATAAAATGTCAATTAAACGTGGGGAAATATATTATGCAGATTTAAGCCCCGTTATTGGTAGTGAACAAGGTGGTGTAAGACCTGTTTTGATACTTCAAAATGATGTAGGGAATAAATATGCACCAACCGTTATTGTTGCAGCAATCACTAGCCAATTATCTAAGGCAAAATTGCCCACGCATATTGAATTACCTTGCGATAGTTATGGGTTAACAAAAGATTCTATTATTTTGTGTGAACAAATTAGAACTCTCGACAAAAAACGTTTAGGCGAATGTTTGGGGATGTTACCTGATAATATGATGAAAAATATAGATTATGCTTTGTCTTTGAGTTTAGGTATTATAAATTAAAAAAATCTATGTTAGTTAAAGTAAATGAAACAAACATAGATTTTTTATTTATTTTCTTACATTGCTAAATATTTCTTTCACTGCTTTGAGTGGCGAAATTTTTAAAGTTGTACGAGATAGTGGTCCTGATATGAAGAAACATTCTCCAATGTTGGCTGTAACAATACTATCTTGTTCCCCTTCATTGATTTCACCTGCGTTTCGATACAAACTTACAAGGTCAGATATGTCATTCGGCGCAAGACTAAATATCATTGAATATTGTGAAGCGTTAATAACTGCTGTAGATTGTCGGGCTATCTCTGGAGAACCTACAAAGTCTTTAATGTTCTGCGTGATAATGATTTGCATACCACCATATTTTCTAATACGTTTAGCCATTTGTGCCATAAAGTCAAGTGCCATAGGATATTTAGGGTTAATGAATGTATGTGCTTCATCAACTGCTATTACTATCTTTCTATTACTGTCATTTAAAGTATTAAAGTCTTTATTTCTAATAATTTCATTCTCTAAGTACTTAAATACTAATAACATTTGTGCGTTCGTTGTAATAGTATTTCTATTCGAAATTAACGATAAGAATGAGAATGTTACAAAGTTTTCTGCCGTTTCAATCGAAGTTGGACCATTCCATAATTTACTATTTCTACCACCTTTCGCAAACTTTTTGACATAATTTTCTATAATTTGCAAATTTCTTTTGTGATAAGGGTCCTGCTCTTTTTCAATTCTATCCAAAACAAGTTTGTATAAATCGTCAAATATTGGAAATTCTTCGGGCTTCAATTTTGTTACATCTGTATTCATATCAATACCCTTTTGATTATAAGTATCTGCTACAAGTGAATTTAACAATTCAAATGCGTCACTCGGCATACCTTCCATTATTATTCTAAAAAATTCTTCCAAAAATTGTAGATGCAAAGCGTATGCATCGCCTTCTTTTCTCTTTTTGTCAGCAAGTTTGTCTAGTTCTTCTTCCGTTAAATCTTCATCTTTTTCTCCATATCCCTCTTCATCGTCCTGTAATGAAGCATTTATATGGAATGGATTTAATATACCAGAACGACTAGAACCTACGTCGATTAATTTACCTTTCAAATTTTTAACTAACGGTGCATATTCATCCTCGGGGTCGAGAATAAATATTCTAGCGTTATCGGCAGCAAGGTTTGTTAATAATGTTTTGGTAGCAAAGGATTTACCAGAACCAGACTTACCAACTACCATTATGTTACTATTAACACGCACATTATCTCTTTTGTAGAAATCTACAAATACAGGTAATGAATTATACCCTAAATAAAATCCACCTTCATCCTGTAGAGCATTGCTTATAAATGGGAACATACCTGCAATTGATGCTGTTTGAATTCCTCTGCTGGCATCTTTGATTTTATCAATTCTAGAAATATTATTACTTACAAATTCGTCAACTTGTCTACCAAACATTTCATTGTATCTAAAACCATTTTGTTTTAGTAATGCCCTAACTTCCTTCTTCGCATTTTCTTCACAAACTATATGAATATTGACTTTATATAATTCTTCATTAGCATTTTTTATATCAGTTAATAATTCGTGTAAAGTATTTATATGCGTTTGATATTCTATTTGTTTTGAACTTTTTAGTGAATACTGAGATTGCGATTGCATTTCTATTAATGCTCTATCTATTTGTTTTTCTGCCTGCGTTCTAGGTATTGGTTTAATATTAACAACTACTTTTGTATCTTCTAGACTAAAGATTGGATACCCCCACGCATTGCCAACGGCTATTGGGTAATCTGTTATGGAGAAACTTCTATATTCTTTATTATCTATAACGGTTTTTGACATTTTAAAATTAACTACGTCAGGTGTAGCCCACTTAATTTGCTCATTTAATGGAACCACTTCTACATCGCGTTGGTCAAAATCTTTCCCATAATTTGCTTTAAGAAATACTGCTATTTGTTCGTCTTTTAATTGTTCTGCACTCATTGGAGTGGCGCTTTGTCTTAAACTAGATAACATACCTTCTATTGTTATATCTAATTGCTCTTTGTCCTTGTCATATACAACTATATAAAATGAATCTTTGAATATTCTATCCGTATCGTTTATATTTTTTAAAAAATCTAAACGTGCTTCAAAAATTTCAGAACGAACATCAATTTCTTCTTGTGTCATTTCTCCTTCACTTTGTAACTCCATAAGTGAATCGTATTTTCTTTCTTCCGTCTGCATATATTTGTCAAAAATCATAGCCTTATCAATTTTGACAATACTCGCTTGTTGACTTAGTTGTAAACGCTTAAGAGCATTAGCAACAGTATTTATAAGCATATCTTGTTTGTATTCGTTAAGCATAAAGAATTCGACAGGTTTCAATTCAATTACTTCTGCATAATATTCATTTCCGTAACTTATGAAACGGCCTTCAAGTATTGCATCATATGGGATAATTTCTTCAATTGGTGAATGTTTATGCATTAGGTGTTTACTGTATTTTTTCTTAAGTGCTAGAAACTTAAACGCTAACCATATACTTACATATAACCTAATTCCATCTGCTACAGGTATCCAAAAACTTACACATATGGCTAACCACGCTATCGCTATGTACCAATTGTATGGTAAATTGCTTTGTGCAAATAATATAAAACCTGCTATGGCTATTATAGCTAATATCATGTCGCCAAGAGTAACATTTTTGAAAAACTGCATTTTAACTTTTGTTCTTCTAGGTATAAATCTTTGCATAATTCTCCTTTGTGCTATAAGCAACTATTCTACAAAATTAATTGTGTATTTTTGTTTAATTTTTAATCCGTCTTCAGTTTCAAGAATGACATTTATGTTAGCACTGATGTTCGATTGCTCACTGCCTTCATACGTTAACACATTATTGTCAATTTTAAAACCACTTATGTTATCATCTAATAATTCAAATTTGATAAATTGTGAATTACTAGAAATACAAACGTTTTGACCTGTAGTTCCTTCATTAGTAATTTTTAAACCAAATAAACTGTTAGTGCTTAAATTATAACCTTCTGTAAGTAAATCTTTTGATATGTCTGTAACATAATCTCCATTATCCATATTCCATTTAAGGCTATTCATTTCACTTTCAATTATGCTACCACTAACACATATTTTATCTGTTTTGCCATTTGTAGTAATTTGTACATAAAATTGAGTATTTATTTCTTTGATAACTAATTTATAGTATACTTGTTCATTATATCTTTCGGTTTTAATTTCTGCAATATTGCTATCTAAATTATCCATATCTAGAATTTTATAACTAATACTGCCAACTGTGATTTCTAATTCTTTTGGAATAATGTATGGGATATTTTTTTCGTCAAGTGCTTTCAAACACTGTATTTCACCTTTTGTATATTTAGGCGTTCCAAAATACAATTCGCATAAACGATTATTAGTATCTAATAACCCCCATTGCATCTTTATACTATTTACTTCATCAATGTTGGTATTAGGTATTCTAGTCGTTGTGTAATTGAATAACCCTTTTAGCCAATAACAATCAATGCCAGTTATTGTATCACTAGGTTCGGCGTTGACTAATTGCGTACCGTCATTAAATAATACATTCATTTCTACACTTTCAACAGGAACTTCGATGATGTATAACATAACAGCATACAATGATTCATAACCTTGAGTTGCAGAAGTTGAACCTGTGTAGTATTCAAATGTTATAGATAACTCTTCATATTCTTTAGTTGGATTGTTATTATGAATGTCTAGATTGAGATAATATACTTGAACATTAGGTGTACTACTATCTTGAGTTATAGTCGCATCTACAATAGATAATTCTTGTTCATTATTTGAATTTTTTATTTTTAACCATTGTCCAAATTCAGTATTATTGTTGTATGCATCATATAATGCACCTATAGAATTGCCTTCTATTCTTATTCTATGTTTTGAAATACTACTTACTGCTAAAATATTGTTTGTAGGTAAAGAAGTGCTTCCTATTAATTCTTCTTCTCCATTTTCTAGTTGTGCGTACGCCGTTAATGAATTTAACCTTTCAATAACTTGGAATGTAACCGGCTTACTACTAGCAATAGCGACCAAATTAGGCAAATTCTCTGTTAAAACGTTACCATTTTCGTCAATAACATTTCCTTGGTCATTAAACTTGATAATATTCCCGTTAGCATCTAGTATATTACCATTCATATCTGTTTTAATGACATAAGCACGTAACACTATACTTCCACGAGCAATTGCTTGTATTATATTAGGATTTAATAAATCTTCGCCTCTAATTTCACGCCCAAATCCTGCAAACAATGTAGAACTTAATTGTACTATTTCTTGTCCCTGTTCATTTACATAAGTATCCCCTACGTAAGAACCATTATTGTAAACACCTTCAGCAAATATCTTAACTACTGAATACGTTGAATTTCCACCATTTTCACTAATAATATTAACATTATCCATCCAAGCCCATATTGCTTCTGCAGGGTTATTTATTATATTGTTTTCTTTCGTAATTTTAATTTGTATTAAGTCATTATAATTAACATTATCACTTGATTTTGTAGTACCTTCAAATGATAATTCTTTGATGTCGTTTTGTGTAACTTCTATATTTAAAATTTGTGCAGAAATCTCAGGATATCCTTGAACTCTAACGTTAACTACAATTTGATTAGGTTCTTGCGTTAAAGTAAATTGCCACTTCTTAGTATCTAAATTTTTTGATATCACAAGACCTTTTGATTCTGTTTCTAAAATTAAATTGTCATATAAATTATTTATAAAATCAGGATTATCATTAGATACAACAAAATTTATCCCTAATTCTTGTGGAGTAAATTCTGCAGTATTAAATAAAGGTATTTGAATTTCTTTATTGTCGATTTTGATTTCTTCTAAAATGGCTTGTCGAACTTCAATCATAAATGTAATGGTAACTTCTCTTCCTTCCATTAATTCTGGAGGTATGTAATCACCCTGTTCTGGAAATTCTGGTTCGTAATTATTGACAAAATATAAATCGTCATATGTTTTTAAAATTGTTGCGTGTACTAAAACTTTACCAATATTAAGTGCAGTAATTTGCCCATTTTGACTTAATTGTATTACATTATTTGATGAGTTTTCATCTATAGAATATCTTATTGTTTTCGCAGATTTTCTAAAACTGTTAAAAAATGAGTTTGTATCTAAATGTGATGGGTCTTGAGAATTAAAAGGTAAACATTTGGTTGAAATATTACCTATTTCATCTTCATACAAAACAAACTTGATATAGTTTTCTTCATTTTCAACAAGCATATCTTGGCTTGTTACTTCTAATTCAGTTACAGGAATATCAACAAAAACAATGAGTGGCTTTTGGATAAATTGATTTTGTTCGTTTTGGACATTTATATAACAAAATCCCCCTTTATTTACCCCATTAGCATCTTTTGTAACAGTTATTTGAATAGGTTCGTTAAGATTGCCTTCCATAGGTACAGTAGCAACATCAGGGTTACTACTACTCAATTTTATTTTTGTTTCAGTTATTGGCTCTTCTCCTATAATATTTCCTTCTTCATCTTTAATAGGGGCTGATTTTCCCTTAACAACAAAACTAGGATCAATGAGAATATTAGGATTGTCGCTATCATATATTCCATTAATTCTTAAAACTGGATAACCATTTATTATAACTTTGTTAGCATCTTTTTTGTTAGGGTCAGTTTCAAATTCAGTTGTATCAATACTTATATTTTCAGCGTAAACCACTTTAGGTGAATAATATCCCAAAGCGAATGCAACTATAACAGAAACCCAAACAATAAAAACAGCGAAGCAACAGCAATATGCTATAGTTGTAAATATATTTAACCAAGTTTCTTTTTTCATTTTATCCCCTTTTGTATGTAGTATTTGCAAAAAACTTATTTAATTACATAATCTACGCTAATTATATCAATTATGACATTTTAAGTCAAACAATTTAATACTTTATGCCATTATTTATATGATTTTTGTATTAATGAATTAATTTTATTAGACAAAATAAAAAAAAGACTATAGTTTTTTTACTATAATCTAATTATAAATTTTGAGTTTTATTTATTATATTTATCTTTATATCTTTCTATTGCTTCTTTGATTATTTTTTTAGCAGATTCTTCATCTTCAACACCTTTTATTTCACAATGTTTATTTTCAAGTGCCTTATAACTTTCAAAAAAATGCACCATTTCGTTATACACGTGTTGTGGTATGTCGCTTAATTTATCAAATTTGTTATAAAATTTATCAGACTTACATACAGCAATAATTTTCTCATCATTATCGCCACCGTCTACCATTTTGATAACAGCAATAGGTTTACAATCAACTAAACACATACTTTGTATTGGTTCTGAACACAATACCAAAACATCTAATGGGTCTCCGTCTTCACTTAAAGTTTTAGGTATAAATCCATAATTTGCTGGGTATACCATTGAAGTAGATAGTACTCTATCTAATTGTATCATTCCTGTTTCTTTGTCTAATTCATATTTTGCTTTACTTCCTTTTGTTATCTCAATAACTGAAGTAAATTCATCTATTTTAACTCTTTTTTCGTCTAAATCATGCCAAATATTCATTTTATTCCCTCTTTAAATTAAAATGTAGATTTTAAAATTTCCAAAATGTTTTGAAGATTTTCAAATATATTTCTTTCTTCTTCATCTTCGCTCATAACGCCCTGCCCATCGACACTTAATTCATTTATGGCTTGTTCAACTTCTTCAATTAATTTATCACGTTCTTTTTTGTCGACGTTATCTTCCATAGCCATAGCAGCAGTTCTTTCTGAAAATTGACGCAATTTATTCCCTATTTCTTTCTTTTTTAATTGTTTAGCGTCAACTTCTGTATCCAAAAAGATTTTTTCGTTATACATATGTCCGTTAACTTCATCATTAAAGTTAATTATTTCAAATAAATATTTACCATTAACTCTTAATGTAGAAAGCAATGGTACAATATCTCCCTTACCTGCCACAATGCAGAAAGTATTAATATTAGGTTGCGTATAGTTAATAGTCAAAGCGTCTACAACTTGTCTTAAATCTAACTGACTTTTGTTTCTTTTTCTAAAACGCATTGTTGTACAAGTGTCAATACCATAATAAGCAATTATGTCGTGCCAATTGGTATGTTTTCTCTCATTGTAGCCATACAATTTCACGTAATCTAAACTACCTATCTTTTTTAAAACGTTAAGAATTTCATTAAAATTATCAAGTGAAACATCAACATTATCGACGTCAATCAAAAGTGCAATGTGTTTATTATCCATTTTATTTCTCCTTTAGCTCACGCTTATAATAGAACAAATATTGTTGAGCGTACCCAGCCAAATCCCCAAATTCTTGTACCATTCGCTTAGACATTTCTTTACGCAAAGTATTAAAGTGAAAATATTCCTGACAAACTCTACTCATCCATACATCGACCGGAAATACATTTGTTTTGGATAAACCAAATAATAATATACATTCAGCAACCTTATTGCCTATTCCTTTTAATTTTATTAAAGTGTTATAGGCATCAATAGTGTTCATTTTTGATAATTTTTCCAAAAACTCATCATCAATTATAGAAATTGTATCAACTAAATACGATGCTCTATACCCTGCTCCCAATTTAACAAAATCTTGCTCTTGTATATTTTTAAGAGCCAATAATGTAGGAAATGAGTAAAATTCACCCAATTTATCACCAAAATTAACACACAAACTATTAATAATTTTTTTTATTCTAGTGATGTTGTTATTAGCACTTATTATGAAAGAAATAATCGTCTCAAGTAAATCTTGCTTAGCAATTCTAATTCCATAACCAAAATTTATCGCTTGTTTTAAAATGGGAATTTTATTAAGTTCCATTTTTATTATACCATAATCGTTTTTTAAATCAAAGTATTTTTCATAATAATTTATATTTTCACTTTCAATTATTGCACTTTTCATATCATTTTCATACACTATAGCGTTAAATTTTGTAGACATAACATCAAAATAACTCTTTTTTTCTTCCCATCTAAACATCTGTCCACATTCGCATATGTGCTTAATATTAAAATCTGTTGGATTAGGTATAATTATCTTGTTTTTTTCTTTGTAGTAGTCCATTTTATTTCTCTTTTTTTATATTTTTTGCCCAATTTTTCATTTGTTTAGCAAATTCTATAGCGTGATTACCTATGTTTTCACCACCAGATAATCTAGCGATTTCTAATAATGATTCGTCTTCATTTAATTGTGACAATATAGAATAAGTCTTATTATTTTTTTCTATTTTTTGTATTTTGAATAAATAATCAGCCATAGATACAATTTGTGATAGATGTGATATTGTAATAACCTGACAAGTTTTAGAAATATTGTTAAGTTTAATCGCAATAACTTGTCCTATATGCCCACTAATACCTGCGTCAATTTCATCATATATTTGCGTCCCTATATTGTTTATTTTAGCAAAAATGGTTTTAATTCCCAACATAAATCTAGATAATTCACCACCACTTATAATTTTATTTAGACTCTTTACAGGTTCTCCTAGATTGGCTGAAAACATAAATTCTACTTTGTCTATTCCCAATGCATAGAAATCTACTTTATCAAACTTAACAACAAAAGATGCACTATTCATTCCCAATTCTTTAAACTGTAACGACATTTCATTTTCTAGTTTTTTCGCAATCTCTTGCCGTTTTTGTGATAATTTTTGTGCAACTATCATTAATTGATTTTTAGTTTCATTAATTTCGTTTGTAATTTTATCTATAATTTCATTACAATTATTCAAATTAGTTAATTGATTTTCTGCTATTTCTAATGCATTCAAAATATCTTGTATTTGATTACCATATTTTCGTTTTAACAATTTTATGCTATCTAATCTTTGGTCTATCTCATTAAATTCTTGTTCATTAAATTCACAATTATTAGATAAATTTGATATTTCATTTATTATGTCATCTAGTTCTATTTCTAATGATTTTAGTCTATTAACTAAATTTTCTGCATTATTATCAATGCTTATTATATTATTGAGTTTGTTTTTGGCTAAATTAATTGCAAGCCTTGCATTATATTCACTTTCGTCTAACGTCATTTTAGCAAAATTATATGCGTCTGCCAATTTTTCTGCATTAAGCATAACATTTTTTTTGTTAGTTAATTCTATATCTTCGTCAATTTGTGGATTAATCATTTTAATTTCATTAATTTGATAAGTTAAATAATCTATTTTATTTAACCTTTCTTTCTCATCTCCACCATACTCTTGTAATTGCTTATATAAATTATACAATTTATCATATATCAATTTATATTCGTTCAAGATATTTTGAATATCTTTTCCACCAAAATCATCTAAAATAGAAAGGTGTTTGCGCTCATCTAATAAATTTGAATGTTCAAATTGACCATATATGTCAATAATAGACGCTGTTAATCTTTTGAGCATAGACAATGAGAATGGCATACCATTGACTTTAATATCACTTTTACCGTCAACAAACATTTTTCTAACAATAACAATATTTTCTTCGACAGGGACTTCTAATTCATTTAAAACTTCTGTTATTTGATTATTAATATTTATTATAAAATTTGCAGTAACTTTCGCATAGTCTGCTCCCGTTCTAATTAAAGTTTTATCTGCACGCGAACCTAAAGCAAAACTTAACGCATTTATTATAATACTTTTACCTGCTCCCGTTTCCCCACTAATTACATTTAATCCTTCATAAAATTCAATGTATTGCTCTTCAATTAATGCAACATTTTCAATCTTTAACGATTTTAACATTTGTATCCTCATTTAGAAATTTTGTTTTAATTATTATAACATAATCAAAAAAAATAGGCAAGTTTATTGCCTACTTTAAACATTTAATTATTAATTATTTTTATAAAAGTCTTTAAGCCTAGATTTATTAATAACTATATTCATATCTTCTCTTAATTGTTCAATTATTTTTGTTTGTTGATTGCTATAATCATTTTTTGTTACTTTAGATATAAATAAATCTAACATATTTTTGTCACTAGAACTTTTGAGTGGTGTATCCCACAAATTTTGTAATGTTGTGTTGTCCCCTGAAATAGTTACATTAGTTGGAACTCCTGTGTACATAATTATATGAGCACCGTATTCTGTATAAACTAATTTTGATACACTAGACACACCTTGCTTTTGTAATTCTCTTGAAGCATTAGCAAATTCTTCAACCATTGAGTCATATTCGTCATCAAGTGGTATAGCATAATCAAAGTCACGTGTCAAAAATGAACTTTCTGTTGTATATTTATAAATTAAATCAGTAAATGCGTCTATTCTTCTTGTTGCATCATTTCCATAAACAGCAAGCGTATTATTAACTTCTTCTAATATACTTTCAGCAGATTTAACTACAGCAGTTTCTTTTCCTTCACTATCTCTTGCTGTTGCTTTAAGTTGCGTTCTAAGGTTTTCGACATTGGCATCACGTTCAACTTGAGTAATTATACCCTTTTTGACTTGTGAATCCCATTCTTCTATTAATGCTTTTTGTTCATCATTATAGCCTATCAATATATGAGAAACATAGAACCAACCTTCTGTTGGATGATAATATACGCTTGTATTATCACTCTTCATTGCTTCATTGTATGCGTCAATATCGTTTGAATACAATTCAATTTGTGATTTTATTGTTGTATTAAATAAATCTAATACTTCATTAGCATTGATGATATAGTTAGAGTTAAAAATTTCTTCGTATTTTTCAATATATTTATTATCTAGTTGTATTTCATATACTCTATTAAGTTCTCTTTCAAAAATCGCCCAAGAAGTGTTATCGTCAAAATCTTTGTAACTTTCTGCAGATTTCAAATCTTTAACAAATCTTTTCATTTCTTCTTCACGTATACCATCACTATATTGAGTTATTTTGGTCTTAACAGCACCAACAGTAGTAAAACCTACTTCATTGCTTTCGCTTTCTTGCCAAAAATATTGCTTAAATGGATTAGGATTTATTGGCACGTTTTCATCAACTTGGTCTTCGTTATCAACCTTTTGAAGTTCCCCATTTACGGTTATATACTCGTGTTTGTAATCTTGTCTTCCAATAAATTCTTCTTTAGTATCTTCTTCTTCACTAGTGCTTGCATCTTGTTCTAAATCCCAATCAGTATATATCTCTGCTTCGTAAGAATCAAGTTTCTCATAAACATAATTGTATGTTTCCGTCCAACATTCATTAATGTCAACGTTTGTTAATTTGTATGTGCTTTCTTCGCCATTTTTGTAGTTTTTAAGATAATTAACAAATAATTTTCTATTAATTATCATATTTACAATTTCTTCGGTTGCTTCAGCGTTAGACATACCATTTTGAATATATGAAGATGCATAATTAGCATAATAATTCAAAAATTCTTCCATAGTAACTTCTATTTTGTAACTTTTGTCACTACTTGTAGCAGTAGCCACTATTTGCGACATATATTTCTGTTGATTTGTTGTCACTAATGTACAACCACTAAATATTGATATCGTTATAATTAGTAATGCTAAAACAATATAATTAAATTTATTCACAATATTTCTCCAATTTAAAATTCTCTATGCAAAAGTTGTTTTTATTATATCAAACTTTTTGTGTAAATGCAAACATTTAATCAAAAATAATTAAGAATTATTAATTAATTCATCTATTTGCTTGATGATATCATTATTCTTAGGTAATTCAAAAATATAAATTTCGCCAATTTGACTTATTTTCCCCATTGTTTCAATACTTTTTGTCAACTCTGGTTTTCTATTAAATTCTATTTGATTTTTGCCATTACACTTAAAAATTATACTTTTTGCACCCATATTTTTGTAAATGTTTTTTAGCGTTGCTATTTTCATTAAATTTTTTGTACACAATGGTAATGACCCAAACTCATTTATTAATTTATCGGTTTCAATCTTTAACTGGTCTTTGTTACTGATTTTGCTTATTCTATCAATAACTTCCATTTTAATTTTGTCATCACTAATATAATAATTAGGTATTTCTGCTTGTATGTCAATGTCTACTCTAATCTCTACTTCTTGCTTATCTTCTTGCCCTTTCAAAGTAGATATAACTTCTTCTAGAAGTTTACAATACATATCATAACCAACTTTCTCTAGATGCCCACTTTGTTTTTCGCCCAATACCGTTCCAGCACCTCTTAATTCTAAATCTCGCATAGATATTTTGAACCCACTTCCTAAATCTGTGTATTCTTGTATCGCTTGCAATCTCTTCGCACTTTCTTGCGTAAGTGACCTAAAATCACTAAACGTAAAATACGCGTATGCTTGTTGATTTGAGCGTCCCACTCTACCACGCAGTTGATACAAAGAACTTAAACCAAATTTATCTGCATCTATAATTATCATAGTGTTAGCGTTAGGCAAATCTACCCCATTTTCAATTAAAGTTGTAGCAACTAACACATCGATTTTACAATCAAACATACCTTTCATCGTGTTCTCTAATTGCGTTTTGTCCATTTGCCCATGTGCGAACTGAATATTTAGATTAGGGAAAAATTCTTGAATTTTGTAAGTAAATTTTTCTATGCCTTCAATCCTATTTCTAATAATTAATACTTGTCCGTTTCTGTCTATCTCTCTTTGAATAACTGTTTTGATTAGGTTATCATTATATTCACATATAGTAGTTTGTACACTTTTTCTTAATTTTGGAGCAGTATTTATAGTCGAAATGTCCCTAATTCCTACCAACGACATATGCAAAGTTCTAGGAATTGGAGTTGCAGACATTGACAATACATCAATATTATGCTTTAATTTTTTTATTTTCTCTTTGTCATTAACTCCTAATTTTTGTTCTTCATCACAAATTAATAGTCCTAAATCTTTAAATTTTATTTTTGGCGATAATACTTTTTGAGTACCTATTAATAAATCTATTTCACCACTTTCTACTTTTTGTAAAATTTCTTTCTGTTCTCTAGCCGTTTTAAACCTATTTAAAACTGCAATTTTGACACCAAAATCTTTAAATCTAGACAAAGCAGACTTGTAATGCTGTTCACTCAAAACTGTAGTTGGAGCCAAAAATACGACTTGCTTACCATTGTCAATCGCTATCATACAAGCACGAAACGCTACTTCCGTTTTACCATATCCTACGTCGCCACATATAAGTCTATCCATTATTTTATTGCTACTCATATCGTGCTTTATATCTTCGATTGCTTTAAGTTGGTCATTAGTTTCTTCATACATAAAACTTTCATCAAATTGCTGTTGCACAAAAGTATTTACTTCATACTTAAACCCTTTTAATTTCTCTCGCTCGGCGTAAATTTTTAGCATATCTACAGCCATAACGGCAAGTTGTTCTTTAACTCGTTTCTTGGCTCTTTCAAATTCTGCGCCACCTATCTTATTTAATTTAGGATTTTCTTGTCCTATATATTTGGTTATTGAATCAGCGTTCTCTACAGGTAAATATAATTTATCACTACCATCATACTTAATGACTATATAATCACGCACAAAACTGCTAATCTTAAGTTTTTGTATTCCTAGACATAAACCTATACCGTGAAAATTATGAACAACATAATCTCCTTCTTGTGGCAATTCAAAAAAAGGTGCATCTACTCGATTTTGTGTATTTTTATTTAATTTAAAATTTCCATAAGGGATTAATGCTATTCTCTCCCCATTCAATATACAACCTAAAGGCAAAGTTTTATTAATAATTTTTAAACCTTTTTCAAATGATTTGTCTATTTCATTTTGAATTTCAAAATTAATTAATTTATTTTGTAAAATATCGCCCAAAAAACTTTTGTCTATTTCTGAAGTTGTAAATATGTTTACTGCATATTCTTTTTTTAATAATTCTTTAATATCATTTATAAGTAATTCAGGCTTATTTTTATAATTTTGTGTTGCAGTTGTATCAAACTCTAAATCCATTTTAGAACCAAAATTATCAAAAACTATACTTTGTGACTTATCTAAAAATTCACTAACATCCTTATAACTATGAAAATTTTCACTATAATTTGTATATAATTGACCGCCGTCAATTAATTCGTTTATTTGTTTATTAAGACTATCATAATAATTTTCTAATGATTGTTTAACTACATTAGTATCATCTATAACTACTGTATAATTATCTATATAGTCAAATATGTAAGCATTGTTTAATGCAAAATTAACAAATGATAAACTATTAATATGCGATAATGATTTTATATTATCTTGTAATTGCATTTTTAAGTTTTCAAAACTCGCTTGGGCTTCCACATTGCCACTCGTACTTAGCGAATTAACAACATCTTGTAATTTCCCTATATCTTCTTCAAAAACAAAAGTATTAGGTGCTATTTCAACTTCTTCAAGTTGCTCTAACACTACATTGTCTTCAAAATTCATTTTTTTTATGCTTTCTATTTCAGTATCAAAAAAACTAATACGCACTGATTGGTTAGTTCCATATACATCAATTATATCTCCACGAATGGCATATTGACCTTTTTTCTCAACTTTACTAACTCTTTGATAGCCTAGACAATTAAAATGTAAATTTTCTCTATCGATATTTTCGCCTACTTTAAATTTAATATAATTTCGCGACCATTTTTCTTTATTAGGATATTTTTTACTTAAGCATCTTACATCTATTATTAAACAGTCATAATTTTCTGTTTTAAGTGCACTCAATATTTCATAATCTTGTGAATTATCAAAAAGTGTATATGTTAAAGGATTGTCGACATATTTGACTATCAGTGGATTTCTGGATAATGTTTTCAATTGTTCATAAATTTCATCTATTTTATCACTATTGCTTACCACATAAACAAAAAACTCCTTAAGACACGCACTTAAGAATATTTTTTGACCTAATTGACATCCACCAACTAATAATTTTTCTTTCTTATGCTCTATAAATTGCTGTAATTGAGAAGTTAATTCCATATTCGTACCACTTATATTTGAAATGTATGATTATTTTTTATCATATCTATAATTTTATTTTTTGCATTTTTAACTGATTCACGCAAAATTTCCATTTTTTCTTTAGGCATAGGGGCTAAAACATAGTCTTCAAGAGGAATGTTTTCATTCTTGCCAACTCCTATTTTTACTCTTGCAAAATTTTCTGTGCCTAGCATTTCTACACAATTTTTTAGCCCATTATGCGTCCCACCACTTCCGTGTGCTCTATATCTTATAGTGCCAACGGGCAAGTCGATATCATCTGCCACAACTATAATGTTAGTAAGTGGTATTTTGAATTTGGACACAAACTCTTGTATGCTCACACCACTTTTGTTCATATAAGTTTGTGGTTTCGCTATTATAACTTTTTCGCCACAAAAAAAACCTTCAGCAATTAATGCTTTACATTTATTCTTAGTAAATTCTAATTGCATATCTTGTGCTATCGCATCTGCAGTCATAAACCCCATATTGTGTGGAGTATTATCAAAATTTTTGCCATAATTACCTAATCCCACTATTAAATACATTTATACACCTATTTATCCTTTTTTTCTCTTATTTCTTTAAAAAAGTTTGTAACTATTTGTCCACATTGATTTTGCAAGATTCCACCTATAATTTCTTTTGGTCTATGATTAAATCTTTCATCTTTAGGCAAATTATACAAACTACCACAACAACCAGCTTTTTTGTCAAATGCACCAAATATAACCCTATTAATTCTAGCATTAATGATAGCGCCACTGCACATTGGACAAGGTTCTACTGTTACATATAAATCACATTCCGTTAAATGCCAAGTTTTTAATTTTTTACACGCCTTCTTAATTGCTAATATTTCTGCGTGTGCTGTAGCATCTAAAGTTTTTTGTCTTAAATTATGTGCTTTGGATATTATTTTATTTTTGTATACAATTATTGCACCAATTGGCACATCTCCTTTTTTTTCTGCTTTTTTTGCTTCTTTTATCGCTTTAAGCATATAGTACTCTTCATTGTTGGCGCACTTGTATTTTGTATCAAATAAACAAGATATTTCTACTTCATTTTTTAAAAGATTTTTTCTTCCATTATCTTCACTCATTTTCTTCCTCTGTTACTTGCTTAGGTTTAAGAACTAATATTCTTTTGATACCAAATGTACGGTTTTTAAGTTCTTCATACAATTCATAAATCTGTGGTGGCAAAGAGTCGCTTTTCGCCATTTCCACTACACATATTCCTTTTTAACTTAACAAACCTAATTTATTTATTTGTAGCAATGCTTTTGTTTCCATTTCTTTATGATAAGGTGGGTCCAATAAAATTATGTCAAATATTTTATTCTTCCTTTTTAATAAATTTAACGCTTGCAAATAGTCTAATTTAATTATCTCAGGTTTGTAATTCATTGATAGTGCGTTTTTCTTTATTAGTTCGCAACTTTTTGGATTGTTATCAACAAATATAACTTCTTTGGCGTATCTACTTAAACATTCTAACCCCAATGCACCTGAGCCACCAAATAAATCTAAAACTGTTGAATCTTCAATATAGTCATTTATGAGCCCAAACATACTTGTCTTCACTAAATCTGCTGTAGGTCTTGTCCCTTCAAAATTAGGCAATAATAATTTCTTACCTCTATTTCTCCCACTTATAATTCTCATAGCATTAATATAACATATTTTACTAATTCTTTCAACAAAATACACAATAAAATAAAAAAACCTTTATATTAAGTCATTTACATACAAAACATAAAGATTATAATTTCATACTAATATCTAATCATATTAAAATTTGTTAGCACTTCATACTCTATTGTGTTAGATAATTTTGCTAATTCGCGTGCTGTTATAATTTCTTCGCCATCCTGACCTAAAATTGTTACCCATTTACCTATAATTTCGTTATTGTTATGTAATTTGGTTTCATTTTCTTTATCATTTTCTAAATTATCAATATTACTTTTAATATATGACACGACACTATTTATTATTTTCTCTATTGGCAACATTTCTATAAAACTTTCATCTAAGAAATTTTGAGACTTAAATAATTTATAAATGGTGTCGTTACTCATAAAAATACTTTGTGTATTATTATCAAATAAACCACTTATATCATCCATAAAATTGTGTTTATTTTCATTTTGTTTATTCTTTTCATCAATATTAGATTGACTATGATTAAATAGATGTGTTACATCAATCATAAACATATCCATACAAATTCTGCCAACAATTTTACATCTTTGACCTTCGAATATTACGTAGCCATCTTTGTATGCTCTAATAAATCCATCAGCATAGCCCATAGCAACTACTGCTATTTTCATATCGCTTTTTGCTACAAATTCTCCACCATAACCTACTGTTTCGCCTTCTTGTATGTCTATGACATTAACTATTTTAGCCTGAATATTCAATGCTGGTTTTAATTCTAATTTATTAGTTTGGTCATAACCATACATCGCAATTCCTACCCTAACCATATCATAAGCATATTTACTAGATTTCAAAAATCCAGAAGAATTACTAGCGTGAATAATAATTTTATTAAGTACTTTTTTAGGTAAAGTATTTATTATAGATAAAAATTTAGCATTTTGTCTTTTTAATTTATAACTGTTTTTGTTTTCAGCCGTTGCAAAATGTGTGTATATACCTTCAATTTTTATTAAATTGCAACTTTTTAGTGTGTTATAAATCTCTAAAAATTCTTTTTTAGTTTTAACACCCAGTCTATTCATACCTGTATTAATTTTGATATGCACATAGACTTTTTTATGTAAAGACATTGCTGTGCTTATAATATGGGCTACGTCATCTAAATTATCAACTGTTAATCTAATATGATTTTTGATTAAACTTTCCAAATCGCCATAATTAAATTTACTAAGTAATAAAATATTATTTTTTATTTTCAATTTTTTAATATTTAATGCTTCTTGAACCGTTGCGACTGCAAAAAAGTCTACCAAATCTTGAATGTCTTGGCAAATTTCAATTCCGTGTCCATAGGCATTCGCTTTAACTACAGCACAAAATTTAGCATTATTTACGCTTTTTAATTTTATAATATTGTGTCTAATATTATTTATGTTTACATTCTTTCTAATCATAAACAATATATATGAAAACATTAAGAAAAAAGTTACAAAATTAAATTTACTTTAATAAAATATTATAGATAAAATTATTTTGAAATTTCTTAAAACACTTGATTTTTTTGTTAATATATGCTATATTAATTAAATAAGCGGTCGTGGCGGAACTGGCAGACGCGCAAGACTAAGGATCTTGTGTCTCACGACATGGAGGTTCAAGTCCTCTCGATCGCACCAAAAGGCTTATGCCTTTTTTTTTTATTTAACAAAATGAAATATTTATAGTATAATAATATTATGTATTTCAAAGTTTTAAAAAATGTAAAAATAGACGAGTGCTTACAAATTTTTATAGACAATAACTACAATTTTGTATTTGACAAAAATTGCTTATCAAATAATACTTTTATTAAATATGTTTGCACATTAAATAATCAAGTTGTTGGTTATGCTGTTGTTTACCCTTATAATGATTTTATAAAAAAAGAAAATTTTAATTGTAACTATATTGCTGAAAAAAATTCAATATATATTTGGCACATAATTACACATAAAAAATTTCGTAACAAAGGTATTGCTAAACTTCTGTATGATAGCATTTTCAAAGATTACGATAAATTTAATATTTATTGCGTAGTTGATAAAGATAATATACCTTCATTAAACTTACATACTAAATTACATTTTCAAACTGTAGATACTTTTAGTCAATTTTTTCATAATAAATTAACTAAATTTTATCTATTAAAACATAAAAAATAACTTAAACAATTTAAGTTATTTTTATTTGTTTTTATCTTCGAATACACTGTATTGATTTTCATTTACTAATTGAGTTGGATTAAATATTGTATATGTATTTCCGTCTGGAGATTTAAAAAATTGTCTTTTGACTTGAAAAGGTCTAGATTTATAATCGCATTCTATCACACAAGTTGGGCTCACATTTAACATTCTAGTATTCACTACCTTATCAAATTCACTGTGCAAAACATTTTTTATTGCATTGTCTACGCTTAATTTATAGATAACATTAACAGAGTTTATTATTTTATTATTTTTAGCCAAAAATATTTCGTTTTTGAAAATAGCATTTTCTTTTGGGGATATAAGTCTTATTTTGTTATCAAATAAATATACTACATCTAATCCTACAATAGATATGTTATTACAATTACAAATTATTATTTTAGCCTTATCTAGATTAGCAAGAACATCATAATTGCCTTTTTTCATTAATTGTTGCTTTATAAAATCATTATCAACTTTTTGAGAGTTTTCTCCATTTATGACTACAATTGGACTTAATATAAAACTATTCAATTCATTTATAGAATATTTCTCTACTAACTTCATTGCTAAAAACTTAGCATCATCTATTGGAAGAATTTCTTTAAAATTATCTATAAGTGTCTGTCGATAAAATTCTTTATTTTTTGTCCTATTTAATAAATTTATCACTTAATCACCTTTTTCTTGGATTATTTTAGCATATTTTATATGTGTTGTCAATACTAAATTTTTTTATTATTAATAATATATTAGAAAAACTAATAATTAATTATACTTTTTTACATAAAAATTGTTAAATTAAAATATTTCCAAAATTAAGTATAAATTTAAGGATATAACATATTAAATACCATTAACCATTTCTAATTTGTCATTTGTTAATTTATAAAATCTATCACAAACTTCTTTAAGAAAAGTTCTATCGTGAGAAACTGCAATGATAGTCCCATTATATTTAATTAATGCTTCTCTTAACGCAGGATTAGTCATAGGACTTAGATTTCGTGTAGGTTCATCTAAGATTAAAATATCATAATCTTTTATAATTAGTTTTATTAATTGAATTTTAATTCTTTCTCCACCAGATAATTCATTAATGTTTCTTAATAATAACTCTTCAAAGTTAAGTTTGAATTTAGAAAAATTCTCACTAATAACGCTATAAAGCAAATAATTATCATAATTAGGTTCATCCAAAGGTGTTTCTCTTAGAAAGTAATCTTCTACCATCAACTTTTCCCATTTTTCATCCATAAACTGAGGTAGATACCCTACTGATTGATTATTTAAGTTAATATCACCAATTACTTTAATTTTTCTTTGTAAATCTTTTTCATTTGCTAAAACTTTCAAAAATATTGACTTACCATTCCCTTCTTCACCAATAACGGCAATTTTATCACCTTTGTCAATACTAAAATTTAAATTTTCTATAATTTTTCTACCAGATATTAATTCTATAGTAACATTTAAATTGCAACATAATTTACCTCCTTAAAAAACGGCAATTATGTAGCCTTTTGCTTAAAAAAACATCACTTTATATAGTGATGCCGACTTAATATTAAATAATATTCTTCTTTTAATATAAAAAATACCTAATAATAACGCAAAAGCATTTCACTACACAAAAGCCTAATTTGTCAAAAAGGCCAATGTGTAACCTTTTTGAATAAGTTAGAAATTTGTTAAAATGCTCATTTGCGTCACCTTCATTAATTTATGGTATCATATATTATTAATTTTGTCAATATCTTTCTAAATAAAATATAAATGCTTATAAAAAATATTTTAATATTTTAAATATATATAACTATTTTAAATATTAACATATTAAATTTAATTTATTTATGTTTTTTAACTAAATTTAAGCATCAATAAATTTCATTTAATCCAATTTCATCTAAATAACTTCAATTAAAGTTTAAAACAAAAATATATAGATTGTAAGTAAAAAAGATTATGCGTAAGCATAACCTTAAAATTAAAAATTATCTTTAGCCACTTCAAAAAACGATTGTGGATGGCTACATACAGGGCAAACTTCAGGTGCAACCTTTGAATAAGTTCTATACCCACAATTTCTACAAATCCAAAGAGTTTCTTCTTTTTTCTCAAATACTTCTTCGTTTTCTAAGTTTTGAAGCAATTTAGCATATCTTTTTTCGTGATCTTCTTCTATTTTAGCAACGCCTTCAAATAATTTAGCGATGTCTTCAAAGCCTTCTTCTCTAGCCGTAATAGCAAAATTTTTGTACATATCTGTCAATTCATAATTTTCGCCATTAGCAGCATCTTTCAAATTCTCTTTAGTTGAACCAATGCCTTGAACTAATTTAAACCAAATTTTAGCGTGTTCTTTCTCATTGTTAGCAGTTTCTTCAAATATTGCTGCAATTTGCTCGTAACCTTCTTTCTTCGCTTTACTAGCATAATAATTATATTTATTTCTTGCTTGACTTTCGCCAGCAAATGCTGTCCATAAATTTTGTTCTGTTTTACTTCCTTTTAGTTCCATAATTTCACTCCTTAATTAATCGATTGATTATAACATATTTAATTTTTTTATGCAAATATTTTTATAAACAATATAAATTTTTTATACAATATTTAACAATAAATACCCAAGATGTCTATACCACATTTTAAATTTTTTCTACAATTGTATAACTTATAAATTCTGAAACAATAATTTATTTTTTACTACAAGGGAAAGACTTAAAAAATTTTAGTTATCATTTTTACCGCCGTCGTGCCTTTCTCTTTTGGGGTCTTTGGTGATTATATAGTCTTTTTCTTTGCCGTTATTTGACAAAACTAAATATTTTCTATCTTTGAGTGAGTTTGGTAAGTATTGTTGTTTAACATAGCCACCAAAATCGTGTGGATATTTGTATTGACTACTTTCTTCTTTTGGGGCATAAGTATGGTCTTTAAGATAAACAGGTATTTCGTCGTCTTTATTATTCATAATATCGTTTTGTGCTAATTCCATTGCACGGTACACTGCATTTGATTTAGGTGCTAAACAGATGTACGCTGTGGCGTGGCATAGCGACAATTTGGCTTCTGGCATACCTATATTTTGTAATGCGTGCATAGCACTGACTGCGATTACGAGAGCATTACTATCTGCTAGTCCTACATCTTCGCTAGCGTGTGCGATAAGTCGTCTGGCGATTATCATAGGGTCACAACCACTTTCTAACAATCTTATACAATAATAAATACCTGCGTCAGGGTCGCTTCCCCTAAGACTTTTACAAAAGGCACTTAATAGATTATAATACAAGTTTTCATCTAATGCCAAACTCTTTTTTTGTAGACAATTAATTATTGTATTTTTGTCTATGTTGGTGTTATTGTTGTCATCGTAAGGAGTTGTAAGAACTGCTAATTCTAGTGTATTAAGCATTGCTCTAACATCCCCGTCACAAGCGTTGAGTAAATATTCTCTAGCATCATTTGTTAATTTAACATTTTGTTCCTTTAAGCCTTTCTCACTATTAATTGCTCTATCCAATGCTTTATTAAGGTCTTGTTTCGTTAATTTCTTAAATTCATATACTATACAACGAGATAGAATAGCACGAGTTAGTGCTACATTTGGATTTTCTGTTGTAGAGCCTATAAAAACTATGCTACCGTCTTCTATACTTGCGAGTAAACTATCTAATTGTGCTTTATTAAATCTATGACACTCATCAAGTAATAGATATGTCCTTCTGCCATACAAATTCATTGCGTCTTTGGCTTTTTTGATAACGTCTTTAACATCGCTAACGCCACAAGAAATTGCATTTAATTTAGCAAATTCTCCACCACAAGTTTTGGATATTATATTTGCTAGAGTAGTTTTTCCACACCCTGTTGGTCCCCAAAATATCATACTTGTTAGTCTGTCGGCTTTAATTGCTCTCTCTAACGGCATCCCTTTTGATAAAATGTGCGATTGCCCAAAAAAATCTTCTAGTTTGTCTGGGCGCATTCTATCGGCAAGTGGAGAATAGTTTTTGCCACTTGAATTGATTGTAAATAAGTTATCCATACATTGTCCTTTATAGTATTATAACATATTTAAGACCTGTTTACAACTTTTTTAGGTTTTCTTAATTAATCAATTATTTTTAAATTCTTATCGATATTATTTAAATTATATGGTAAAAATAAATTTTCGTTAAGTTTTATGCCGTCTGTCTTAATCGTCTTTATTCTGTCGCCTACAACCCAAATATTAACAATTTTTGTGTTGTTTCTTAACTGAAAAACATTATTATACTTACATTTATTACTTTTGAACTTAAAAAGTCCATTTTGAAATTGTATTAGATACTCAAATATTAATTCATAATTAAATAATGTTGGTTCAAAATTATTAATGATTTCATCAAAAGTTTTGCAATGACTTAATCTAGTATAGATATGATTTAATTTATTGAATAGTGAATTTCTTATACCTACTAATTTTTCGTAAAATTGAGAAAATTGTAAGTGATTTAATAGGTTTTTTGAGTGTAGATACAATAAAATTAAACTTTCTGGATTATTTGATTTTTGAGATTTATTATAACAATTTATTAAATTCAAAAAAATTTCATTTTTATATTTACTTATTAATCCTTTTGTATCAACTCCCAGCATATCGGCTTTGACTAAATAATAAAATGAAATAAATTGTGATATAAGTTTTTGAGCATCGTATAAATTAGTGAAAACATTATAAAAATTTTCATTAAGATAATATATTAATGCAAAACTTCTATACTGCATTATGCTATTCTCTACATCTTTTTGTAATAATTTATAATTAAAATTTTCTTGCCAAAAATTTATAAATAATATTTTTTCTTGATTTAATTGAGTTATTGCAAATAATGTTTGTAGATAATCTACTTTAATATGTTTATTCGCGACTATCAAAGCAATATCTTCTTTAATATTTAATATAGATTTATCAGTAAATCTAGTTTTTTTGCTAAAATTTAGAATAGTGTTATCTACTTGGTTTTGTAAAACGATACTATTGTTTTTGTAATAATAATTAAAGTATTTTGATGTATCAATTTGATAACTATTATCTTTAAGTAAATAAATTTTTGTATAATTTTTGTAATCAAATAAACATTGAGGTAAATTATCAACATAACTTTTTTGTAATAAATTATCAAATACATTTATTGAATAATAAGTTTGCAAATAATTGTAAATATGCAGTTTATTACTATAATAATTTATATATGTTATATTTGAATTTTTGAAACAAATAATACGTTTATAAAAGCAAACAATTTTAATGTCAAATTTATTTAAAATTTCGATATTCTCTAATATTTTTTTGTAATTTTTATATTCTTCATAATTAAATAGATTAACACAATAAATATTTTGTAAGCGTAAATTATAATTATTTAAAAATTTCTTAACATCTTCAAATAATTTATAATTTGTTAAAAAATCTCTACTTAACACTTTGTAAATAATTTGTGTGTAATATTTTCTTTGCGTATAAAATCTTAATTTGTTAACACAATTTAAGGTAAAGAATTTCAATTTAAAACTACAACTTATTTGACGATTTAATTGCGTGTCTATGCCTATAGTTTTTTGCTTTCCACAATTTTTTATTATAAAATTGCCTTTTATTTGAGTAAAAACCTTATTGTTCATTATATTTTGCACATTGCAATAGCACTTAACATTAATTTTAGATTTAATTAAATTAATTATTTTATAATTAATTCTAAATTCATTATCTATTGTTATTATAAATAATACATTTTGCATTTTGTATTCACAGCATAGATGACTTTTTTTGTAATAAAATTCACTAAAGTTTACAGTTTGTTTATCATCTTCAACTTGTAAAATAAAGTTAAAATTAATCTTATTTGTTTGAATAAATATACTATCTTCGAACATTATTAAATTATTTTGTTTGTTATATAAATAGTTTAACTTGTAACGAAAGTTTTTGTTTTTTTGTACAAATTTATGTGTTTTAATGAAACACCCTTTTCTTTTTAAATTTTTTCTAACAAAATATTTATGTACAAAAAATTTTTGGCTAATATTGTTATTAAATTTATTTATGATTAATTCTACGATTATAAGGAAAATAATTGAAACTAATATATCATATAATATCATATTTTAAGTATTGACACTTTCACAAAAATTAAAAAAGTAATCACACAAATTGTGCAATTACTTCAAATTTAATTTATAACTTCAACTTGATAAGTTAATGTTACATCATTCCCTTTATATTTTATAATAATATTATAAGTTCCAATTATATCTTTATTATAATCACTAAAATCTATCTCGTATTCATTATTATCTATTAAATTCTTGGTGTTATCACCATAAATCTTATAAATTTGCGCATCACCTAAACTAAATTCTTCACCGACTAAAAATACAGTTCTTTGATTTGTAATTTGCAGTGCTTTAACTTCATCATAAGGATACACTACTTTAACTATAAATTCAAAAATTAGATTTTCTGGCTCGTATATTATTTTAACAGCATATTCGCCTTCTTCATTTTTGATGGCACTTGTATCTAATTTGTATTGACCTTTTGATAATTGTTTTGTTACATTATTTTTGCTCACAACTTGTACATTCATTTCATTAAACGAATAATCTATATTGTTAATTTCAAATACTGTATTATTATTTGTTACTACTAATCTACTAGCAATAATTTGTATTTTTAGTACGTCATAAATTTGCGAGTTTTCTAAATAGACAATTTTCACATAATATTCACCTATATGTGAATTATTTACTTCACTTAAGTCTATTAAATATTGGCTAGATTGCAACTCAGTTTTAACACTATTTTCTATACAAAAAACTTTCAAGTCATTAAAAACTATTTGTTCATTGACTCCAAAAATATAGCAATCACTTTCTGCTTGTAATTTAATCACATTTTTAGGTTCTTGGCTATTATAAAAAAAAACTAAACTTAAGGCAGTTCCAATTATAATAAAACAAAATATGCAACAATACAAAAATATTAATTTCTTATTTGTTGCTTTTATCTTTTTTGATAATTTTAACAAATTACTATCCTCGTTTGTATAATTCATTATTATTAGAAAAATTGGGGCTAGTGGCGGGACTCGAACCCGCGATCTATTGATTACGAATCAATTGCTCTACCAACTGAGCCACACTAGCGTCGTATATTGTGTATTTTAACATATTTTTTTTGATTATGCAATTATTTTATGTTAAAACACAAAAAAAAGCACATTAATTAAATTAATGTGTTAATGTCTATTTGTTAATAATGTTGTATGCTTGTACCAAATTTGCAACATTTTGTGAAACATAGTCGTATGCAATGTACATAATTAGATTGTATTTTTCTCTTTGTTCAACACTTAAATTAGACACGTAAACGCTTTCAGTTTCACTGCTTCTTCTCATTTTTTCAAAATCAAATTCTTGCATCGCTTTATAAAAAATTTCTTCTTGTTTTAAATAAAAATTATTACTATTATTAATTTTTTTGTAAACTTGCTTTGTAGTTGCATCATTAATTGTATCATTTGATAATGATAATAATTGACTAACCTCATTTATTTCATCAATTAATTTTGTACTTTCCTCCCCTTTGACAGTAGAAGAAAATTCTAATTTGTCTATGTCAAAGTATTCTTTGGCTTCTAAATTGTATGAAATTTTTGATATTGAAAACAATTTATGATACAAAAACACTTTTAATTCATTAGTCGAAACAATATTTAGCCCGTCATAATTATAAAATTCTTTACCTACATTCCCAAAATAACTATCTACATATTGTGTTCCAAATGACAACATATTCTCAATAAAATATGAAAATTCTTTCACAAAATTTGTAAGATTACTAAATTGTATATTATTTAATTCGCCATCTACATATCCAACAAATGAATTTTCAAACCTTTCTTTACTATTATTAAATTCATACAAACTATCTTTAAAATCTTGTAATTTATTATATATTTGTGTTCTATCTTTAACAGACCAATTTGCATCATTTATTTCATCAGTCGTGTTCACAAAAAATGTCAAACTATATTTTGATATTGGTAAAAAATAATTTGATATTAGTTTGGCTTTTTCGTTAGTAGTAATTAAATTATTTGCATCGTTACTAAATTTTATTTGAAAATCACCACTATCATCAAAATACGTTGAGTATTCTGCTAGCATTGTTGAATATAATGCTTTAATTTCCGCCGTCGTGCGCTCTTTCTCACTACATCCAGAGAAAATTATTATTTGACAGACAAGTACTGAAACTATCAAAACTATACTAAAAATTTTACTCATACTTCACCCTCCAAAAAGTTTAAAACTTTTGTTAGGCTATATGTTATTGCTTGGTCTGTTTGATTAGTTATATATTCTGTCTTATTATCAGCGTTTAATAACCCTATTATCAATTCTCTAGATAATAAATTATAATTTAAAATAAATTCTTGCATATCTTCGCTTGCTAATGTATTGTAACCATTTTTCTCACCTTGTTCAATAAGGCTTTCTACTCTCGTTAGATAATTTTCATATTTGCCAATGTTTTCATTTAAACTGTCATCATTTCCTACATTTTCATACATAGAACAAGCACTGGCAATTACTGAATGCATATCGCTTAAAACATATGCAATATCTTCAATTTTTGTACCATTATACACATAAGTAACAACAAAATTATTTAAATCACCTATTAATTCACGCCCTACAATTTCCATTTCGTGCATAACGTTAATAAGTTTGATAATCAACCCATTTTTGACTGTATTATCTACTTTATTTCGTGTAATATATTCATATAAATATCTTGCTTGATATGATACCCCGTCATCACCAAACGCTACGTTATTATAATTTTTTAATCTATTAAGTAAATTGTCTTGTACCTTACTATCCACTGTCGAAACATAATCAAGAAGTATTAAATCCTTCTCTATTTGATTTTTTATAGCCTCAATTAATCTAAAATGCTGTTTTAATCTAAAACTTTCATCCAAAATTGTGTAAACATTACCATTATTTTCATCAATTATTTCTTTTGTAAAATAATCATAATTTTTGTAACCATCATCTTTTGTTAAACTAATGTAATTGTCATAAAGCTTTTTGTTATCATCTGGTTTATTAATAACAAACCATACAATAGTGGTTACTATCGCTATCAACACAATAACTACTATTATTCTAATAATATCTTTTGACATTAATACTCCTTTTTTATAATTTTATCACAAAATGAACTTTTTTGTCAAGACTAATAATGATTATTTATTCCCTTTTTTATAATTACAAATTTTCGATAATTCACAATTTTCACAATTAGGTTTAATTGCTTTGCAGAAATATCTACCGAATAATACAAATCTTAAATGATTTTCGACTAAATTTTCATTTTTTAGTTGTAATACTAAATCTTTCTCTACTTGATATGGCGTTTTGGCATCACTTAAACCTAACCTATGGCTGATTCTAAATACGTGGGTATCTACACCTAAATTATTTGCATTAAACAATTCGGCAGTAACTACATTAGCAGTTTTTCGTCCCACTCCTTTGATGCTTTGTAATTTATCCACATCATTGGGGACTTCTCCACCAAATTTATCTAAAATTTCTTTGGCACAATTTATTATAACTTTCGACTTTGTTACATAAAAACCTAAAGGTCTAATTATTTCTTCTACTTCTTCTAACTTCGCAGTTGCTAGACTTTCTATAGTTTTATATTTTGTGAATAATAATGGCGTAACTAAATTCACCCTTTTGTCAGTACATTGTGCAGATAACATAACTGCAATCAATAATTGAAATGGCGTTTCATAATTTAATTCACACTGTGGATTAGGATAGAGTTTTTTGAGATAATCTAATATTAATTTTACATTCTTAGTTGATTGCATAATTACTCCAATAAGACTAAAATAGACCTTAATGTAAGGTCTATAGTTACGATTTTTTATGAAAAGCAAGCCCAATAGTTCCAACTCCACAATGCGTGCCAATTGTTGGCCCGACAGGCTGAATCTCTACTATTCCTTCTTTGTTTAGATAATCTTCAATTAATTCTTTTAATTCTTTAGCACACTCATCTTGGAAAGCATGCACTATGTAGATTGGATAATTTTTGGCATCTAATTCATTTTGTTTAAATATGTCAAATAGGCCTCTAACTACCCCTTTCATTCCTTTTGCAGTTTGCAATTTAACAATTGCACCTTGTTCATCAATTTTTAGTATTGGTTTAATATTTAATAAAGTGCCCAATACTGCTGTAGTTCCACTAACTCTACCACCTCTTTTTAGGTGCATTAGATTTTCTACACCAAAAAATATGCCTATTTCTTTTCTAAAGTTTTCTACAAAATTTACTATTTCTTCAGCACTACAACCTTCTTTGTATTTTTTGTACGCTTCTTCTACGACTATTGCTTCGCCTACTGAAATGTTGTTTGTATCTACTGTCAATATCTTTCTATCTGGATACTTTTTTATTAATTCTTCTATCGCTTGATTCATATATTCAAAAGTATTTGACAATTTATTTGAAAAAGTAACATATACAATGTCATCGCCTTGAGATAAAATTGGCTCAAAATATTCAATATAATTGTCTTTATTTAAACCACACGTAGTTGGTTGAACACCCTTTTTGACTTGCTCAAAAAAATTGATATAATCACTGTTTCGTCCTAAATCAGCACTTAAAAGTTCATCATTAAGACAATATGGCATATTTATTACATTAATATCCATCTCATCAACTTTTGAGTACCATAGTTCACTATTGGTATCAATAAAAAATTTTAACATCATAAACTCCAAATAATTATTTAATAAATTAATTTTACATATTTAATTAAAATTTGTCAAACAAATTAAACTAAAATTAATTTTGATATTGACAATACTACAGTCTTGTGCTAAACTTTTGATGTAGGAGATGTTATTATTATGGAAAAATTAGAAAAATTTGATAAAATCGTAGATAATATTGAACGCAAACAATGCTATGATGAAGATTATTATAATCGCCGCAGCCAACAAATAATTGAGGCTAAAATTAAAGCAAAAAAAAGAAAAAGAGCCAATCAAAAGTTAACAAAGAAATTAAAAGAAAAAGAACAAAAAGAAAAAGATGCTATTTCCATTTCTTTGATACAAGAATCTGTCAAAGAAGATTTAGAAATGCTTATGTAATACAAATTAATAATACAAAAAACACGGCAAATTATAAACTTTCCGTGTTTTTTTTGATTATTATAAATTTTTAACTTTATCTACGTATTTTTTGTATTTATCATATTGTGCTTGGTCAACATTATCATCTAGACTTTTTACTGCTTCTTTTGTCTTTCTATCAAGATTTTTTGGAAATTCCACTTTCACAGTTACAAGCAAATCTCCTCGAGATGATTTTCTTAATACAGGTACTCCCTTACCTTTGAGTTTAAAAGTTGTTCCTGTTTGTGTTAGTTCAGGTATTGTTAATTCAAGTTTACCTTCTAATGATGGTATTGTAATTTTCCCACCTAGTATGCTAGTTGTAAATGGGATAGGCACTTCTAACTTAACATCAAAACCATCACGTTCTAAAAGTGGGTGTTTGTCAACTTTAACTTTAAGCATTAAGTCGCCATCATATCCACCATTGACTCCACTATTACCTTCACCACGCAAAGTGAGTATTTGACCTTCATCAATTCCGGCTGGGACTGTAACTTTAATTGTCCTAGCACTCTTTATTATTCCTTTACCATTACATTCATTGCAACGTTCTTTAATGATTTTACCTTTACCATTACAAGATTTACAAACGCCGACAGAAGTCATTTGACCAAAAAGTGTATTTTGTGTGTATTTAACTCTGCCACTTCCACCACATTCAGTACAAGTTTTGTATTCTGTACCATTTTTTGCACCCGTACCTTTACACTTTGTACAAGTTTCTTCTCGATTAATTTTTATTTCTTTAACACACCCAAAGCACGCTTCGTGAAAAGTTAGATTAATTGTTGCATTTATATCACTTCCATCTCGTGCTTGATTGTTAACATTGGTTCTCGCCCCTGCTCCAAAGCCACCAAATAAATCGCTAAAAATATCTCCAAAACCACCAAAGCCACCAAAATTAGATTGCGAACCTTGTCTAAATCCTCCAAATCCTCCACCAAAGCCGGCAGGCCCTTCAGCATTGCCATAAGTATCATAATTTCTTCGCTTTGTTTCATCTGATAGCACACTATATGCTTCGTTTACTTGTTTAAATTTTTCTGCTGCACCTTGTGGGTCGTCTTTATTTAGGTCAGGATGATATTGTTTAGCCTTTTTGCGATATGCTGATTTTATTTCATCCTGAGTGGCATTTTTTGATACGCCTAGCACTTCATAAAAATCTGCCATTATAAATTCCTTTATTTATCACTATTTTCGTCTTTTTTCTCTTTGTAGTCTTTCTCATCAACTATTATTTCGTCGTCGTCTTTTTTCTCTTGCTCAGTTTGTGTTTGAGTCTCAGCATTTGCAGTTTGGTACAATTTAGATACTACATCTCCACTTTCTTTTGATAATTCGTCTATCGCTTTACGAACATCATCAACGTTATCTGCATTCATACCTTCTTTGGCTTTCTTAATTGCTTCTTCAAGTTTCTTTTTGTCGTCTTCACTAATCTTATCGCCATTCTCTCTTAACAATTTCTCAATAGCCAAAATCATACCGTCGCATTGATTTTTAACTTCTATAAGTTCTTTGCGTTTTTTGTCTTGTTCAGCATATTCTTCTGCTTCCTTAACTGCTTTATTGATATCTTCTTCTTTAAGGTTTGAAGAAGCAGTAATTGTTATGTTTTGTTCTTTGTTAGTACCCAAATCTTTTGCTGAAACGTGTACTATACCATTAGCATCAATATCGAATGTAACTTCTATTTGAGGTACGCCACGAGGTGCTGGTGGTATGTCATTAAGACTAAATCTACCCAAAGTTTTGTTGTCAGCAGCGAACTCTCTTTCTCCTTGTAATACGTGTATGTCAACCCCTGGTTGATTATCTACTGCTGTAGAGAATATTTGTGATTTTTTTGTTGGGATTGTTGTATTTCTATCAATTAATTTTGTAAATACTCCACCTAACGTTTCAATTCCTAATGATAATGGTGTTACGTCAAGCAATAATACATCCTTAACTTCACCACCAAGTACACCACCTTGAATTGATGCACCTATTGCAACACATTCATCTGGGTTTATACCTTTGAATGGGTCTTTACCTGTTAAATTTTTAACTGCTTCTACTACTGCAGGTACACGTGTAGAACCACCTACCAAAATAACTTTATCTATATCATTTATTGATAAATTAGCATCCTTGATAGCGTCTTTTGTTAATTGTATAGTTTCTTTGATATAATCACTAATTAAATCTTCAAATTTTGCTTTTGTTAATTCAAATTCTAAGTGTTTAGGTCCTGTAGCGTCTGCTGTGATATAAGGTAAACTTATAGATGTTTTGTTAGCACCAGACAAATCTATTTTAGCCTTCTCTGCAGATTCTTTGAGTCTTTGTAATGCAGTTCTATCTTTTGATAAATCTATTCCATTTTTGTCTTTGAAATCTTGAACTAATAATTCAATAATTTTATTATCAAAGTCATCGCCACCAAGTCTATTATTACCTTTAGTAGCCAATACTTCAAATACGCCGTCACCTATTTCCATAATAGAAACGTCAAATGTACCACCACCTAAGTCATATACACAAATCTTTTGGTTTTTGTTCTCTGCTTTGTCAAGTCCATAAGCCAATGCTGCTGCTGTAGGTTCATTGATTATTCTTAATACATTTAATCCTGCTATTTTACCAGCATCTTTTGTTGCTTGTCTTTGCGCGTCAGTAAAGTACGCTGGCACTGTAATGACTGCTTCTGTTACTTTTTGTCCTAAATAACTTTCTGCATCTTGTTTTAATTTTGACAATATCATAGCACTTATTTCTTGTGGACTATAACTTTTGTCATCTACTTTAACTTTGTGGTCTGTACCCATCTCTCTTTTTATTGATGAAATAGTATGTTCAGGGTTCGCTACTGCTTGACGTTTAGCCATTTGACCAACAAGTCTTTCGCCGTCTTTTGTAAATGCTACTACTGATGGAGTTGTTCTGCTACCTTCTGCATTAGGTATAACTGTCGCTTCTCCACCTTCCATAACAGATACACATGAATTTGTTGTTCCTAAGTCAATTCCTATAATTTTTGCCATAATTTTTACCTCCATAAAACAAAAATATATATTTTTTTTAGTTTTTTATTTAGATATTTTGACAATGCTATGTTTTATAACTTTGTCGTTCATAATGTAGCCTTTCTCTATTTCTTCAATGATTGTTCCACTTTCTTTATCACTTTCTTCTGCAAAAACTACATTATGAAAATTTGGGTCATAATGTTCCCCCAAACAGTGTATTTGCTGGATATTATAATCTCCAAAAGTTTTTTCGAACACTTTTTTTATCATTAATAATCCTTCTACACTTTGTTTGTCTGTTGTATATTTAATTGCACGTTCAACAGCATCTAATGCCGGCAAAAATGCCAAAACTGTTTCCTTTATTCCTTCATTTTTTGCTTGTTTAATAGCGTCATTATTTCTTCTGCGATAATTATCAAAATCTGCTTGAATTTGTTTCGCTAAGTTTAAGTATTGATTAGCTAAATCTATATTTTTGTCACAATCTACATTGATTTCATTGTCTTTATCTTCATCGCATTCTTTGCATAAATTTTCATTATGACAATTTTCGTCTTCCAAATCATTGTCATCGTTATTGTCATCACCACCACTACTAAATGCAGTATTGCTATCACTATCTTGACAATTATTTACACAAGTATCATTTTTATCACTTTCTATACCCTTGCAACCACAATCACAATCACTGCATAGTTCTATTCTCGTACTATTGCTTGCACAGCCACAATCACAATCACTGCATAATTTAAAATTGCCATTTTCGTTTGTGCCATACAACAAAATATTATTTAATAATGATTTAGCAATCAATAAATTAATTACAAAGTTGTGTGCAACTAATTTAATCATCTTTTTCTCCTTTTTTATTATTAGCGTTTGACTGTAACAAATCTGTTTTATTAAATTCATCAACTATAAATTTTAAAGCGCCTGAAATTTTGGCATAATCCATTCTTTTTGGCCCAATAATTCCAACAGATGCTATGTTTTCGCCATTAATTTTACAATGTGCCTTAGCAATCGTACAATCGCTTAGTCGGTCGTCACAAAGTTCATCACCAATACTAAATTCTATTTCCTCATCACTTTCAGCATCTATAAGACTTTTTAGTTCTTCTTTGTCTTCTAATAACTTTAGAACATCTTTGGCTTGTTCTACGTTTTGATACTCTGGATTTTTTAATAATTTTGTAGCACCTTTACTATAAACACCTTCTTTCGCATACTGCTTTGTCATTGTAACTAATGAATCTAACACATACTCAAAAAAATTAGCATATTCATTTAGTTCTTGCAAAATTTCTTGATGTTTTTGTTGAATATTATCAATCATTTGACCTATTGTCATTGACTTAAATTTATTAGTTAGCACTCGTCCTGCGTCAAAACACGATTGTTCGTCTACATTTTGCTCTAATTCCAAAGTGTTATTTAACAATCCCCTAGGCGTTTGTATCAGCATTAATGCTTGATTAGTCATTAATGGAATTATCTTAATGCTCAGTATTTCAAGTTTTTCTATTCCACCAAAAGAAACTATTGTCGGGTAATCAGTAACTTCGCTAATTTTATCAGCAACAACTTTAATAAGTTCGCTTAAATTAATCGTTCTTTTTTCAAACACATTCTTGATATTCATTAAGCCTTCTAAATCAGCCCTACAACTATCTTTGATGGTATTTACAAAAAAACGATAACCCTTTGTTGTCGGTACTCTACCACCAGACGTATGCAATTGTTTTAAATATCCCATTTGTTCTAGTGCATTTAATTCATTTCTCAAAGTAGCACTAGATAATGTTGTTTCGCTTTTTTGTACCATAGCACCACTAGTTATGGGATTGGCATTCTCTATGTAGTCTTCTACTGCCTGAAAAAGTATTTGTTTCTTTCTTTGTGTTAATTCATTATCATCCACGCATAACCACCTACAAATTTGTTTTTAGCAAACGTTATTTTTGTCTGTTAGCACTCTCTATCTTTAAGTGCTAACAGTATTATACTCTTATTATATACCATTGTCAACAAAAAATAACATAAATTTTAAATTTTTTTTATTTTTTTTAAATTTATTTACAAATTTAATATAAATAAAATTTAATTATTTTATAATTATAAACTCAAAAAAATAAGATAATTTTCTTAAATAAACTTTATTAATTAATGATTAAGGGCTCAAAAAAAAAGGAATCAGTTTAACCCTTAGGGTTAAATTGATTCCCTTAATTATCTATCCAATCCTTTTTCATCTACATATTTTAAACAAACGTTTTTAAGCCCTTTTAATTGTCTTTCTCCTCTAGTACTGTCAGCACTATTTGTTGTAATGAGCATTGAATATTTATATGCTCCTTCTACAACTTTATCTTTGTATTTACTCTCATCTTTATCATCAATTGCTTTTTTGATGACATTTTTTTGCCCTTCAGATATTGGCATTGCACTTAAATTCTCAAGGATTATTATTTTTTTGTCCATATTACTATTCCTCACTTATTATTTTAATAATATTATATTATTAATACGATTTATTATAACATTATTTTTCAAATTTGTCAAATTTTAGGTTTTTGACAGTTTTATTTGTTTTTTTATTTTATTTAGCACAATGTATTTTCGTGTCTATGAGATTTTAACGTTTCTTTCTTTTTATCAAACTCTTTCAACAATTCTTGCAACTTAGTAATATATTTTTCGTTCTTACTACTTTGGATTTTTGCTGAGTGTAGTTCAATATCTGCATCTTTAATATCTCTTAAATAACAGTAGTTTACATCTGCGTCCACATACTTTGCAACAATTTCTCCATACTTCTCAAGATTATTTTTTGCCATAAATTTAGCATAATAATAACATTGTACAGGGTCTTTATTTTCTATAATAATCTGACCGTGTGCGTCTATATCTGCACCTTTGACTACTTTAGCATAAGCAAAATTCAAATCAGGTTCTCTGCTCGCGATTACAATTTGTCCGTGTCCTATTACATCTGCACCTTTAACATATTTAGCGAACAAATAGTTATCTTTTGGTATGGCATATTTTATAACTGCTTCACAGTGTCCAAGTATATCAGCATCGGGTATTTCTCTTGCGTATTTAAGATTAAGTTTACTTGAACCATATTTCATAACAACTTACCCATGCATTCTTATATCAGCATTAGGGACTTCTTTAGCAAACTTAAAGTTAAGTTCAGGGTTTTTGCTTGTAACAACAACCATTCCGTGTGATAGCGTATCAGCACCTTCAACATCCCTTGCAAACAAAAAGTTTACTTCAGGGTCTTTACTTAATATGACAATTTTACCTAATTTAACACGATCTGCATTTTTGTGTGCTTTAGCAAATTCATAACACGCTTTAGCGTCTTTACTTTCAATTAATAATTCTTCTTCAATTTTTAAGTTCAAAAAGTCAAACATTTCTTCTGTAGTAGCAGAAGAATTTTGTGTTTTTGATAATTTCTCATATAATTTTTTAATAGGTGTAATGTCTTTTAATTTTTTTATGTTCTTTAATTTGCTTATAATTTATAAAAAATCTTTCATAATCACACTCCTTATTTGTTAATTTAAGTCTATCATCATAAAAAGATTTTGTCAATACAAGTTTTAAAAAAATAAATTTTTAAGTGCAATTTTTTATATTTTTAGCAAAATTGTAATTAACTATTATATGAACAACTGCGTTTTGATAAAAAATAATTTATTACTTTAAGTATTGTTATACACAATAAAATTATTACAATTATAATAAATATTGAAGCGAAAATACTATAACTTGCAAACAATTGTGCAATTTTGTATACAAAATAGGAAGTTATATAAGCAACGCAAAATTGCATACACACTGAGAATATTGTCCATTTATTTCCAATAATTGAACGCATTGAACTTATTGTTGCTACACAAGGTGTGTACAATAAACAAAATGTCAAGAAACTTAAGACACTTATTGAATCAAAATGAATTACACTAGTCGCCGAAAGAACGCTTAAACCAACTAAATCATTAATATCCCCCACTCCTACATTGTTTATTATGCCTATACTACTGACTATTAGTTCTTTGGCAATCAAACCTGCTAGCAAGGCACTAACTGCACCCCATTCGCCGAAACCCAATGGCGTAAAAATAGGAGCTAAAACTTGTGATATTCTTTGTAAAATGCTTATTTCATTTTCATCATTTATGTAATGAAAACTTATTGTAAAACTTTGCAAAAACCATATTAAAATTGAAAAAATAAGTATATAACTTGCTACTCTAACAATAAATTGCCACATATTCTTAAAAACAGATTTAATAACTATCTTAATTTTTGGCACTCTATATGGTGGAAATTCTAACAAAAAAGAATTTTGTTTGTTTGGCAAAAGTGTTTTGTCTAAAATATTAACAATTATTAAACCAATTACTGCTGAAAGAATATATAAACCAAATATTATCAATACATTATTAGCCCCGAAGAATGCACCACCTAAGACTGCAAACACAGGCAATTTAGCACTGCAAGCCATATATGGTGTAGTTAAAATTGTTTTTAATCTCGCATTTGCATTATCTAAATTTTCCGCCGTCAATAATGCGGTTGCAGTGCAACCATAACCCATTAAAAATGTAAATACACTTTTACCTGACAAACCAATTTTGTTACATACGCCTTCAAGCAAATATGCTAATCTTGACATATATCCACTTTCTTCTAAAATAGTTAAAAACATAAAAAGCAATAACACTTGTGGCAAGAATGATACAATTGAACCTACTCCCCCCATTATGCCATCTACAAAAAGCGAATATATAAATTGGACACCAATGTTGTCAATCATTCTTATTATGGGGATACTAACAGTTTCAAGTAACCACTCTAGTTTATCACTACAAAAACTGCCAAATGCCCCAAAAGTTATATAGAAAACAAATAGTATTATTAACAAAAATATAGGTAAGGCTAGGTATTTATTAAGTAAAATTTTATCAATGTTAAATTTATCTTTAACAATTTTAGTTTGCTTTTGATTTTCTCCATTATTTACTACAACTTGCTTTTCTTTATAAATACATTGCGTTAATAATTCATCAATCTTTTTGTAGCGTAAAGCATAAATTTTTTCAACACAATCTTCATTTACTAACTGCTGTATAGATTCTTTATCTTTACTACTAAGGTTATATAAACTAATATAATATTCATTGCCTTCTAGTATTCTTAATGCAACAAATTTATCCAAGTATGTCTTATCGCTTTTATTTAATTTTTGAAAACTTAAATACTTTTGATTGCATATTTCTTTATTTATACAATCTTTTGTGCAAAACAACTTTTCTTTAGGGTGTTGTTTTATGCTCTCTGATTGAATTTTGCTTAAATCTATTTCATACTTATTTAAAATAGTAACAATTTGTTTGATGGGTAATTTTTGTAAATAATCTAAATTTAAGGTATTTAAGTTTTTTGCCGTTTCATTAAAACTATTAAGAACTTCTTTTTTCTTAAAAAAATTTATAACTTTTATTTGACAACCAATTATGGATGACAATTTGTTATAATCATATTTATCACTTTTACCAAAATTATTTATAACTATAGTTACATCATTATTTAGTTCCAAAAGTTGTAAAGTTAATATTAAATTTCTACGTAAATTATCTTGTTCGCAAATATTATAGATTGGTAAAAAATTTTGCAATATAAAATTTGAAGTAATTTTTTCTTCTAAACTAAAAGCATTAAGGGAGTAAGTTCCTGCTAAGTCAATTAATTCAATATCTTGATTTACAACTTTGTGACAAATTGGGTCAATAGTTACCCCGTGCCAATTTCCTATGTGATAGTTTTGTTTCGTAGCATTATTAAAAAAAGTTGTTTTACCTGTGTTTGGATTACCCACTAAAGCAATTGTTCGCATTATACACCACCAAATTCTACTATTATATCATTATTCAAAATGAGTTTTTTTTAGCACAAAAAAATTATAAAACTCATATATATTGATATGAAATTATGCGAACTATCAAGTGGAAATTCTTGTTTAATCGTTAATATTTATGCTGAGCCAAAACTCAAAAGACGTCTATATGAATTAGGTTTTTTGCCAAACTCCACAATTGAACTTTTGAATGTATCGCCAATGTCTCGTGCTTACTTAATTAGAATTAATAATTCGATTTTTGCTATAAGAAAAGATATTGCTAACAAAATACAGGTCAAAGAAATATCTTATAATAATATAACAAATATTTTAAATTGTTAATATTTATAATTTAACAAATAAAAAAAGGCTTTATAATGAAGTGCTAATACAGTGTTCACTTCATAAATAATGCCTTCTTTTTATAATTCTACTTCACTTTTCTTTACTTTTTTTCTTCTAGTTGGTTTGTCCATTGTCCCATAATCAGTTAAATTTTTTAGTGCTTTTTTTATTCTTTTTGTTTTCTCTTTTGTAGAAAATTTTTCTACACTATTTTGTTTTCTTAACCATTCTTCTCTTTCTTCTTTAGGCAATACGGCTAATTCAAATTCATCTGGTATTTTGACATTGTCATTACCAATAATATATTTAATTTCCTCATCTGTTATGATTTTGTCTTCTAAATATGCTTTTTGTAGGTCTAATAGTGCTTTTTTATATTTAAAATCAGATTTCTTTTCCCAAACTTTTGCTAATGCATATCCACTTATTCCAATCCAACATAATGCAAAACTTGCAGAATTTGTTTGTGTTAAAACGTCTACAATATTAGGTGGCAACATTTGGGTTAAATATAAACCATATATAAAACTTATTGACGATAGTACTTTGATATTTTTATTAATACTTTTTTCTAACAAAAAATCTTTTTCAACATTTATCCCCAATTTTCTTAACTTTGACTGTTCATAAGTAACTTTTTCAAATTCATCAAGGAAATAATCATAAGAATCTTTTTTCTTATCGTAAACTTTATTACCTTGATATCCTTTTGTATTGGTTTTTTTATCATTTTCATTGACATTTAAAACATTATTTTTAAGTGCAATAGTAACTTTCTTTTGAGCGTTAAATAAATCGGCTAATTTTTCTTGCATCATATCATTCAATTTTGCATTTTCTTTTTTGTCAGCCATTTCTTCATTACGTTCATTATTTATATTAGATAAGTCATTTAATTTTAATATTTTATCCAAATCTTGTTTATCTACTTCTATTTCATCAACTAACTCATCTTGACGCAATTTTAACCTTCTTAAGCCTTCTTCGCTAAGATTATCAGGGTTCTTACCATTAAGTGCTTTAAATTCTACTCTTCTTCTAATCTTATTATTATCTACAACTTCATATAGAATTCTGCAATCAAAACCACCAATTATTGAAGGATACAAATTTGGTTCTTGCTCTTTTTGGGGAATTTCACGTTGCATAAACTCTTCATAATTGGTATTTTCTAACATAGATTTTAAAAGTCTACGAACATCTTTTTCCATAACTTTCTCCTAATGATATTAGTTTATCATATAAAACTTTATACGTCAATATCATTTTTTAATGTTTTTTGAGTCAATTTTTCTTCTTAATAAATCTCCTGCTTTTAGGTTATATGGGCAAGCGATTTTAAGTTTTTGTTGTACTTTTAATGCGTCCACAACTAAATTATCGTATTCGTCATACATTTTATCCACTACAAAAGTTTTATTAAATGTTTCATTTGGGGATAAGATTTCTAATTCATCTCCAACTTTGAACCTATTTCTTTGTTCTATGACTGCGTAACCTTCTACGCTGTCTTCTATTACATTGGCCATAAATTCATAACTAGAAATTGGTAAACTTGTTTCTATATATTCTCTATCATTTTCGCCTAAATAAAATCCTGTTGTGTATCTTCTATGACTAGACTTCTCTAATTCTTCACTTAAATTTTTATCAAATGGCAAATTATTTTGTAAATTATCTAATGCACGTCTATATGCGTTTGTTACGTTAGCAACATAATACGACGTTTTCATTCTTCCTTCAATTTTAAGACTTGTTATTCCGGCATCAATCATATCTTGAAGGTGTTCAATCATTTTCATATCTTTAGAGTTCAGTATATACGTTCCACGTTCGTCTTGTTGAATAGTCATCTCATCTTGTCTTGTTTTCTCTCGTAAAAAATATTCAAATCGGCACGCTTGAGCACACTGACCACGATTGCTATCTCTATTGCATAGATAATTAGATAACAAACATCTTCCACTATATGATATGCACATTGCACCATGCACAAACGCTTCTAACTCTATTTCAGGTACTGCTTGCTTAATTTCTTTGATTTCCTTAAGGCTTAGTTCTCTAGCCAAAACTATTCTTTTGATGCCCAAGTCATACCAAAAGCGTGCAGATTCACTGTTTGTACAATTGGCTTGCGTAGATAAATGTATTTCTAAGTTTGGCACAACTTTTTTTGCTAAATTTATAATACCTACATCAGATACAATAATAGCATCAGCGCCTATTTTGTATAAATATTGTAAATATTCACTAAGGCCTACAAAATCTTCATTGTGTGCCAAAATATTAACAGTTATGTACGCCTTTTTGTTTAATTTGTGCGCATATTTAATATATTTTTCTAATTCGTCTTCATCAAAATTATCGCTAAATGCTCTTAAACCATATTTTTTACCAGCAAAATAACAAGCATCAGCACCAAAATAATATGCTGTTTGCAACTTTTCACTACTTCCTGCTGGTGATAATAATTCTATTTTGTTCATTTATTCTCCTTCCTTTCTTATGTTTATTGATATACTAACACCATCTCCTATAGGTAAGATTGTTGTTACTAAATTTTTGTCTTTAAATAAACTTTCAAGAAATTTATTCATTTTGTGTATTGTGCTTTCCAATTTATGTTTTGTAGGGACTTCACCTGACGTCATTCCTTCTTGTAAGACATTGTCGGCTACAAAAACTCCACCATTATTTAATAATCTTAATATGCTAGGCAGATAACTCAAATATTGACCTTTAGCACCATCCAAAAAGATTAAATCAAATTTTTCTTCACAATTTAATAAATAATCTCCTGCATCACAAAGTTTTAACTCCACTCTACTTGCATATTTTTTTAAGTTCTTTTGGGCCAATTTATAACGCTCATAATCTATTTCAAGTGAAATAACTTTAGACTGCTCACAAACATCTAACAAAATCTTAGTACTATACCCAATGGCTGTACCTATCTCTAAAATTTTTTTTGGCTGAACCATTGTAGCAACAATTCTCAAAAAATTTGCAGTGTCTTTCTTGACTATAGGCACATAATTATCTTTGGCAAAAATCTCCATAGGAATATTACCAAATTTTTGTTTATTTATTAAATTCATTATATATTCATCTGTTCTATTCATAATTATGAGTCATTATAACATAAAAAGTTACAAACGTAAAGTTATTTACAAAATTATCAATAAAAATGCTTAGTTTTATTAATTTTCTAAACCTAATAAATAATCAGATTTTTCGTTAAGCACAACACAAATCGCTATTAAAACGTCTAAAGTTGGTTCCCTTTTTCCTGTACAATAATTATTAACTACACCTTGTGACATACCTATTTTTTTGGCAAGTGCAGTCTGCGACATACCATTCTCTAATAGAGATTGCCTTAATCTTTCACTAAATTTGTTCATAATTTTATTATACTGCTTTTAGCCATTAAAGTATTGACAAACGGCTATTAGCCGTATATAATTATTAACAAAAAAAGGAAAAAATATGAACAAAAAAACAAATGTTAATATTATTTTAGAATACATACAAAAAAATAAATTATCTTATAATAAATTCGCTAAAATGTGTTGTATTAGCCCTAAAACTCTTAAAAAAATCTTGTGCGATGATAATTATTTTAATATGGTTGCCCTTTTTAAAATTTCAAGAGTTATGAATGTTTCTACAATTAGTTTAATAGAAAAATAATAAAAATCTTTTTTATCATTATTTACTCTAATCCTAATAAATAATCAGTTGTAACATTAAAATATTTAGCAATAATAATTAGTTGCTCGCTTTTGATATCTGCTTGCCCGTTCTCCCAGCGACAAATTGAAGAAGAACCGATTTGAATTTCTTTCGCTAGTGCTTGTATTGATAAATTTTTCTCTATTCTTAATTCTCTAAGTCTTTCTCCAAAAATATTCATAATTATACCTTTTTTACATTTTATCCCATAATAGGAATAAAATCTTGACAATCCCTAATTCGGGATGATATAATTTATGTATTAAGTGTGATATTATGAATAAATCTATAAATACTACTAAAATATATAATTTTTTACAAAAAAATAAATTATCTTATAATAAATTCGCTAAAATGTGTTGTATTAGCCCTAAAACTCTTAAAAAAATCTTGTGCGATGATAATTATTTTAATATGGTTGCCCTTTTTAAAATTTCAAGAATTATGAATGTAACGATAATAGATTTAATTAAAAAAAACTTATAGAGAACTTATGCTAAACTCTCTTATAAGTTTTTTTATTTAACATCAAAAACTACTGTTAATACTGTTGGATTTCTTTTTGTTTTCTTATTAAAAAAAGTAGTTAATGCTTTTCTTAAATTTTGTTTTAGAACTTGTACATCAACATTTTTGATATCACTTTTTGTAATTGTTTCTTTGACGTACTGCCTTGCTTCTTCGACTAATTGTGATGCTTCAGAAGAATAAATTAAACCACGAGTTATGATTTCTGGGCCATTTTTTATGACACCCTTTTTCCTATCTATTGCTACACAAGTAACACATAAGCCTTCTTCACTTAAGTTAAGTCTATCCTTAAGTACAGAACTATCAATTTCTCCTACTCCTAATCCATCAATAAGCCTTGCACCAGATTTGACTTTACCTGATTCCTTAAATAAATCTTTATTAATTTCAAAACAGTCGCCAATTTCTGCAATTTTCACATTGCTTTCATACATACCTAATAGCAATGCCAAATCTTTATGATGTTTTAAATGCTTATACTCTCCGTGAATAGGTATAAAGTATTTAGGGTTTAATAATTGATGAATTTGTTTAATCTCTTCATATTGTGCGTGTCCTGAAACGTGCACAGGCATAAGATATTCGTATATTACATCTGCACCCTTTTTAAATAATGCATTAATTGTATTGTTAACTGCCCTTTCGTTCCCCGGTATTGGCGAACTTGATAGAATAAAACAATCGTTTTGTGTAACTTCTACTTTATTAAAATCTCCGTTAGCAATTCTAGTTAAAGCACTCATAGGTTCGCCTTGACTTCCCGTTGTTATTATACACAACTCTCCATCTGGATAATTAGCAATTCTATCTATATCTATAACGTTGTCAGTATTATAATGAAGTTCATTTAATCTAGCAGCAACTTCCATATTCTTTATCATACTTCTTCCAGAGAACGCCACACGCCTTCCGTATTTTTCTGCTACATTAGTTATCTGTTGTATCCTATGAACATTACTAGCAAAAGTAGCAATAAAAATTCTCTTTCCAATATTTTCTGCGAAAATTGCATTCAAACTTTCCCCTACTTTGCTTTCTGACATTGAATGACCTGCTTTCTCTACATTAGTGCTTTCACACATCAAAAGTAATACACCATTTTTTCCTATTTCTTCAATACGTTTTAAATCTGTAGTTAAGCCGTCAACAGGTTGTAAATCTATCTTAAAGTCACCTGTATGAAAAACTACACCAACAGGAGTTGTAATTGAAAGTGCAAAAGCACCTACTATACTATGATTGACGTGCAAAAATTCCACTTTGAAGCAACCTAATTCAATAACGTCGTGTGGTTTAACAACTTCATATTTCGCTTTCACCTTAGAGTGTTCTCTAAGTTTATTTTGTACTAATGCTAAAGTTAATTTACTTCCATATATAGGACAATGTATTTCATTTAATGTGTATGGCAATCCTCCAATATGGTCTTCGTGCCCGTGCGTTAAAATTATACCTCTAACTCTATCTTTGTTTTCTACCAAATAACTAATATCTGGCACAACTACATCTATCCCCGGCATTTCTTCGGTCGGAAAACTTAATCCGGCATCTATTACAATTATGTCCTGACCATATTCTAGGACTGTCATATTTTTACCAATCTCACCAACTCCACCCAAAAACATTACCTTAAGATTGTTCTCATCTCGCTCTACAAAGTATTCTGGATTATCTAAATCTTTATCGTTTGTTTTTTGAAAAACTGGAGGTTTAACCCTTTCTGCTTTTGGTCTGCTAACATCCTCATTATTAAAATATCTAATGTTTTTTGTAGGCTTTTTTTCTTTATTCAAAGAGTTACTCTTTTTTGATTCTATAATGATTTTACATTTTGGTTGTTCATTTATAACTTGGCTATTTTTTTTGACACTCTTAGTATTAACCTTTTTTGAACTATCTTCAATCATTTTTTTTGTTATTTTAATTTCTTTTTTCTGTTGTATAGGTTTTTCAGTTTTTGTACGATTTCTCGCACTTATTTCTTTGACTATAGTGTCATAATTTGTATTCTTATCTATTTTCTCATTTCCCTTATTCATTTTCACTCCTAATATTTTTTTATATTTATTTTTTGCACAAAAAATCTAGATAATCATTGATTACCCAATTTTTTGTATTAAATTAAAATTAATTAAATTACAAATTTAGCATCTTCTACAGAATCTTGTTCTGCAAATTCTTTTGAATTAATAATCGTATTTGAATCAATATAATAACGCATACCTTGTGATTCGTAATATACTACCATATTAAATATGTTATTCATTATAATAGTAGCAGGTAAGGTTATCAAAAGTGCTACACCAAAAGTATATCTAGCACAAACAAAGTTTATAACTAAAGCAATTAAAACAAACATTATACTGTTTGACCAAGTTCTATAGAATCTCTTGCTCACAATTTTGAATCCGTTATTAAGTGCATTGAAAGTACGACAATCATGTAAACACAAATAAGGCGTGAAACATACGAATATCGTATTTTGTATACTAAGCACAATTAAAACAATAAAAATAAATAACATAGGTGATAATATTGCCCATATTGAATTTAAAGTCATTAGATTTAACACATAATAACCACAAACTAAAATAATTGCCCAAAATGGAAGTTTAACAAAAAATAAAACTATACCTTGTTTTAATGAACGCCAAAAATTTCTTAAATATGCGCCACAGAAACCAAATTTTGATAAATTTGACATATGACCTTTGATTACATCACAACAAGGTAGTTGTGCCATATTTATAAATACGCTTAACAAAAATATTGCTATTCCAACGCCAATAAAGTTCAGTGCTAAATTGTCTATATTTAATATAATTATATCCAAACAATTATTTATTAATGCAACAATTTCTCTGCTAAATTCTACAGTATTTAAAGCGACCATAGATGCCCAAAAATCGCTTAATTCTTCAAAAAAATTCGCATCTTTTAAGGTAGTAAATATGTCTATACCAAATGCAAATATTATACCACCAAAAATTGTTAATATGATAAGTTTGTATGCTAAATTTTTCCACACTAACGAAAAGTTCGTTCCTAATAAACGGAACGCATTTCTTAATACCATAGTCTTCTCCCTTATATAGCTAATATATTAAAACAAAAGTTATCCAAAATTGAATTTTATGTTAAACTTATTACCTATGCAAATATTTTATTGCGTCAAGATATTATATAATAGTTTTAATAAAAAATCAAGAGATTTTAAATACAAATTTTGTCGAAAAAATTTTTTTTATGCATAAAACAAAAATAATTGAACAAAATATTATTGGTCAGATTTTGACCAATATATATATTCACTAAACGTGAAATAAAACAAGCCACGAATGCTCGTGGCTTGTTTTATTGTTTTTTTCTATCGTTTTTAAGTTCTTCAATAATTGTGTCTAAATCAATTTCGTTTTCATCTAATTCTTCTTTATTTGTATAAATTTGATTTTCTTCATTTTCAACATTGGTTTCGTCATTATCAGCATTTTTGGAAGTATCAACAAAATCATAATTGTCCTTTTGTACAAACCCTAGTACAACCAAAATTCCTAATATCGCCATAATTATATCATTAATTATAGCATCGTTAATATTAAAATTAAATGCCTTAGAAAGTGTATTTAATAATATAATAACTGCCATTGATAATGCTACCCAAAAATTGTAATGTTTCATTCTGTCTAGTAATTTCATTAACTCCCCCTTTTTTTTATGCAACTTCAGCTTTAAATTTCTTAGATTTAATTAATTTTGTTGGTGCTAAAGGTAAAACTTTATTTTTTATAATTTTAATATCCGTTTTTATGTCTTCAATATCATTTCGAACACACTTTAAGTCATCTTCCACATTACATAGATGATTAAGCCCGTTAGACAATTTATCTAATGTTTCCTGATATTTTTTTTCTCTTTTTGAACTATCTTTAAGTTCATACATTAGTAATCCCAAAAACATAACTGCAAATATGCCATTACTGATTGCTAGATTAATAATTTCATCCCACATCATTTATTGTCTTTGTTGAGTTTTGTATAAATAATAAGAATAATTATTACCTAGCAAATCTCGAATGTAACTATTGTTTTGAAGTTCATTTAGTGCATCAGCCTTAGATAATGAATTAAGATATTCGTCAATAACTTGTGCATATGCATTATTGCGCATACTGTCAATTATGCTTTGATTTTCGCCGTATTTAATTAAGTTGTCAAGATAATCTTCTTGCGTTTTATTATTGCTTTCTATCACTGATTTTCTATACTCGGCTTCAATCTCTGCAATTTTATTATTATACTCAGTTATTTCATCATTTCTATCTTGAATTTCTTGTTGTAACTGAGAAATTTTATCATTTAACTTTAGAGCATATTCAATATCAAAGTCTTTGATTGCTTGTTCTCTTTCATTATTTAAGTTTGCTATTTCTTGATTTAATTCATTAATTTCTGTGCTTAATTGAGTATCTATTTCCATAAGTTTTGATATTTTATCATTGTCAAAAGCATTTAAATTATTTATCACTATACTAGAACGTTGTAAACCTCTTTTTAGTGCATCATTTTCAGCCTTTCTTTTAGCATCTTCGTAATAACTTTCCAATTGTGCCTTTTGTGTGTTAGCAGAATTAACTAAACTTTCTTCTTTACCATCCAAAGCATTTAAACTATTTTCTAACTTTGAATTAATAGAACTCATTTGAGCATCTTTATAATCTTTTAGCGAATTTTCTGCTTCAGTTTTTAATTCTTCTTCACTTTTTGTAATGTAATCTTTTTTTGTAAGGTTCAAATCTGGACTTAATTCTTCGCCCTTTTCTGGTTTAACGTCATATTGATTTTTAATTTCTTCAATTTTGTCTTGTAAATTCTCATAAGCACTTTTTTCTTCATTATCTTGTACTTTTTGTGATTGCACTTTAACGATTTCATTTTTTTGTGAATCTTGCGTTTTAGGTTTAACATTATTTACAGTTGTTTCAGTGGTGTCGTTATTTTTAATAGGCTTTTCACTTGACATAACTTTTTGTTCGTTTTGAATATTGGTTTCCTTAACTTTATTATTTTCTTCATCATTAGACGAGAAAATTTTATTCCAATTGTTATTGGCTTTCTCTATAACCTTTGGCGAAACTTCGTTATTTTTCTTTTTCTTTTTTTCCTCTTTTAACAAGTCTTCTTCGCTAAAATTAAATGTTGCCATACTTATTCTCCTTATTTTATTTTTTTTATATAAATTTTTTTTCAATTCCCACTTAATAATTTCATTCATTAAAATATAATAATTAATCTAAGACTTCTATTTGTATAGTGGGATTTGAAATATGTAGCATCTCATTTGAAGAAAATTCTACACTAATTTTTGTGCCTACAACATTACACAAAATAGTTTGTGTTTTATTGCTAGGCAAAATTGTTAAAGTTTGTGATTCGTTTTCACTTCTTATTAGAACTGTAAGTTTATTTTGTGTTTGTAATGTGACAGACTTAACAACCTTAGTTTTGGGCGTGCCCAAATCGCTTAATGGTGATTGCCATAACTTAGTTAATTTGTCCCCAAAAAGATTACCGTCTTCACTTAATTGCCCAATTTTATTACTATTTTGACCATTAAATAAAAATGCAATTTTGCTTACTTTATCGTGATATAGAACACACATATTACAAACATCTATGCCTCTAATTAAATTAATTTTTTGCGTTTCTAAATCAAACTCTACTAAAACATTATTCCTGTAACCCTCTTCTAACTCACAACCAATTTTTTTATCGTCGTCGAAATCTATTCTAGTAGCCAAATAATATTTATTATTAAAGTAACAAGCACAAGCATATTGCATCATTTCTTTGTTTATTAGTCTATTAATATCAAAATCGTATTTATACAGACTTCCACCTGTACAATAATGCAAGCCATTACTTGTTAATAAAATTATTCTATCTCCACATAATACTGCAGTATTAGCGTATATTTTATTGCTTGATAAATTTAGGTGAGTTATGCTAAATTCACTTTGGTCACCATAAGCAGATAACCTTGAAATGCCATACTCTCTTATGATATAAACATAATCGTTAAAACTTATAACCTTATTTATATAACCCCGCTCATCTACTAATTGAATAAAACCACCTGCTTGGCTTGTTTCTTCCCAATTTGATATATCAAAATCTTGGCTAAAGCGTATTTCATTTTTTTTGTCGCTAGAACTAGCAAACAATCTTTCATAATGACTACACATCGAAGATAAATGAATTGCTTTATCCGAACTAACAGGCGTTGCAGTTCCATTCCAAAAATACATACTATCTAGAGGACTACAGATGACTGCTGTTTCTAATCCGTTATATACATAAGTTAAAATAGTAGGTTTCGCTTCTAATGTAATATCAGACTTCATAAATGTATTTATTGGTCCACATAAAAATGTGTAATATAATTGTTTATCATCACAATACAACAATAAAATATCTTGCACTCGTGCCTTATCATCTGCTATCTTAAAACACCACAAACCTAAAGGTTTTGTGTCTGCAGGTAATTGATATATAATTGTTTCATCTTCAAAAACGCCGTGTGGTACTTCTAATTCTGCTATACCATATCCACTTCTCAAAGATTTGTCGTCTAATTTAACATTATAGGCTGTTTTCGCGTAGTTCATTTGTAATAAATTTTCGTCTATTTCTGTATTTATACCACGACTAAAATCAGATAAATTATAGGTGTATGTTTTAGGGGAATATGTTTGTAAATTCTTTTTGTAATACATTTAGTTTTACATCCATAACCTAGATTTAAGATACATACGTTTAGTAGGTATTTTCGCACTCTCAATGCAATCTTTATATCTTCTATCATATATAGAAGCCTCGTTTAATTTTCCCCTAATTAAACAAAATTCTGAAACTACACCCAAAGCCACCATTCTTTCAGTAACACCCAAATCACTACACTCGACTTCGTCATTTACACTTTGTGCTAAGTTAGGAAGATAACTATACCTAACAATTATTTCTTTTGTGCTTTCATTCAAGCGAACATATTTTGAATAAACTTCATATTTTAATATATTTCTATTAGTGTCAGTAATAGTGTATAATCTGCTAATGTCTTTGTCTAAATCATCAAAATAAAAACAATTTTCATTAAGATTTACTTTTTCTTCTATTACAAGTGGAAAATAATCACAACACAATTCTTGATAAACTTCATTAAAACAATACAATAAAATGTCAAGTAATTTCTTGGAATTTTCATCTAAGTTATCTACATTAGACATATCCAAAAGTTCATCAATGCCTAACATAGTGGATGCCGACTTAATAATGTTTTTTACATTTAACATTTTGTCCTCCTAAATTTCAACATTTTGCATAATTTTATCAAATAATTTTGAATTTTCATTTTTTTCTAAATTTTGATTATCTAATTCCATTTGTTTAATTAATTTCTCAAAATTTTCTTTACGAGTCATATAAACTTTTCTTAATAATCTTTCATCTAGTGGTTTATCCCAAGTAACCTCAACTTTTTCATTAAGGCCATATGTTTTAACCACTTCAAATCTGTGTTTTTTGTGATTTCTATAAACTTTATATAAATAATCTATACTTTTAATTCTGTTTACAATATCTAAAACATCGTCTTTAATTTCAGTCATAAAACTCCTTTTTTGAAAATTACCATATACCAATTTCTTGATATATGGTAATTCTTAATATTATTCTACAGGTATATTGATTAAAGCACCTTGTCCAGCAGGATGATCACAAATAAGTTCTGCGTATTTAACTAATGTTGCAGTATATACTGGTTTACCAGCAACTTGTTTTAAAACCTTACCGTTTTCACCTTCAAGCCAACGCCAATCACAGAGTTGATGCAATGTAAAGTCTTTTGTATTTAACATATACATTTCTCCGTCCCTGACAAATCTATCAGAAATTAAAGGTATTCCGTTAAAACTAATTGCTTTATAACCACCTTCTAATTGCATAACATCAATATTTGTTCTAAAAGAATTTAAATATTCTTGATATTTTCTTTTAACTGATGAAGAACATACTATGAAATCTATTTCACTGCCATAATATTCATTTAGTTCGTCAACCATTTTTTGCATAACAATATCAGTTAATTCACTAATAGAGTCATTTCTCAAAGGATTCATAAAACTGTAATTGTTTCTGTCAAGTCCATATAATTCAGAATTATCTCCAGCAAATATTTTGCCAAGTCCTGTAATTTCCTTATTATAAGAATTTTGAACAGTTAATACTATATTAGAATCTTCGCCATCTGTTTGACAAAATTCTTCAACATTTTTGTCAAAATAAACTATTTTACCATTTCTATCTATAGAAGTAATTCTAGCAGTTGCTACAGTTGTTCCAATAGTAGCAAATTTTGAAATGTCTACTACCATACCTTCCATTAAATTTTTAACAGAGTCTACAATACAACTATTGTTAACGCCTGTATTTCTTGAACCAAGTGCAAGAAGTCCAGAACCATCACCATATAACATTCTACCAAAATTAAATTGACTTGCCTTAACTAGCCCTTCCATTTCAGCATTCAAAAGGTTTACAAATGCACCTGCTGAATTGCTTGAAGCACGAATTGCTTTATCACTTAATTCAATAGTCCCAAATAAGTTTTTGAGAGTTGATGTAAATGTAATGTAATTGTTTTGTGCAGAAGTAGGCAAACTTCCATCTTCATCACCTGCTCCTATACCACCATTAATTCCAACTGGTGCTAATTTTTTTACTTCTTTTCCCCATACATCTGCAGTTGATTGCTTTATTTTATTAAATAAGGGATTTGTTTTAGTATTTAATTGATTTGATACTACACCTAAATACAAAGTTTTTAGTGCGTTTTCAGCCGTTTCTAAAGTAACCATTTTTGTCTCCTTTAATTATTCTTTGCACTACCTTAAACGTTCGACTATGGATACTAGATTTATTTATTTAGCCATTTATTCATTATATTTGCTACTTCGTCTAACGTTGTTGGCATATTTGGAGTGGATGCCACCATATTTGCTCCATAGGTGTTGACCATAAGTGGTGGCACTACTCCTTTTGTGCAATTATTGATATATTCATTTATAATTTTTTCTTTTATTATTTCATTAGAATTGACAAGTTCAAATAAATATTCATTAGAACTTAATTTTTTTTCATTATCTTCCACTCTATCTTTCATAACATCATAAACAGCCAATGTTAGCCCAAATTTATCATTAATGAATTTTTTATCGTCTACAAATTTTTGTGCTATTTTTTGTATTAAATCTTGGTCTTGATTATGTATTTTAGAATATTCTTCAAACTTATCAATAACTTTATAGTCATTTATTTCATTACTAACATTATCATTACTATTACTTTCATCTGTAATGTCTAAATGTGTAGTTTTTGAATTGTTAAAGTTCATAACGCGTTTCAAATTAGCAAGTTCTTGACTTTTACGCGTAAATTCAGCCTGCAAAGATTTGTATGCGTTTTCTAGCATTTCTACGCTATCGAACTTCCCTAATATGTGGTTGTTTTGTAAATTATCTTCCCAAAGAGTATCTTGCTCCACATCTGTCGCTATAGAATTATCATTGGATGCTTGTATACTTTTGTCATCTACCTTATTTATTTCTACATTATCTTCGACTTTTATTGTTTTAACCTTCTCAAGTCTCGCTTTAGGTTCTTCATTCTCAAAATTCACGTTAGGTTCTATGCGGTCGCTTTTGACGATTGTCGCATCAATATTATCCATAATATCCTCCTATACTATTGTTAAGTTGTTTTGGGTCAATTTGTCTTTATGGCTTTGTATATGCTTTAACAACATTTCTTTAACATTTTGATGTTCTTTATTGCTATCATCAATTGTATCAGTTAACAAAAATGCAGTATGTTCTACAACGTGTATATTATGGTCATCTATGTCTTCAACCATCGGTTCTTTATTATTATTTAAACATTCAATATTTTCTTTTTGTGCTTTATTCCTTTGTAGCGTAGAAATATCTTGCCCTTGCTCCCAAATACCATATCCTAATAACTCTAAAATTTTTGAACGCATACGATTATTAATATTTCCATTTTCGTCAGCCAATAAGCCAGCATTTAATAATTCAAAAATCATACTTCTTCTCTGTGCTATGGTTTCCGTCAATTCATTTTCCGTTTCAAAGACTATGTCTTCACTGCTTATATCACTTGAATTAAAATAAAATAATTCTACTTCACGATTGTCGCCACCTATAATTCTACCTATGCGTTTTGTTTGAACAAATTGTTTATAAAGCCTTAATATATGCTTACCTACATTTTTTATTGCAGAACGTATTTCTTCTGCACTTGTAGTTAATTTAGCATCATCTTGTTCTATGAGTAATTGTAAAGCAGTACCACTCATATTAGCATATGTAGATATGGCACTTGTTAAATCTGACAAGCCAGATAAAATAGTCATTTGATTCATTATTCTATCTTCTTCATTAGAGAAATCACTTGGTAGTCCACCTGAAGCCATAAATATAGGTGGAGTCGCACCTTGCCTATAAACTAATATTTTACCAGGGCGTATTCCTTCTTCTTCAAGATTATCAGTGTCTACACTTCCGTCTTCAACTGCCAAAATGCCTTGTGCAATTCTATTCATAAATTCATATTTTCTATTTTTTGTAGCATTTAATGCCCTTTGTAAAGGTATTATTCTATTTATAATACAAGTCCCAAAGAAATTATTTGATTGCTCTTGAGAAATTTGTCTAACAAATGGTATACTTCTTTTTTTGTCTTCACCATTTTCAAAAGGTAAATCTCCATTATACAATAATTTATTGCCAGCAATAATGATAAGTCTTCCATTTTTGTATAGACTACTAGGTCTTTCATAGTATTCTAAAACAATAGCGTGATTTTTCTTAGTTGTTTTGATAATGCTTGTATTTAATGAAGTATAATTATACGCACCAACATTCTCAATAGAATCACAGGATATTACATCAATATCTTCACCTTTGACATCTACTCCCCAATTTTGTTTTATAACATCTACGTGATATGCTCTAGCGTGTATTATAGAACGACAATCTTCTATGCTTTCACATGCAATATTGTCTGGATAAATTTCAAATGGTGGACAAACGCTAATATCTACATCGCCTTCTTTGATACTTTCACCTTTATCGTTAATTCCTATCACACGGCCACTATCACTATTCCATACAATTTTATAAAATGCAGTACCACACAATTCACTCCATTTAGTCGCTTTGGCTATAATTCTTGATAAATTGCATTTATGGTCAATAGAATTAAGTATACTTTTACTAACTTTAGCAGATTTAATGTCCTTTTCTTCGCTAGTGCTAGGTAAAACAGTCATTTGTGGTCTAACACGTGCCAATTTAGCAAGTCTACTTTCATACATAGATGCCAAATAATTATATACTTGATTTTCTTGCCATTCATATTCTTTTGTAATGCCACAAGTATTGCCAAAATTATCTACAGTGCAGAATTGATTACCCACAACAAAATTCGCATTAATTTGCCACTGACGTTCGAAAGGTTTCCTTTCTACTTTGCGTTGTTCAAAATCTTCAAGAATATCAGCGACTAATTGTTTTTCATCAATATTAATTTTCTTTTTCATCATTTTTCACCTTATTTGACTTAGATTTAACGCTTTTGTAAGCCTTAGTCATTTCCTCTAAACATTGTGAACATATACACATTTGCGTTTTGATATCATTTTCATTATACAAAACTGCATAATTAGCAATTCTTTTGCAACCTTTAATATCACATTGTCTTATAAATAATAACTTTTTAATAACCATAATTATTTCTCCTTTTTCTCTAAATTCAAAAGTTGTTTTAGTAATCTTTGTTTCTCTTTCTCAAGTTCTTCATCACTTAACTCTTCGTACAAAGTATCTCCAAACAATAATTTATATGCCTCTACGTCAGGTGGTAAATATTTTGTAGTAATTCTTTTTTTTTGTAATTGCAACTGTCCTAAATTTTCATCTACCACATATTCTTCAGTTATTTCGATAGATTTAAACCCTTTGGCTAAACTATAAATAGCGTCTTGGGCTTTGTCTAAATTTGTTTTACTAGGCATTTTGCCACCTCATCTGTTTTAATTTTCTATATAATCTTTCCTTATCTTTTGTTATTTCACTTTTGACTGTTGGCAGTCTAGGTATGTCTGGTTTAGAACACAAATAATATCTTAATTCATCTAAGGCGTGGTCATCTTTTTTGATTGGAGTATCACCATTTGACCACCAGTAACGTTTAATTTCGTCAATTAAATGTACGCAAGTCCTAAATATAAATAAATGTGATTTACCGTTAGCATCTTTAAGATAAGATTTTACTCTATTTATTCCTGTAAATAATTCTTTATTGACTTTGGGGTTAACTAAAATTCCATTGTCATAAAAAAGTTCAACCACATTTTTTTCGCTTGCTAAAGTTCTAGCAGTTGCAGCACTGTCAATTAAACTTTCAAGCATACCATTACTATTTCTTTTCCAATTAAGTGATTTGGCAATTTTATTTATTTCTTTTGAATGAGTCGCAACATCAAGATTACTTGCATAATGCTCTGCTACAACATATACATTACCATCAAAGTCTACTGCGTAAAAATGACAAGATAATGGGTTATGTAATCCGGGGTCAATAGAAATATTGTCCTGCCATTGATAAGGAATTTCAAAAGGGTCAATAACGTGTATATTTTCATTAAATTCCGTATACACAAGCCCTTCATTACATTGAAATCGGCCATACCTTCTTGACTCTAGTTCTTTTTTGTCAAGCGTTTTTGAAAGTTCATCAATAGATTTTTTGTCTAAATACGGGTTGTCTGCCCATTCCATAAATTCACACCAAATGCTATCATCATAAGTACTCGCTTTATATATTTTCTCATACACCCAAGTAAGTCCTTTAAGTGGTGTCATAGTGCCGAACATATCTCCATTTTTATCAAATACTCTCATTTTACATTCGTCATAAATATCCTCAGGTGGTTCTTCGTCAAACCATACAAAATCTAATGATGCACCTTGAAACTTTTCTCTTCCTTGGTCGCAAGACTTAAAACCTATTGTGCTTGTCCCACCTAATTCATTTCGCACTATTATTTGGTCAATAACTCCACGAGAAGGCGAAGTTTTTTTGCCCTGTTGCATTGTGATATCTATAATATCTCGTGGGCTTAAATAATGTAGAATTTTTTTTTGTGCTACATCTCTTTGAACCTGCGTAGACAAGGAAACTACCCAACCATTAACATTTGTTTTATTTTTTCTATAAGGGTGTATGCCACGTGCTAGATATACACATTCCACTGCACCACATTCAGTTTTGCCACTTCTATTACCACCAAACACCCAACGATTTTTGCTAGTGTTTTTGTGAAATGCTATTTGTTTTAAATGTATTTTATCTACATTATAATATTTCAAAGCACTTTCACGATTTTTTAATTCTTTCTCAATATTTAATATATTTTTGACTATAGATTTTTCATTCACAATTTCCTCGCTTATATTTTCGACTTAAGTATACAAAATATTATTAAACTTATCATAAAATCTACAAACTTACCATAAATTAAAATTGTATTAAACATTTAAATAATTTATAATTATCTTGGCAGTCAATGTATAAAGGTGATTATGACAAAATTTATTTATTCATTTTTGTTACTGTTAATATTGCCAATAGCGATTCATTCAATCAAACTTTGTCCAACAACTTTAACGACTTATGAGGTCGTTGTAGAAAATAATGAACAAAAAGTTGAAGAAAATTATAAAACTTTAGGTCTAAAATTATATCTAATAGTTTTATTAATAACTATGCCAATATTGACAGTTGTACTTATTCTTATAATTCCTAAGAAAACTGACAATCTCCTTGCAGTCGATTTGAGCAAAAAAAAGAAAACAAAAATTAATTTAGGTTTAAAAAAATCTAAGTATGATGATGATAATTTATAAAAAACCTCCTAAATTGCAGTCTTATTCAATTTCTCGCTATAATGCTCATAAGCTGTTTTTATGTAATTAATTTTATAAAAATCACAATTACAAAACTCTTCAAAATAAGAACTCTTCTCTAAATACGGTAAAATTTTTTTTGGCATTGACTGCACTAACCTATACGCCTGCATTTTGTTGATTTTAAGCATATCAGCAATGGCAGGTGTTTTTATTTTTTGCACAAAATATAAGTCGAAAATTTTTCTTTCCTTTTTGTCAAGTTTGTCTACAGCATTTGTTATTATTCTTTTGATGTTGTATAAAATACTCTTTGTTTCCATTAAATCAATAATATTGCTTGCTAATTTTTGAACACCACAATTAACATCAAGATAATAAGAATTTATCGCCTTATTTTGTATGCTATGATTAATATTAAAAATGAGATTGTCCAAGTCTTTGTATTTTTTTAGCATAGTATAAACCATAATTGTCTTGTCCATATTTACTCCTTTTTTTTAAATTATTAGAAAATTTGTTCTAATTTTTAAACTTTTTAAACGACACATAGGAATGTGCCGTAAACTTTTTATCTTTTGTGTAAAACAACGCCTCTAGCAATTTGTTGTTTTCGACTATATTATAGCACGCATATTTTAGCATATGCAAGCAAAATTTCTTTTTTTTGTAAAATTTTGGTGATTTTTTGTAAAATAATTGCCAAAAAGTGAGATAAATACTACACTTTTTGGCTAAAAAAAATTTTAAAAATTTTTTATAAATTTTATAATATTACTGTATTTATATTCAAAAATTTTAGAATTATGACAATTATTCTAGAGTGAATTCTACTCCACCTAAATGAATTGTATCCCCTACTTTAGCACCATTTTGATAGAGTGCGTCTTCTATTCCTTCTTCTTTGATACGTTTGTTAAAATAAGAAAAAGATTCATAATCAAAAATATTAACGCCACGAATTATATTATCAATTAGGCTACCTTCTACTATAAATGAACCGTCGTCATCTCTTCTTATAGTATAAGTTAGTTCTTCTTTGGCATCAAAGTCAAATTCTTCTATTTGTTCTGGCTCGATTTTTGGTAAAGTTTTAAGCAATTCAAATACATTTTTGAATAGATTGTCAATACCTTTGTGAGTAAAAGCAGATATTTCTACACAAGGTGCTTTAACTTGCTTTTTGAAATTTTCAATTGGTTCTCTATTATCACCCAATATATCACACTTATTTAATGCTATTATTTGTGGTCTTTCTAATAATTTAGGAGAATATGAACCTAATTCATTATTAATTAAATTATAATCATCAATAGGATTTCTTCCCTCGCTTCCAGAAATATCAACAACGTGCACAATTAATCTAGTACGTTCAATGTGTCTTAAAAATTCGTGGCCTAAACCTGCACCTTCACTAGCACCTTCTATTAAACCAGGGATATCTGCCACTACGCAACTAGAATCATAATATTTAACTACCCCCAAATTTGGAGCCAAAGTGGTAAAGTGATAGTTGGCTATCTTTGGCTTAGCATCTGAAATAGCAGACAACAAAGTAGATTTACCAACATTAGGAAAGCCTACAAGTCCAACATCTGCAATTGTTTTTAATTCTAATATTACTTCTCTTTCTTTAGTAATAATACCCTTTTGTGCAAAGTTTGGGGCTTGTCTTCGTGCTGTAGCAAAATTTTGGTTTCCTTTACCACCATTACCACCTTTTAATAAAGTAAACTTTTGACCTTCCTCAAACATATCAACAATAACTTTATTAGTTTCAGCATCAAGCACAACGCAACCACAAGGAACTTTAATTATTACATCTTTCCCGTCTGCTCCCGTACAGTGATTTTTTCCACCGTTTTCGCCATTACCTGCACGAAAATGTTTTTGAAATTTAAAGTCTACTAAGGTATTAACATCTCTATTAGCAATCAAAATTATGTCGCCACCATTTCCACCATCGCCACCATCGGGGCCACCATTTTGTGTAAACTTATCTCTATAGAATGATACTATACCATCACCGCCATTACCGGCTTTAACAACAATTTTAGCCCTATCAATGAACATATCTTCTCCTTGTCATTTTGTTATTATTAACAATAATATTTTAGTTTGGATATTTTTTCACTTAACATCCAAAACTTTTCACCCATTTCCTTATTCGCTACAACGCTTGGGGCTTCGACAGGCTTTGAATTTTTGTAGCAAATACTTGTGTATGTTTTAAGGTTAACCAAAGCAATTATTGTATTTTGTATACTTTCAAATTCGGTAGGTTTATTAAGTAATTTTGCTAACTTACCTTGCTCTTTCTCTGTATTTAACTCATTGTCATCAACTACATCTCTAGAATGATACAACAACCCAATCACCTTGTTTTCACCAACATTATATCGCTCATTAAATTGTCCTACCATCAATGCATTAGCAAATTTAGCCTGTCTTAATGCACTTTGAGCCGAATATGCCTTCTCTCTATACAAATCATTAAAGTTTATAGGCAATAATTGATTTTGTTGCAAAGTTGGACAAATTATTTTACTACCTTGTTCTTTTTGTAGAAAATCTATTAGTGATTCACATATAAATATATTAGTCAAATAATTTTCAAAGAAAGTTTTTTCAATTCCATCTTCGTTTAATTCAAATTGTGGATAAATGCTTTCTTGATTACAAATTATAGAATAAATTGAATCAAATTTATATTTAGTAGCCAATAATTTTACATTCAAGACTATTTGTCTTAAACTGCTTATGCTATCAAAATTCCCTACAAAAGTTTCTATTTGTGCATAGTCATACCTATGCATAACGGTTTTGTAGACCATTTCAGCATCTTTAGCATTTTTTGTTATGGCTATAACAAAATAACCTAGTCTACACAATTCTATAACCATATCAAGTCCATATCTTTTTATTGGTTCTGTAACAATAACTACTTTCATTTTTTGTACCTATCCGTATTAATTATTTTAATTATTTCCATTATTTTTTTTAATATTATTTTTTGGTAAAGCAGGTTTTGGAGGTAATTTAGGGTTCTTAATTTGTTTACTATTTTCTTCTGGTGTCTTATTCTCAACTGCTTTATTTATAACTGTATTCATTTGTCTTGCTTTGTTTTTTTGTTCGTTGGTTAATTTTTCTATGTCTTTAGCGTTATTGTTGTATTTAATCCTTCGCCTTTCTATCACATATCCCCTAATTGCCCAAATCAACAAAATTAGCAAAATTACGCTTATTACAATGCCTACAATTATAATTATAATTTTATAATTAAATAAAGCACTATCTTTTTGTAACAAAATAATAAATCCATCACTTTCTACATTATCGATTTCCAAAATCATTTTGTTATTAGAAATTGAAGAATTTACATTCTTAATATTATAATCAAAATCATTTTCAAAATAAGTATAATCTCCACTTAAAACAGCGTTCTCAATAGGTTCACTAAATTTTACAAACATAGCACAATATTCATCATTGTCGATATTACTTATTTCTCCTTCAATATCTAATATAACTGTTATAGATTTCACCTTTTGATAATCATTAAATCTTTCTTCATTGACTCTAAGACTATAATATAATAGATTAGAAAGTTTGTAATTTGTGTTAAGCTCTTTATGAGTTTGCGACAAAATATTATTTCTAGCATTACTTGATAAAATATTGTTAAATATAGTTTCATTGCTTGCTAAAATATTAAAATCTAAAGATACTTTAGAACTATCGAAGTCATCTACAAAATTGACACGAAAATTTTGATAAACTGTTTTACTTACTGAAGTATTACAAGTAGTTGTTGTAATTAATACACTTAATGCACAAAAAACAACACTTAACTTACAAAAAAACAATGTTAAATAATTTTTAACTTGCAATATCTTTCGCATCTGCCCTCCAAATACACATTATTTTAACATAAATAATAAAAAAAATAAAGCATATAATGACATTTTTTGCTTTATTTTTTGTAATCTAATAATAATTGGTCAATTCTTTTTACAACTCCACCAGCGCTATCAAAAAAAGAAACTTTGCCTAAGTTTTTTGAAATAACATTTTTGAGATAAACATAATGCGTACACCCCAAAACAACATTTTGAATATTTTTATCTTTAAAATATTTTAATTTGCTTTCTAACACTTCATTCAGTTTTTTTTGATTGTCATAATATTTATCAATAATGCTTGATAAATTTGTTAAAGGCAAAAAATAAATATCTTTGTCATCTCTATACTTATGTAACAATTTAGAATAATGATAAGTCGCAGAAGTGGACATAACAAGGGTTTTACCTTCTGCTTCTTTCGCTTTTTTGACTGCAGGCTCTATACCAACAAAAACAAAATTCAAAAAACTTTTTCTTAATTTTTCTATACAACACGCCGTTGCCGTATTGCAGGCAATAACAAAGAAATTACATTTGTATTTATTATATAAATTATTAACATTTTGTATCATAATATCACAAAGTTCTTCCTTAGTTTTCGCCCCATAAGGACTATTTTGATAGTCGGCAAAATAAATTATTTCATCAACTAAATGTTTGTGTTTACTTTGATTAACAAAAACATTATAAACATTAAGCCCCCCAATACCACTATCCATAAAACAAATCTTCATAACTTTCCTACATAATATTTTTTTTATTAAAACACTTGCAAAAATATTAGAAATATGCTAAACTTTACTCATCCTAGAGAGATTTTTTTTATTTTTAATAATATAATGGAGGATAATCGTGGCAAATATTAAATCTCAAATAAAAAGAATTCAAGTTTCTAATGAAGAAAGAATGCAGAATAAAGCCAAAAAAAGCCGTGTAAACACTGAAGTTAAAAAGTTTAGAAATGCTTTAAGTGCTGGTAACATTGCTGAAGCCAAAGAATTACTTAAATCTTGTACTTCTTTAATTGATTCTGCTAGACTTGATGGAGTTTATCACAAAAACACTGCTTCCAGAAAGGTTTCTAATCTTACCCGCGAATTTAACAAAGTTAATTCCAATAATTAAATCTCTCTACTTTCTAGGATAGCAAACTTAAGCAAAAAACATTCATTGTTTTTTGCTTTTTTTGTGCCTTACAAAATATTATTATCCTAATATTTTGGTATCAAGTTTATACTTTCTATTGCTTTTATTTTTACTTATTCTATACGAAGATAACATTAGCTTATTTACAAAATCTTCAATTTTATCTTCAAATAGATAATAGGCTAATGAACCCGGAATAGTATTAATTTCATTTACATAAATTTTATTTTCTACAATTAAATAATCTATTCTGACAACTCCTTCACAATCAAATTTTTTGTAAAGGTCTTTTGTTAATTGTTGAATTTTAATATAGACATCGTCTTGTAATTGTTGTAAACTATTTATTTTGTCAATAGGTACTTCGTCTTCTATAATTCTATCATTTTCACTATGACAAAATGTTGTTTTATTTATTGTAGAGTTATCTACAAACTTTGCACATTTATCCTTTTGCCCTTTTTCATTGCTTATATATTTATCACTGAAAGACAAAAATTTATCCTTTCTTTTTGGCATCTCGCACTTTGATACTTTTATTTCGTTGTCAACCATCATACAAGCACAATTAACTTCTATAACCCCATCAAGATATTCTTCTAATATTATTTTTTCATCAAATTTTCTGGCGAAGTTAATTGCCTTGTTTAATTCTTCTAAATTTTCACAAACGCATATACCAATACTGCTTCCTAAATTAGCAGGCTTAACAATAATTGGATATTTGATAAAACTTTCTAATTTATCTACGCTTTCATTTGGTTTTAATACATAATACTTTGGTGTAGGGATATTATTGGCTACAAATATATCTTTCATATATTCTTTATCTAAAGTTATGGCTTGAGATGTAGCATTGCCACTTGTAGAAACAATATTACATAGATTAAATAAATGCGTTAATGTGCCATCTTCACAATTTTGACCATGTGAGCAATTAACTATTAAATCTACTTTAATTAATTTTTTGAATTTTTGGTCATATAAAGCATTTACATTAGCAACAAAGTTTACTTTAAGTAAATTATCTAGAAATTGATAATTTTTGGGCTGCAGGTCAAATGGAACTAAATAAAAATCTCCATTATGAGATTGATAAAGAATATTTGCATTATAATTGGGCAAAATGGCATTAGCGATTGTTTGTGCAGTCAAGATAGATATGTCGTGTTCAAAACTTTTTCCACCACATAAAACGAATATATTGGGTTTGTAATTTTTGTTCTGTCTTTTTATTCTGCTTTTTAACTCTTTAACGTTTACTTCACAATTAATTGTCTGCATAATTACCTCTTTTCAAAGTATATTATGCTATAAATTTCTTTTTGTTAAAGGCTTATTTTTATTAATAATTATTTAATTTATACTTTACAAAAAAATAGGCTTTTGATATAATAGTATTATTAAATACAAAGGAGAAAAAATGAAGATAAAAACTTTAATCAATTATTCACTATCAATAGTAATATTCTTATTAATTCTATTCTCCTTAAATATGACTAGTTGTGCGTCTGTCGCTATACAAAATATACAAAAATTGCGAGTTTTAGGAGATACATACTATTTATTAGATAATTCTCAAAACACACTATTTGTTGGCACACAAAAAGACATCACAGAGAATTCAATGAAAACAATTACTACTAGAATTGAATACAATGACGAAAATACTTCTGTAGAAAAAACATTTAAGGCACTTAAAGACGTAACTATTTTACAGGATGGAACAATTTTCCTTATAGATGGAATTGCAGATGGCATCTTCCAATATGATAATAATACTAAGTTTACAAAAGAGCATATTCGTTCACAAGAAGAAACTGCTATCACAAAAGTAATATCTCTTACAAATGGTTATAATAACAGCGTTTATGCTTTGCAATATTTAGATGGTTATAAAATTTTAAAAAAGAGTGAAAATGATGACACATTTTCCACACTATATCACATTACCACGTCATCATTAGAAGAATTGAATGTGTCCTTAGATGAGAACGCCTTGATTTGTTGCGATTTTGAAAATCAATTATTTTATATTACATCTTTAGGCAAACTATTAAAAATAGACCTTACTAATACATTGCCAAGCATAGAAGTCGTTTGTGAATATTCTAATAATGCACTTGATATTTCTGTAGATTATTTAGGTAATCCTTATGTATTATTGTCAAACGCTCAAATTTTAAAATATGAAGATGGTATACAATACTTAGAAATAAATACTAATACTTTTAGTTTAAACTTTGAAAATGGTAGTATTTACTATATCAAAAATAATAATGAAGTATCCATTTTGGATAATCAATTTGTAAATAATTTATCAAAATTTCAACATCCTATAGATTATATGACTGACGAAAATTTATCTACAGGAGTAGAAATTTATACGACAACTTGTGAAACTAACATTTATAAATACCCTCTCAAAGTTGCTCAATTAGAAAAAGTTAGTGCTGACACAAAAATAATAAAATTGTCAAATATAAGCAATTATGACAAATATATTTATGCTCTTATTTCAATCAATAATATATTAACACCTTGTTATATTCTAACTCAAGACATACAAAAAGTGCAACCAACAATTATTAATGAAGAAATGAGAACATTTACTCCTAGCACTAAATTATTCAAATACCCTACTGCAGACTATAACTCTTCTAATGAAAATTTATGTTTAACTACTTTGAAAGCAGTTACTAAAGTTCAAGTCATTAATAATGCTAGTGACTACGCTGATAGTCAATGCAGAAAGTTTTATGAAATACTTTATAATGACAAAATCTATTATGTAATACAGTCTATGCTAACAACATTATCTACAGAAGAAGGAACTATTACACTCAAAACTCCAAACGCTTCAGTTAATTCAAGTGAAGCAATAAATGTTTATGATGGCTTAAATAGTGACCATGTAATAACTCAATTATCAAGTGATGTCAAATTCTATGTTAATCTTAAAACTTATAGTCAAAAAAATAAAAGAACTTACATAGAATTTCTAGATGAAAATAATAATTATATAACAGGTTTTATTGACACTAAATATGTTAAAATAAATGAAATGAGCCCTTATATTATTCTAGCCATATTCTTGTTATTAATTGTGGCAATACTAATATTATTATTAATTTTATATTTTGCTAAAGAACATAAAAAAAATAAAATAGATAAAAATAAATAAAATAAGGAGTTATGAATATGACAGAAAAATTAAATAATAAT
>CASDSK010000044.1 GCA_949283525.1 uncultured Eubacteriales bacterium
ACACTCCAGAATATACAAGTGCGTTTACATTTCCCCCTGTATCTTCCACTTTTAACTGAATATACTTTGACACCGATTCATTAAGATTTCCATCATTTATTGAAACGTACAAATAGATTGCTATCCCTTGATTGCTTTCCGTTTGGTAAATATTACCATAAGATGCTACATAACAATTATTATTAATTGCATTTGTTGTAATCTTTTTTTCTGTTGTTTGCATTGTAAATGATGTATAATCTCTATATCTTCCACTAGAATTACTTCTACCATAATATATTATCGACTTAAATTGGTAATTTACAAATCGTAGCACTTCTCCATTTTCGCAACTTTCAGTTATTGTATGAGTTAAAGTAACTTCAGATACATAACCTTTGTGGTACCAATCATTTCTAATATATTGTAAGTAGCTCGTTTCCCATGTTGTGTAGCCTACCCTATATATACACTTAAATCCGTTTTCTTCGTTATTTAATATATTACTTTGGTCTACTGTCAAAGTTTGTCCCATTAACGATGTGTTATGTACTTCGCCAAACCCTGGGGCTGCGTAGTATGTACTAGATGCTTCGTACTCTACTCCATTATCTGTCGCTCCGTTCGCAGATATTTCTATGTAATATGACCCTGGTGAGAACGTAGTTGTATAGTTAGATATATTATTATTTATTTGATTAAACCTTTCATTTAAATCAATATTTATATCATATAATTTCTCCCCTACATATTCTAATACTACATTCGCTGAGTTATTCATTATTCTATATAACTTCACATTAAATGTAAATTTTTCTTCATCTAGATTACTGTCTAGCACAAAATCGCCGTCTAAATTCGCATCAGACTTATTTGCTTGTTTTAATTCTACTGACAATTCAACGCCATTATTATCATCTACATTTAAATTCACAGAGTACACTCCTACAAAGAATGGTATCTTAACTTCCTCTGTTGTGAATAAACCTGAATCTATTACATTTGTTTTTGACGATTTTATATATACATTAGCATAGTATAATCCAGATATTGTATACGCTTTATTAAATGTATAATTAATATCTTGAACAGAATTAATACTTAACTCATAATTATCTACACCATTTGGTCTATGCACTTCTATCACTAATTTTGGATTATTCCCTTCTCTTATTAAATCACTTAACATTGAGCTATTTGGTAACTGTACATTTATGCCGGTGATTGCTCTTTGGTCACTATCGTAGTTTAGTTCGGCATTAGTTGGGGCTTTCAATTGTGCTTGTACTGCAAATGTCTTTGTAAATGTTGTACTATCATACACTATCTTATCGCTTGCATCTACATTATTACAATATACTCCTACTATTTGCATTTGCACGCTATACTGCCCGTATCTTAGATTATTACCGAATAGGGCTTCTAATAACCCTTCGTTTTGTCCATTTTGTGCATTATACTTCAAGATTGAGTACTCTATATTACCAAATTCTAGTCGTATAGTTGTAGATTTTTGTGAATTATCCTTTAGAGTTACTTTTAGGTCAAATGTCCATTTTTCTCCGTTGCTTGAATATTTATTATCTATTACTAGATTGTATTTTATTAGTATTTCTGTCGCTAATTCTCGTATATTTGTATTAAATATATTGTTTGTATATATGTTTTCACTATCTTTGCTATACTCTGAACCTAGGTCATATTCGTCTTTTGTACTTGCAAAGGTTGGTAATTCTATATACAATCTATACTTGAATTCTACTCCATTAGAATATGGTGAATCCCATAATAATGTTGGGGAGTCCTCATCTACGTCAAATTTTAAGCGTATTTGTGTACTTCCTAAGTCTACACCTTCGTTGTATAAATATTGCCTTATCGCACTTTCTGGTATCGTCATTTGCCCTATGCTACTGTCTATAACTATTCCGTACTCACTAAATTCGCCTTTGTTTATCGTTATATGTTTATCACTGCTAAAATCGTCGCCGGCTTGTGCGTATTCTATTATTAGGCTATATTCACTATTACCTACTACATTACTTATATTGCCATAGTTTGTAATTATGAAATTACCAAATTTGGTTTTATTATCTTCGCCTGCTTGGTACTCTAGTTCTGGCGTTGTTACTCTATCATACCTTGTTACATACTGTGCATTACTATTTATTAGTGTACTTTCGTAGATGCCTTCTTTCTCTCCATATTCATTTGTTATCGCTGTTTCATTCTTCGCGCGTATCTCTATCGTATATTGACCTTTCGCTCTAAATATCTTTTGGTCTAACTCTAAATACGCTACTTTCTCTGTTCCTTCTTGTTTTATTGTTAATTCTACTTTGACTTCTCGAATTCCATTTATCACTACATAATATTCTTTCGCTTGCTCATCTTCAAGCGTTATTTTGAGCCATACATTGCCTGCATATTCTTGTAGTGTTGCACTTGGATATTCTAGGTATACAAAAGTGTTGTCACTATTATACTGGTCGTATATGTACGCTAATCTATTACTATCCGTATTATTGCCACTACTTATGAATTCTCCATTCTTATATGTCCCTACTTCTATTTTTGGTTGTCTTAATGTGCCTTTCATAAAGTATTGCAATTCTTTAGCGTCACTTGTTGTTGTTCCTTTCGCACCTGAAGTTAAATTCTCTATCTCGTCACTACTTTCGCCTACTTCGCCTATTGCTGATATTGACACATTGTATAGGTCTGGTATTCCTCCTTCTATTAGGACTAGGCAGTTCATTTCATAACTACTTGTGCATTCTTCGTAATTATATTCTATGTATACATAACTTCCATTCTGTACTTTCCTTGTATAAAGGTCTTTCGCTTGTACTATTGCTCCGTCTTCGTAACATTCTACATATTTATAATTCTCTAGCGAACCATTTACATAATTTCCGTTAACTTTCATTATTAACGTCTTTCGGTATACAGAATTGTTTCGTGTTCCTGCTATCTTCACTTTGTATGCAAAGTATTTGTTGTACTGTACATTCTTAAATGTTAGTACATATCCCATTACATAGCCTCGACTATTATATACATTTGTTATACTTACGTCTTTCACTGCGTCTAGTTTCACATTATAATTAAGTTTGACTTTCGTTTCTGCACTCACGTTAAAGTAGTCACTTTCTATTGCGTCATAACTTATACTTATTCCGTTATACGCTGGATATAATTGCCCTGTTACGTCTACATAGTAATACCCTTCTTCTCCACCTTCAACTGCGTTGTAGCCTTTGACTCCTACTCCTGTTTTACTTGTGGTTTTAGCTGTATTACTGCTTACATTATATCCTGCGTCTTCTTGTTTTATTTCATAACTTACTTTTATCTTATTTGTTTCTGTTTCTATTCCTGCTTGCTTTATTCTCTCAGGTATTTTCATCTTTAGATACGTTTTGTTGCCTACTTCATAAATGCTTATTTCTTCTGGCGCGTTTATATCTAATAGATATGTATACCCTTTCTCTTTCAGTTGTCCTTCTAGATAGTATGTTATTTTTTCTTCAGAACCTTCTACCTGTGGCGCTTGTACTTCTAGACTCCTTACCCTTATTGTATAATTACTTGGCTTGTTACTTATCCATTCATACAAGTCTTTGTTCGTGCCTTCATTTATTACTAAACTTGTAACGTTCTTAACTATAATAGTTTTTGTTTCTTGCGTTATGCTACTTGTTATGCTGATTTCGTACTCTACTCCATAGAACTTGCTTATTTCACTCTGCCACGTTATTACTATTTTGCTTATCTTATTCTTTGTACTTGTTCGTAGCCCGTTTCCGTCGTATACTTTTATGCCCATCTCAAGTTGTGGCGCTATGTATGTAAGAACTATTGCTCCTTGTGCTCTTTCGCCATCTTTTGTACTGTTCTCGGCTCTGCCTAGCCCCGTTATCTCGTATGTATAATATCCTGACTCTTTCATTAGCCATATTATCTCTAGATAACTTCTGACATTATTCTTTACGTACCTTACACTTATTCCACTACCGTTTCCACTTTCTACTTCTACTATGCCATTTTTGTTCACTACTACACTTACTTCATAGTCCATATAGTCTGCTTCACTTGGGTTTGGATACTCACTCATTTTTTGTGATGTACTTGTTATCTTCACTCTGTATAGCGCTTCACTGTTGTAGTTTACTCCTCCTATTTGCGCTTGCTCGGTATATACATCCCTTATGATTATCTCTACTCCCTTGTCGGCTTTCTCGTCAGTTCTATTGCTGGCTAGTTCGTTTACCTCATAATCTACTGGCTCGATTCTTTTTATGTATGTGTATTCTAGTTCGCTCGCTTGTGACTCTAAGTAATATTCGTTTGCATTGCCATTCGCCTTTAGCGTTATTAAGTTCTCACCTGCGAATATCTTATCTCCTACATAATAATATAGTTTCCCTTCTTCTAATAAGATTTCCTCCCTTGCAACTTTTTCGTTCCTGTACACTTTACCTTTCGTCCCGTGTGGGTCACTATATTTCCCGTCGTTCGCTACGCCTTTCGATTCTATTTGTAGTGTGTAACTCTCTATTAAACTATAATAGTCCGCTATGTTTTCGTGTGTTGGTTCGTCCCACTTGAGATAATATCCGTCTTCTCTCGCTACTACTTCTAACCCCGTTGGTACTTTAAACCTTAGCATATATTCGTACTCTAATGCTTTCGTTTGGTAGTTAGATGCAAAGTAATTGCCTTGTGCTTCCGTTCGCGCTTTCATACTTACTAAGCCTGATTTGTGGATATTAAAGCCTCCTAACTTTAGCATTGGTATTATCTCTATGCTTATTGTTACTTTCTCTGCTCCACTCTCTGTTCGCCTGCTTATTACTACTCGCGTCTCTATTTGTACTCCGTCTTCTGTACTTACATAACCTGTAACTTCGCCTTCGTAACTATTGTTGTATTCTATCCTTATCCTATAATCTCTATTATTTATATTTAACATAAATAATAGTTCTTCGGCTATGCTTAGATATTCTTCTCCTAAATTCATATCAAAGTATAACCACATCTCACTCATCTCTAGTCCACCCTCGGCTTCTCGTTCATTGCCTTCTGTGTCTATCACTAATACATTTAACTCTAGCGTTTCTGCGTACGTTTTGTGTACATACTCTATCTTGCTTTCTGCACTCGCTCCGTATCTTAGTGTTATCGCATCTCCTAATTGCGTAGTCTTATCTTTTTCATAGCCTAGCGCTTGTATGCTTATTTCGTATATGCCTGTTCCTGTGCTTATAAATTCACTTATATCTATGTAGTTCCATACTCCGTCTTTTCGACTTATTGTACTTTCTTTCGTTTGTGTTTCGCCTGTACCTTTGTTTGTGACGCTCACTCTATATTTTATTTCGTCTACTTCGCTTTCCGTTAGCCCGTTTACGCTGTATTTCCCAAACTGTATGTACTCTTTGTCGCGTTCGTTATATATCCCTACACTCGCTAACTCTGGTAGATTGCGAACCACTTCTACTTGCGTTTTTTCATATACCGATATGTAATGCTCTGTGTCTAAATCTACTGTGTATATATAGATATAGTTGTCGCCTCCACATAGGTACTTGCTTAGGTCTATTGTATAGTTACCTTCTTTCTGTGGCAAGTCTATTTGTAGGTATGCGTCGTTTACATACACTTCATAATATACATTTTGTTCTGCATATCTATAGTCCTTCAAGGTTATTGTACTAAATGTCAATTTTTCTTCTTCTATACTTACATTTGTGACTTTTTCTAGTTCTACTTTATGCGTATATATGATTATTTCTGCTTCTGTAGATTCCCCAAAATAAGTATTGCTTGACGCTTTTATGTACATTTTATACGTTAACGGTTCTAATGCTTTTGTGGTTAAGTCTATACTTAATTCGCTACTTGTCCACGTGTCGTATAGTTTCTCTACACTGCCTTGTACACAGTATACGTCTATCTCGTACTCTACTACAATTTCTACGTCGTTCTCTTGTGCAAGAGCTTTGTAACTACTTAAGTTGCTTGGCTCTGTCCACTCTAGTTGCTTGTCTTCGTTTATTGTACTGCTTTGTGGTTTGGTGTATTGTAGTTTGTATTTAAAATCTTTTGTGCTTGCTGTACTTTCTGTAATTGAGTCGTTATTGCTCTTGGCTACTATGCCAACTGTATATACTTTTGGCATTTTACCCTCAAACATACTAGATATGTCGTGCTCTATTACTTCTTCTTCACTTTGTCCTATTTCGCCAGCTTCTATTCCGTCTATATACACTGTGTATTTGTCTGCGTACTTGACTCTATTAAACCTTAGTTTTATTTGACTATCCACTCCGTTTACCACTACTACAAAGTTCGTTTGTTCTATTTGTATTTCTTGAACTTTGTCTAGGGTGAATGTTAAGTCTGCTAATGTCGCTGTATAGATTGTGTCTAGATAATACTCTTTTGTATTCCCTTTCATTATTAAGCGTATTTCATTGCTTGTACCTATATTAAAGTACTCTGCATCTATCTCTATGTATCCTGCTTCTGGATAATTTATTATTGTGCTTCCGTCTATTTCATACGCTTTGCCATTGATTTCTATTGTATAGCCTTGTGCATTTACTTGTTTATTAAATTCTATCCTTATCTTAGATGTGTTACCTACTTGGTATACATTTAGACTTGGATTACCTAATTTCTCCCATTTTGTAAATGCTATCGCTTCACTGTCGCCACTCTCTAGCATTGTTCCTGTCGCTTTGACTTTTAGCCTTACTTGGTATTCGCCTCGTTCTACTCCACTTATTAGGTGCGTTATGACTCCTGTCGTTTTCCCATTCTCGTCTTGTAATTGCGTACCGTCTATCGTTATAGTCTGTAGTTGTGTATTTCCTTCTTTATTATACACTTTTAGTTCGTAACTTTCTGCTCCTGCTATACTATTGAATCGTAGTATGTAATCTACACTTGTATCTTTCTCATTGAGTAGTATCTCGACTCCTGTTGGTGTTGCAAATCTACCTTTGTAGTCATAGTCTGCGTATACTCGGTATTCACTTTCGCCTATTACGTATTCTCCGTCTCCGTTTGTCTTAACGTATACTCTATAACTGCCGTAGCCATACCTTGTTACTATATTTAGTAATGAATAGTATTCAGTTTTTGTTTCGTCTTCGTATATTTTTTCATACTTTCCACTACTATATTTTTGTACTAATACTCCGTACTTCGTTGTTTCCGTCGCTCCTTCGACTTTGTCCCACTTTGCATATAACATTGGTACTGCACCTATTTCTTCTAGGGTCGAGATTATCTCTACACTCTCTACTCCACCTATGCTTTGTTTGTGTACATATGTTATTGCTTCTCCGTAACTTGAATCTTTGTGGTATTTATCGCCTATTGCTTTCGCTCGTATACTGTATTCTCCGTACTCCGCACTTATTATCTCTAGTGTACCTGTACTTCCTATACTGTATTCTACTACCTTTCCTGCCTTCGTTACTTCTATTATGTACCCTGTTGCGTTCTGCCTTTGTTCTTTTATTCTTACTACTATATTCGCTCCGTTGCTGTACGCTTCTACTTCCGGCGCTTGTATTGTCATTATGTTTTCGTACTCTTTTCGCGTTTCGTTGCTTTGCGCGTATTGAATGTCTCCACTCTCAGATTTTACTGCGTTTGCATATATTGTGATTCTATATACGTCATAACTATCAGTAAATCCTTCTGCCATTACATTAATTGTTACTCTTAGGTTTGTGCCTAAATCAGTTACTTCGTCCTTTGTTCCTACTATGTTTGCATTCTCGTAGATTACTTTATTCCCACTCTCTCGCTCTACTCGTACTGTGTAACTCTCCCCGTTCTCTACTTTGTTGAATTCTATGCTTAATTCTTCTCCGTTTATGCTTATCTCGGTTATCTCTGGACTATTTAATGCGTTTCCAAACGTTGTGAACTTGATTTCACTGCTCTCAGAGTCTTCATAGTACGCTAACTTCGCTTGTGTTTCTGCGTCGTCTTCATATATGCTACTTCCATAGCCTCCTAGTATCTCTGCTACTATTATATAGTATTTCCCGTCTGTTAGCCCTGTTAGTTCAAACCTATTCTCTTTTGTTGTTATTTCCATTATAGGTGTTTCGCTTCCGTCTAACTCGTCTTCACTACTACTTAGTTCGTATACTTTGTATCGCACTTTCGCGTTGTCGTACTTGGAGTCTGCTGGTTTCTCTATTACTACTATGTATTTACCATTCTCTTTAATTACTTGTAGATTTTGTAATTTATTTAGTTTCTCTGTATAGTCTAATTCTATTTCTGCCCAATCAGAGTCTGTGTAATATATTCCGTCGCCTTCTTGCTTTACTCGTACTTTATACTTGCCTACTCCCTTTATTTGTAAGTGGTTAAGTAAATTAAGTGTGCTTCCTTGGTAATTCTCTATTACACTCTTGCCTACTTCTTCCCCGTTATCTAATTTTATTACTTCTATTGTGTAGCCTTTCCTATCTTCTTGGCCTTCTATACTTAGTGTGTGTTGTTCAGCGTCATAACTCAATGTTGGCGTGTTTAGTTTCTGCGTTATATTGTATGTGTACTCTGCGTATCCACTCTCTTCGTACTCGCCTATTGCGTTCGTTTTCACGCCTATTGTGATTTCTCCACTACTTATTCCTTGTATTGCGTCCGTTATGTTGTACCTTGTGGCTACTATTGCGTCGCTTAATATTTCGTACTCGCCACTCCCTATTTTTATCCTTAATGTATAACTCTCTGCGTTTTCTACGCTATCCCATTCTGCATAATACTGCTCGCCTTCTTGTGTCACTCTTAAATTCTTTGGTGCGTTCATTACTTTAAGTTCGTATGTTTTTACATTACTTATACTCTCTAAATAATATTCGTATCCGTCTGCTCGTACCACTATTTCGTATCTATTTGCACCTAAATAATTAATTAACGCTTGCTTTATGTCTACTACTATCTCTGCTTCGCCATTGTCAAATATATTTGTTACTAATTCTTTCCAATTCTCTTGTGTAGGTAGTTTTACTAGTATGCTGTACGCCATTGCGTTCGCTACCGTTCCAAATCTTACTTGTACTTCTTCTCCTACTTTCGTCACTGACTTTAACTCTACTGCGTCTAGTCCTACATATTGTGTGTATCTCCACTCGCTTGTGCTTGCACTTATGTTTATATTATTGCTTTGGCTTGTTACTTGCACTGTGTAATATCCGTATCCGTATATCTCTATTAGTTCACCTAGCATATATTTTCTATTCGTGACTTCTGCACCTTTCTCTATCTCTAGGTTTATTGTTTGTGCGTTATTAAATGTTATTCTTACTTCGTCATAGTCTGCTCGTCCGTCGCTTTCCCATTCGAGTATGCCCGTTTCTTCTCTATATTTAAAGTTTTTCGCTTTCTCTAGACTATACCTTATATCTATTTCTTGCTTGTCTGTCCATTCACTATTGCTTAGGTATAGTTCTTCTACGCCTAATGTCATTATTTCTATTGTGTATACGCCTGCTTCTAGTTCGCTTACGCTTACTCTCGTTTCTCTTGTGCTTTTTTCTATGCTCTCTACTACTCCGTTCCTTTCGTAACTTATTCTAACTACGTAACCATTGTTTGCCGTCGCTACTCCGTCAAAACTTATGATCTTCTCTTCGTCATTGTATTTAACATTGCTAACTTTTGGCTGTTGCTCATAATAGTTGTATTCTTCTATTCTACTCCATTCACTGTTTGCGTCCTTTAATACACTCATTACTCGTATCTCGTATCGCCCATAACTTGTTATTCCACTTGTTATTTCGCACTTCGTTATACCTATTCCTGCTTCATATATGCCTATCGTTTCAAAGTCGCTTGTTATTTCTTCTACACGCGTTCCATCGCCGTTTTTTATGACTCTATGCGTTTGGCGTATCTGCACTTCGTAATTTTCTGCAAAACGTACACTTGTAAATACTACATTTATTGTCCTTGTTCCATTGGCACTTTCTTCTTCTACTCTCACATCTTGTGGCGCTTGTAAGTTCACTTCGTATGTGTATCTATATTCTGTGCTCCACTTTGAATCTATATAATAGCCTGTTCCTTTCGCTCGCACACTTATCTTGTTTATGCCTGAAAATATGCTTTCGTATATATTTACTGTCGTTGGATAACTATTGATTGTATTTGTTTCTCCACTCTCTTCACTTTCTATTCTTATTTCATAATTTTGTGCCTTGGCTACTTGACTAAAATACAACATCACTTCTTCGTCTTTCGTTGTGTCTACTCGCTGTATCTCTGGAGTTTCTAGTTCTATTCTGTTTTCGTACCACGCAAGGACGCTATATTCACTGCTTGTGTAACCTGCTTTTTGTTTCTCAACTTCTTCGCTTCGCTCTACTTCGCCTAGTACTTTTATTTTAGCACTATACCTTTGTGCTTCTTTAAGTGGGTCTTGCCCTGTTATTGCTTTGTATAGCCCACTGTAGTTTATTTTGTACTCTGTTTTCTTTGTTTCTTCGTTGTATGTTTTCGATACATATTCCTCGTAATTCTCTTGTAGACGCGTTACTTCTATACTCCCACTTATCTCTATGTCTTCCCCTTCTTCACTTGCTTCAAAGTATAAGTTTAGTTGCCCTTCTTCTAGTCTAAACTCTAGTCCTTCTGCTGGGCTTAATTGTATTTGGTGGTTATATATGTAATCTACTTCATCCGAGTCGCTAAAATATCCGTACCCGTTTACTTTTATAGTTATCTTATATGTTATCGCTTCCGTTATGTAACTACTTATATCTACTATTGTGCTATTTACATTCGGTAGTTCTGCTATTACTTCAAATGTTCCTGTTTCATTTGCTTTACTTATTGTTATTGTGTAACCGTTCTTGACTTCACATTGTATTTCGCCTGTAGCATCTGTACTTGGCGCTATAAACGTTAGGTATTTCCCGTTCTCTAGTACTTGTATGTCTTCGACTTCACCGTATTGATAACCTGCTGTTATTTCTACTATTTCACTATATTCGCTAGTTAAATAATATTTATTGTATCCGTATGCTTGTATTCTTATTATTAGATTTCCACTAGTTTCTGCTGATAAACTTCGCTCTATGTTAATTTCGTTCGTCCCTGTCGCTATGTATTTGTGGTATACTTCGTATTCTTCTACTCCGCCTTTATTTACTTTTCTTAATAGTTCTATGAGATAACTACTTGCGCCTTCTACTGCGTCCCACTTTACATTCACTAGCCTACTCGTCTTTGTGTATGTGATATTCGTTGGTGTCGCTAACTGTTTGCTTATCTCAAATTTGTATTCGACGGCTTCACTGCCTAGATACCATATGTCTTCTCCTCGTTTGACGTTGTTCGCTCTTACGTATACTTTGTATTCACCGACATTGCTTATCTCTGCTTCGCTAAATCTATATTCTGCTGTTTCTGTTATGACTTTCTTTGTGCTTTCTATTCCGTACTCTATCTCTATTGTGTAACTCTCTGCGTTCTCTACTCCGTTCCATCTTAGCGTTCTACTTTCCCCGTCGTACCTTATACCTTCTGGCTTATTTAGTCTGCCCGCTATTCTGCTCTCTACTGCTTGCGATGACGCTGATTGGTTGATGTAATAGTCTTCCGCTGTCGCTTTAACTGTAAATGAGTACTTCGTTCCGTTATCCTTGATTATATCCCCTATCTCAAATTCTGTCTTTTGTACTCTATATGTCTTGTTCGTCGATAAATCGTCGTTCTCTATGACACTGACTTCGTATGCGTCTGCTCCTTCTATCCCTAGCCATATTAGTTTGCTCTCATATTCATCTATCTCTACTTCTGGCGTTTCTAGTGTCTTGTATACTTCTACTGCTTCTATTTCCACCACTTTGGAGTTCTTGTATTTGTCGTTACCCATCGCTTGTATCGATATTTCGTACTTCTGTGGCTTCTCTAGCATATTAGTTATGTCTATACTTGTTACACTTCCTCCTACTTGTTGTGCCACGCCGTTTATTGTGTATCTATATCCACTTGCGTGCTCTACCTTGTTGTATGTTAGTATGTAACTATTCCCTACTATCTCTACTCGCGCTTCGCTTGGCTCGCCTAGCGTTAGACGCGTCTCCCACGCTACTCTGTTGTATACTAGTAATCCCATACCCATTATTAATACGATTATCCCTAGTATGCTCATGAGTTTTATCCATCTCTCTTTCGCTTTTATCCTGTTCTCTATCGCCTTGTACCTTCTTTCTCTTTCGTCCATCCCTTTCTCCTAACTTAGTGTGAGCACTTGCTCCCTTTTTATTCGCTTCCCCACACCTTTTTATCTATATTTATATAGATAAAGTATACCAATTTACTACCCCTATGTCAAACGTTTCTATCTCCACTCACGCAATTATTTTATTATCTCCTCACTTTTTTTAATTATTCTATTACTGTCAAAAGATGTTAACAATCTTTAAATTGCATTTTATAAATAAAAAAAAGTCTATCAAACTTTTGGACATACATTTAATTTGTCCCGTTTAATAAACTTTTTTTAATTTTATTTCTTATCTATTCATTTCATCTTCATAATCTTGATTTCTATTGTTATTAGATTTCTTTCTATTAAGAATTTTGTCAGCATAATTTTTCAAAGGATAAGTATTCATTGCTTCCTTAACTTTGCCACCATCTTTCTTAATTACTTTAATTACGCTATCAAGTTCTTCAGGTGTCATATCTTCAGCCATTGCTTGAACCATAAGTCTACGCATAGTCTTCATATCATCTAATTTTACAAGTCCCACACCACCAGCGTATAAAACAACACCCAACGCACAGGCTCCCACCACAGCAGACCCTTCGGGTATAATCTTCATAAACGCTCTTAAATTTCCATCAATTAAATAAGCGATATATTCAATAGTATTTTGACCTTCCAAAGCTGGAGGAGTCTTCATTCCAATACCGTTGTATCTATAACTTAATATATAACCATAGATTAATGAAGTAACAGAAAGCCATTTTCCCTTTTTTAAATGTCTCAAATGTGATCTTTTTTTGTCACTTTTTATCATTTTTTTTGTAGCCTTTTTGTATTTATGAAATCTTCTTTTTGATTCTTCACTTGCATAAAATTTAGTTTTTAAATCATTATAAATTTTTTTAATTTCTGCATTAGACAAATTTTTAATATTTTCTAAGGCTTCGTTAATATTATTTAAAGTTTCGTCTTGAACATTGCCATTATTAATTTCTTCTGCAATATCAATTAAATCATCTAATTCATAATTTGCTTTAGATTCCATTGATGCCATAAAACCCTCCTTAGTACTAGAAAACTTAATTTCTAAGCAAGATTATACTATAAATAATGTCAATTGTCAATAGTTAAATAAAAAATTGTCTAAGGATAATAATGTTCTGCCTTTTCAGAATTATTTTGGTCATATTTATTTAACTTATAATTTCCTATTAAATTAAAAATAACCTGAATCTTAATAAAGATTTCTATCTAAAATAAGCAATAACCTTACTTTTATGTAAAATACTTTTTTGACAACTCACACATATTGCTCAACGCAAGGGCTATCACAAAAAATAAAAAACTAAGTTTTAAGAGTTTAACTTAGTTTTTACTAAAATATTTTTTTGCCCTACTCACACATATTGCTTAGCACAAGGGCTACCCTTGGGCTTTCCTTTGGGTTTCCCCTTAATTATTGTAAATTTTTTTCTTTATCCAATTTCATTGACTTTTTTTTGTATTCATTCATAAATTTTTTTAAATCTTCCAATTTACCAACACTATTAATTTTATTAATAATTTCTGCAACTTCTATCCTTGCGTCTTTAAGTAATTTTTCTGACTCTTTCAATTTTTGTTTTAGTTCAAAATTTTCACACTTAATAACTTCTAATTTTCTAGAACTAACCCCCAATTTAACTAGGGCTTCTCTCAGCGAAGCATTAGCAAGTTCGCATTGATTTCTAAGTGTTAATGGTGCCATCTCGATGGCATTACGTTTAACCATTTTCACAAGCCCCATAAATAAATTATTAATATCGTTATCTGTTAAAACATTTGTATTAGGCATACGTAAAATTTTAGCATCACCTGCTGTATTATTTTTTTTATCTTCTTTATAACCGTTTATAATGTTTTTTGTAGTATAATTATCTAAATTCGCAAGATTATTATCATTTTTTGATAGTAAAGAGTCATTTTTATTGCATTGACACATCTTGTTATTTTTATTAAATTGCGATATTTTGCTTGTTTTATTATCCACTTTATAACCTAAATTAATTAAATAATTAATGTCGTTTTTTAATAAACTTCTAAATTTATTTTGCAATCGCAACATAACTTTAGCATCACCATTACTAACTTTAAAGCACGCATACCTTAAAGATTTATTCATATTTAATTCTTTTATTATGCTACTCATAGATGTCTTTAATTCATTAGACGAAAAAGGTATACTATGTTCAATTTTATGCTCTTTTTGTAAATTTTTGTTTTTGACTAAATTATAATATAAATTTCTAATCGTTTCTTTTTTTAATTTATTTTTTTTGGCAAATTTATCAAACGCTTGTAGTCTAGAAATACCCTCACTATCTGTTTTTTTTATGAAGTTTAATAAATCATTATCTCTATTTACTTTGGTCATTTTTCACCTCAAGTAAATTATTGACAATTATTTTATTAATAAACACTATAACTTTTTATGTTATTTTAATTTTACTCATTAAAATACCCCAAAGAAGACATTTGGGGTATTGCATATATTATTTTTTTTCTTTTTTAAAACACATAAACCAATCTAAACAATATTGATTTTCATTTTGCGTTTCCATTCTTTCCTTTGCTGTCCCACAACTTCCTGCTGTTGGAACTATAACATCATCACCTGGACGCCAATCAGCAGGCGTTGCCACATTATCTTTATCTGCCTTTTGTAAAGCCAAAATAATTCTTTTTATCTCATCAAAATTTCTTCCTGTCGATAAAGGATAGTAAAGAATTGTTCTTATTATCCCTTTTGGATCTATTACAAAAACAGCTCTAACTGCTTGTGTATTTGATTGATTAGGTTGAATCATACCGTATGCCTTCGCTACATCCATTTTAATATCTTCAATTAATGGAAATGTTACATTGATATTTTTCTTTCCATTCCATTCAAGTTCTTGAATTTTTCTAAGCCAAGCAATATGTGAATACAAAGAATCAACAGATAGTCCCACTAATTCTGTATTTAATTCTTTAAATTCATCAATCATCGACCCAAATGTCATAAACTCTGTGGTACAAACTGGTGTAAAATCTGCTGGATGTGAAAATAATATAACCCATTTACCAGAAAAATCTGCTGGAAAATTAATTTCACCTTGTGTTGTAACTGCTTTAAATGATGGAGCCTTATCACCAATTAAAGGCATTCTATTTATCTCGTTTTCCATAAAATTATCTCCTTAATTCGATGTTTTATACATCAATTATATTATACTGATTATTAAGATTTTGTCAAAAGATTTTTTATAATAATTGAATTTTAAAATTTATTATTAATTTAATTTAAAAAAGTTAACTTTACATTTTTAGAAGGCTTTTTGTCTAACTAATTTAAATTTTAGTGCTTGACGTCTTAAGAAAAAGGTATAGACTGCTTCCCACATAAATACCCAACCTGTTATTGTTACAAGTTGTACTACTATCTCTGCTACTTTCAAGTGTACAAGCATAATCATTGCTGCTAAAAATAAAATTGCTAACATAAGCAAAATTATCCCGTAATCATATTGCGTTTAAGTTGTAGTTTTGTTTGTGCATATTGTTTAATAATAATTATGTATTGCAAACTGATATAAGGTTTGTTCTTTTTTTTGTTATACAATCACTATGGATATTGATAGTAATTGAAGATTTTAAAGGAATACTGTTCGCAGAATTTTGTAAAAATTCAGCCACTTCACTATTTATAATTCCTTCTGTCTTATTAGTGTACGGCGATAAAAAATCATTATCATTGTAAACGTACATTTCTAATTCTTTATTTTTTTTATTATTTTCGTCGATAACTTTTGACATAATGCCCTCCTGAATAAAATATTTACACTTTTTTTCTTGTTTTCAAATTAAATCACTAAATGTAAATATAACAATTTGTAATTCTTTATTTAAATAAATAAAACTAATTAAACAACATACTACACTTTAAAGACAATACAGAATATTAAATCTTTATATTTCATAACTTTTTATATCTATTTATTAATATAACTAAAAACACCTTAACAAAGGTGTTTTAATCACAATTTGCATAAATATTTATTAAATAACCTATTTCCCAATATTTTTTACATACATATTGTTTAATATTATTTTTTTTGTACATATTAATATCTCATTCTTCTTTCTCTTTTATAAAAAGAAATGCCCCAAATTGTAAATGTTATAACGAAAAGTGCTATGATACCTATTATTATCCCTAATAATAATGCTTTAGAATCATTTACAGAATCTACTTTAATTTCATAACTACTCGAAACATTTTTATCCAAAACAGATGTTGCAGTGATTGTAAGTGTTTTGGCTTTTTCATCTTTCCCAACAGTTAATAATCCGTTTTCATCAATTTTAGTTTCTTCGCTTGTAGCCCCTGTAACACTCCAAACAACTAAATTACCCTCGATATTTTCGCCTTCTACTTTTGCTGTAAATTGTAATTCTTTTCCAACTTGCACAACATCAGTGTCTATCTCTATTACTACATCATTAACTTTTACTTTTTTTAAAGTAATATATTTATACGTTTCTAATTTTTCTTTATCAAAACTTTCTAGGTTATTGCCATTTATATTTTGTGAAGCTTCTACCTCAATATCATTTGAAATTATTGGACTTTTATCAGTAGCCATTGTACTACCCTTTATTATTACATTATTTCCCAAAACTGAAAAATCATTTATAGCCATTACTCCATAAGCCGATATATTGGCTTCGCCAACTGCAGTGATATTTACTTTGGCATTTTCAATCTTCACATCTCTATCACTATATATCCCTAATGAGTAACAATCAGTATCAGCAGAAATATTCTCCATTTGAAAATTTAATGTACCACCACTTATGGTAACATCTCCTAAACTTCCAGTATCTTCGCCTTGTGCAAATATCCCTGCTACAATACTATTGTCACCTTTACTATTTATGGTTATATTACCACTATTAATTTTGATGTTACCACTATTTTCTACATTTGGAAGATATCGAGCAAACATTCCTATAAAAGTTGAATTAATATCAATTTTAGCATCACTAATTTCTATAGAACCTGCCTCAAAAATTTTTTCATCTGAAGGTGACATACTACCTGCGATAATTCCAGAATTATCTCTATTAATATTACCATTTAAAGAAATTACAGTGTTTTTACCAGATATATTTACATCGCCACGACGTGAGTATAACCCTGCAATATTATAATCAATACACTTAACTTCACCGTTAGTAATGTTAATATTATTATATACTGAATAAATCGCATTGGCTTGTCCTTTTGTAATTAATTTACCACCTTCTATATTAACATCATTATGAACTGTTAATGCTCCCATACCAATTGTTCCATATGCACTTAACTCAATTATTCCACTTTTTAATGTAAAATTTCCTGTATCATTAAAATTTCCTTCTTCCAAATTGTTCAAAACATCATAGTTTCCCATTACATTAAATGGAACAGTACTATTGTTTATTTGATTTCCTTCTTCAGGGCCAATAAATAGACTTCCGTCCCCTTCTATAGTAACATTACTATCATAGAATAATAGTCCAGAACAAAATTGGCTTGCATTTAAGTAAACTTTATTTATCCCTTTTAGTACTAATTTCACATCGCCCGTACCTGCTAAAGCAGTTATTGTTTTATTTGTCCAATATTTTATTTCGTGTTCTGCATTTAATGTAACATTTTCTAATGTAATAACAGAACTATTGTTTTCTAATGGTTTATAAACAACTTTACCAGAGCCAATATTATAAGTTGTTTCTTCACTTGGTGCATTATTAATAAAATCTAATACTACACCCTCTTGCGCTTCAACTACAATGTTTTCTTTCGCCATAATATTAGGCACAAAACAAATTGAAAATATACAAACTAAAACAAATATACCCAATATTTTTTTCATCTTCTTCCCCTTTTCGTTTGTTTATTCTTAAATTTTATAGATGAATTATATTAAAAACCTTATTAATTAATATAATATTTTTTTGTAAATTAGTTAAGTTTATACTAAGTTTATTATTATTTTATAATTTCAAAAAACATTAATTGTTTTCAATTTTTACAACATTATAATAAAATTAAGTGAAAAATTAAATAATATAATTTTATTTTATAAAATTTTATTATTAAACATTTTTAATTAATAAATTCTTACTACATACAATGAATTAAATGACATTTTTTGTGAGTCAATTTTATTGTTATAATTCTATCTTACCAAATTTTATTTATTAATGCTAATGATTTAACTATAATTATCCTAAACTACTCATTTTCATAATTTAATATCATATTTTCTAATAAATCTGCTTGTTTTTTCGTCTCATTTAAAAATTCTTGGGGTGATATGTCATATTTATTATCTTGAGGCAATTCATAATCTAAAGATATATTTGGATGATTAACTAACAATTTTGCTATTTCCTGCCAATTAATAGTTTCACCGAATTTTGTTAATTTGTGTTCATCTTTTTGCCCATTATTATCGTGTAGGTGTAGAGCAATTAGTTTATCATTATATTTTTTCAAAAAATTATAATCCTTACTAAATGCGTTTTGATGCCCTGAGTCAAAACAAAATTTTAACATTTCACTTTTGATGTTTTTAAAAACCTCTATAAATATTTCATTAGATTTTAAATTTTCTATGGCAAGTGGCATCTTCACTTTTTCACAATATTTAAGTATGTCAATGAGCCTTTTTTCTCCAACTTTTGAATACTCTCCTACTAAATGCACTACGACACAACTAAATCCATATTTTTTAGCCTTTTTTATATCTAAGAATAAAGATTTTTAATTCTATCTCCAATTTTCCCTTCTTTCCAAAAATATGGAAGTAAATTAGTATTATAAGCCATATGCAAACTTGACGGCATCAAGTTGTTTTCTTTAAACCATTTTGCTTGCTGTCTAAGAGTTCCATTTTGTTTATTGTATTTTTTGTCTGCACTCGTAATTACGTGTGTAAATCCTGCTTCACTAATCATTCTTGCTCGTAATTTAGGACTTATTTCAAACCCAAAATAAAAACTTATCCCTTTATTCATTATATATTTACCTTATTTCCTATATTTTATCCACATTTGTACAAATTATTTATTGCTTAATTCTTATTTCCTATGTATTGTGTATAGTATCCTTGATTTTCTTCCGGACGCAAAGCATTTGGATAATACATATCAGTTTTTATATCATTAACTATTTTTTGTAACATATTTAGTACATTATAAGGGTCTTCAATATCCCATAATACAGCAGTTTCGAACTTACTCATTATATATATGTCGCCAACTTTAGTCAATTTATCAATTACTCCCACTTTAACATTCATAGTTTGTATGTCCATATAATAAATATTTTTCAAATCTATAATGATGCCAGAGCGAATGATTATTCGTTTTGTTGTAAAAACATACTCAATATTCTTATGTTGACTAGATGCCGTTAAAACGTTGCTTAACCATACCCAGAGTGGCGCTAAATGGATAGCAAAAAATACAACTATGATAACTACAAAAAATGTTCCTAATTGTTTAAATGCACCAATTTTTATCATACCATAAATGAAAAATGAATCAAATAACACCCAAATTAACACAAAAGGCAATAATTGAAATATTTTTGATAATATAAACGCAGATTTTTTGGGTTTGCCACGCCATAAAACTTGCTCATCGCCTTGTATTAAGTCATCAATATTATTACAATGCATATCACTTTTCTCGAAATATTTTTCGTTAAACTTAGCCATATAAATTCTCCCTAATATTTAATAGTAAATAATTAGTAATTCAAATTGTATTTAATACAATTATACAAAAATAACTAACTATAAGCAACTTTTTGTTAGCATTTACTTTTTATTTTGCTTAAATATTTTAAATTTCACATTATTATTATATTTTTTAACAAAATTTCTCGTTTTTATCTTGTCTTACAACTTGTTTTTACTTTACTTACCTTATAGGTGTATTAGTTTTATTTATTTTCTTTTCTAATTTAATTTTAAAATCAACGTATTTTTTCACTTGTTTTTCGTAAGTATCAATAATTTTTTCTTTAGTTTCTTTTGGCAATTCTTTTTTCTTATCTTTCTCAAAACATTCTATTACATCTTCAATATTAAGATTTAGAAAACTATCAACAATTTCTCTATATTCTTCATTTGTTTTAGTTAATTCATAAATATCTAACAACAAAATGCTTTCTTTTTCTAGTAATTTATTTCCTGCAAAATTATTTTTTGTTCCAATTTCATTTATAACAAAAAATGGTTTACGGATAATTTTTGTTCCAATTTCATTGTCAAAATTTCCTAATGACAATCCATTATCATAGTTAGGTGCCAATCTTACATTTTTATTATTATTTACCAAAATGGTTATATTCGATGGATTCCTATCATAGTTAAAAATAAAATAGTCACATATTACTAGAATATTTAATTCTTTTCTCACTTGCTCTTCATCAAAATACCATTTATTTTGATTGCAAATATCTTTTAAATCTTCGACCAATTTTTCCACTGAAAATGGGAAATTTTGAATATTATTAAAATAATGATTTGAATAATATTTTTCTATTTTTTCCTTATCTTCTTGGCTTAAGTTATTAAGTAATAAGTTTGTTTTGCAATCCTTATTATATAAATTAAGTGCCATAATCCAAAAGGAGTCATAAAACTCATCCCCTTTTAGCAAAAAAGATTTACTTATCGCTCCTTTTTGACCATCAAATTCAGCATAGTCATAGTGTAAAATATTGCATCCAAACTTTTCTCCAACAACCTTGTTTATAAGATAAGGAACAAAAATCTCAAAATTATCTATTCCTAATGAAAATCTATTTTTTCCTTTGCTTACGGTAGGCAATTTAAAAAAATAAGTTTCTTCGCCACACAAATTATGTTTAACATTTATCTCAAATACATGATTAGACCAAGGCTTCCTTCCTGATATCTTTTTCACATCATTTTCACTAATTTTATAAATTTTTTCATTTATTTTAAGAATATGCATAATATTTCTCCTAAAAAACTAAAGCTATATCACATTAATTATACTATAATATTTTTTTTGAATCAACTTTTTTATAAAAATCACAACTACCGGCTTAGCCGGTAGTTTGTTCAGTCCCCTTAGGACATGTTGCAGCAAAATTGTAAACAATTGGTGAAGCGCCTTCGCCTGCTCGTCGCTTTCTAACTGCCCCTTAAGGGGCTTTTTATTTGTTTCCTTTTGCTGGCTCACCCGTAAACGGGTCAACATATTCTTTTATGCTTAATTGCTCGTATTGTATGTCTTCTTGCAATTGGTTCCTT
>CASDSK010000045.1 GCA_949283525.1 uncultured Eubacteriales bacterium
AAAATATGGCTTTTTTAATAGGTTATGGGTGTATATATTGAAATCTTAGATTGGCAGAATGTCAAATGAAAAAAGTAGGATATAATATAATAAAGATGGAGAAAGCATTATGATTGAATATGAATACAGTTTTAAAGTAAAATCATTAAAGCCATACATTGAGTATTGTGAAAAAAATAACTATGAATTGAAAAGTGATACAAAACAAATTGGTAGAGTATTGAAAGCCGATAATAACACCGTTGCACGCATCAAAATAGATTTACCAAAAAAAGGTACTCCTAGAAAGGTGGTTGATTTTAAAGATGCTGATGATTCAAAAAATTTGGTAAAAGCGCGTAGAGAGTCATTGCCACTTGCTTTTGAAGATGAAGAGGCTGTTGAATCAATCTTGGAGTTTTTGGGGTATAATAAAAAAGATGGGTCTTACATTAGGCGTAGGCGTGTTTTTGTAAAAGGTAATGTAACTTTTGAAATGGATTATTACGTAAAATCTAGAAATAAAGTAATGGCAATAGAAGGTGAAAAGACAGAAGTAGATAAGGTTTATCAAGAAATAAAGCATATAGAATTAAAAAATGGAGAATTAAGAATTTAATTTTTCATTTTTTATTATTTTATCAACAAAAACTTTGTTTTTTTTAAAATTTATGCTATATTAAAATTGAAAAATTAAGGATAGGGTGAGATAAATGACTGATAGAGAAACTGCTATAAATGAATTACGAGTACTAAGTGCTATGGAAATATCTAAAGCAAATTCTGGACATACAGGCATTGTGCTTAGTAGTGCGCCTATTATTTTTGCAATATTCAATGACCACTTAAATTTTAATCCAAAGGATACAAAATGGTTAATGCGTGATAGATTTATTATGAGTGCTGGACATGGAAGTGCACTTTTGTATGCGACATTACATTTATTTGGATTTGACTATTCAATACAAGATTTGCAAAGTTTTAGACAAATAAATTCTAAATGTGCTGGACATCCAGATTATGGTGCACCAGCAATAGAAGTCACTACAGGCCCTTTAGGACAAGGTGTAGCCAATGCTGTTGGTATGGCGTTAAGCGAAAAAAAATTACATCAACTTTCAATGGATAATGATGATGGATTCTATAGTCATTACACTTATGTTTTAGTAGGAGAAGGAGATTTATCGGAAGGGATAAGTTATGAGGCTTGTTCACTAGCAGGGTTATGGAAATTAAATAATTTAATAATTTTGTTAGATAGTAATAATATGACTATAGAAGGAAAAGCCGAGTTAGCATTAAATGAAGATTTGACAAAAAGGTTCGAAGCACAAGGTTTCTTTGTTCAAGTAGTTGAAGATGGTAATGACAGTGTGGCTATTTCTAAGGCTATCACTGATGCAAAAAGTCAAAAAGAAAAGCCTAGTTTAATTATTTGTAGAACTAAATTAGGATACGGTTGTGAATTAGAAGATAATCCAAAAATTCACGGTACAGCATTAAATGAAGATGGCTTAAATTATTTAAGAGAAAAACTTAACGTAGATATGAAAAATTGGAAATTTTCTAAATCTACAATTAATTTAGTAAAACAAAGCCTTAAACTAAAAAAAGAGTATTATCAAAAATCTCAAATTAAGTTAAAAAAATTTATGCAAAACGAAATTTTTAATGTAGTTGATATTAAAAATTTGCAAGAAGTATTATATAATCAAAATTGGTTCTATGACGCATCTACAAGGGCAAGTAGTGGGAAAGTATTAAATTTTCTAAAGGATAAAATTCCTAATTTAATAGGTGGAAGTGCTGATTTAGCACCATCGACGAAAGCGTATTTTCTAAATGAAGACTACTTTAGCGATTTAAATCCAAATGGTAGAAACATACATTTTGGAATTCGTGAACACGCAATGGGGGCAATAGCGAACGGAATACAATTATATGGTGTTTATAAGACATTTGTATCTACATTTTTTGTTTTTTATGATTATCTTAAGCCAAGTTTTAGAATGTCGGCTATAATGGGGCTTAATGTTTTGTACCTTTTTACACACGACAGTATAATGGTAGGAGAAGATGGAATAACTCATCAACCCATTGAACAATTAGCCAATATTAGAGCAGTACCTAATTGCTGTGTATTTAGACCTTGTGATACTAGAGAAACTGTAGCAGGCTATATATGTTATCTACAAAATATTGACAAGCCTACTGCGTTAATATTGTCTAGACAAGATTTAAAAATGCAAAATTCAGATTTAGAAAAGGCTATTTTAGGTGGCTATGTAATGGAAGAAACGCCACTTAACAAATATGATGTAACTTTAATTGCAAGTGGTAGTGAAGTTGAAACTTGTATAAAATTAAGAGAAAAATTATACAAACACGGTTATGTAGCCAGAGTTGTATCTATGCCGTGTGAAAGCATATTTTCTAATCAAACTAAAAAGTATAAAAATGCTGTTTTAGGTGACGGTTTGAGAATTTTTATTGAGTTATCAAATGATAATATTTACCAAAAATATTTAAGAGAATATGATGAAGTTATAAATATTAATAATTTTGGTACAAGTGCTAAACCAAACGATGTTTTAAAAGCAATGCAAATGGACTTTGATAATATTTATCAAAAAGTAACTAAACTAATTAAAATTTATAAAAAATATAATAAAACTTTGTTAGATGATTAAAATATAAAATGATATTTAATAGAAAATTAGATATCATTTTTTTTAATGCTTACAAAAAATATGCTTAAAATCTTTTTGAAATTTCAATAAAATATGGTATAGTGTGAGTGTTATGTGTTTGGGGAGGTCAAAGATTGAAAGAGTATAATTCAAAAGATATAGTGGTTTTAGAGGGGCTTGAAGCCGTAAGACTTAGACCAGGTATGTACATTGGAACAACAAGTTCAAAAGGGCTTCACCATTTATTATGGGAGATAGTAGACAATTCTATAGATGAAATTGCTAATGGTTATGGTAATAAAATAGTTGTACGATTATACAAAGATGGTACAATATCTGTTGAAGATAATGGGCGTGGTATCCCTGTTGATAAACATCCTCAATTAGGTATTTCAGGTGTAGAAGTTGTATTTACTCAATTACACGCTGGGGGTAAATTTAATAACGATAATTATAATTATTCCGGTGGTTTGCATGGCGTAGGTGCATCAGTTACCAATGCTTTAAGCGAATGGTTAGAAGTAATTACAAATAAAAATGGCAAAAAATACAAAATACAATTTCATTCTGTCCCAAATGAAAAAGGTAAAATTTTGGGTGGAACGGTCAAAAGCCCATTGCGTTGTTTAGGAGCAACTAACGAGCAAGGTACTTTTGTACACTTTAAACCCGATGCTAGAATTTTTGAAACTACAACCTTTAGTGTGGAAACTATAGCAAAAAGGCTTAAAGAATATGCTTTTTTGAACAAAGGTGCAATCATTCAATTGATTGATGAAAATGTTGTAAACGAAGATGGAAGTTATTATCAAAAGACATTTAAGTTTGATGGTGGTATTAAAGATTTTGTAACTTACTTAAATGAAGGGAAGAATACTCTCTATCCTAATCCAATTTATTTTGAAGCACAATCTAGTGTGTTAAAATTAGAATGTGCTATTCAGTATACAGATGCTTACGTTGAAAATATTTTTAGTTATGTAAACAACATTTCTACTTCAGAAGGTGGAACACACGAAACAGGTTTCAAAACAGCATTAACTCGAGTCTTTAATGAAGCAGGACGAGAAGCAGGATTGTTAAAAGAAAAAGAAAGTAATCTTATGGGCGAAGATTATAGAGAAGGTATAACTGCTGTCATTTCTATCAAAATGAAAAATGTTCAATTTGAAGGGCAAACAAAAACTAAATTAGGAAATCCAGAAGCAAAGACAGAAGTGGATAATCTTGTGTACACTCATTTGTTGGCAATAATGGAGAAAGCAGACAATAAAAAAGTTCTAGAAGCAATAATTAATAAAGGTAAATTGGCTGCTAATGCAAGGTTAGCATCAAAAAAAGCCAAAGAGTTGACTAGGGCAAAAAACAGTTTAGAAGTAAATGCTTTGATTGGAAAACTTGCATCTTGTACTGGACGCGATAATAAGAAAAACGAATTGTATATTGTTGAGGGTGATAGTGCAGGTGGAAGTGCTAAAATGGGACGCGATAGAACTTTTCAAGCAATTTTACCATTAAGAGGTAAACCATTAAATGTCGAAAAGAAACGACTAGAACAAGTACTTCAAAATGAAGAATTCCGTTCCATTATAACTGCATTAGGGGCAGGAATTGGCGAAGATTTTAATGTTGAAGATTTAAAATTTGATAAAGTGATTATCTTAGCCGACGCTGACCAAGATGGAGCACACATAAGAGCCATTTTATTAACATTTTTCTATAGATATATGAAACAATTAATAATGGACGGACACGTTTATATTGGTGTACCACCTTTGTATAAGATTTCAAAGAAAAATGAAGTTAAATACGCTTATTCAGATGAGCAACTAAGACAAATAGCAGAAGATTTTGGGAAGGGATACGATATCCAAAGATACAAAGGTTTAGGTGAAATGAATCCAGAGCAGTTATGGGAGACTACTATGAACCCAAAAAATAGAACTATGATTCAAGTATCTATTGATGATGCTGCAGAAGCCGAAAAACTCATTACAACATTAATGGGAGATGACATTGAATCGCGTAAAGTGTATATTTCAGAATATGCTAATTTTAATAAAGAACCAGATGAGTTTGATAAATTAAAAAAGAGTAAATAATTAAGTTATTATATTATTGAGTATTATTTAAGGAGTTAGTAGTGTACTTTGATGACGAAGAAGATGAAAACGAATTTACTAACCAGCCTATAGAAGGACAGATGTCAATCTTTGAATTACCTCAAGATGACTCTAAGGTTAGTGATGAAGAAGAATTTCATAATTTACCCGTGGAAGGACAGATAGATTTATTAAGTTATGTTAATAATCTAAATAATAATATCAATAATGTAGATAATAACGAAAATTATTTAAATACGAACAATAAAGAAAATTTTGATAACGATAATGACAAAGAAATTAGCAATCTAAATAATGAACAACCAGTTCATTATAATGAAACTTTAGATACCAATGATAACGTTAATGCAACGGTTAATGATGGTAACTATGAAAATGAAAATAGTTATATTGAAAATGATGATGAAATAGTAGAAAGTAGTTATACTTTAAATAATGGATACGACAATAAATTTAAAACAAAAAATTATGATAATAGTGATAAAGAATTTAATGATGAAAAATATGAAAATAGTAATAACGAACTAAATTTGAGTGAAAATGAAAAAATTGAAAATACAAAGCCTAATTTTAAAAAATTTGATGATTTGCAAAAAAATAATCTAAGTTTAGACAAAGCATTACAAAATAACGAGGAACCTATATCTAATGAATATACAAGCAAAAAGACAGAGAAAAGTATTTCTCGTAGTAATTTAGATTTGCCAAAAAGGAGTTCAAAAGGAGGAAACAATATGGACGGCGGATTATTAATTCAATCTATAGATGAAGTTTTACATAATTCTATGATACCATATAGTGAATTTGTTTTATTAGATCGTGCTTTGCCTAGAGTCGAAGATGGTTTGAAGCCTGTTCAAAGACGTATCCTATATACAATGCTAGAATTGGGGATGACGCCGGATAAAGCGTATAGAAAATGTGCTAGAATCGTTGGAGACTGTTTGGGTAAGTATCATCCACATGGGGATACTTCCGTTTATGATGCAATGGTTAGAATGGCACAACCATTTAATATGCGTGGAATTTTGGTTCAAGGTCATGGTAATTTTGGCTCTGTAGACGGCGACAGTGCTGCCGCTATGAGATACACTGAAGCAAAATTAGCACCTTTAGCAATGGAGTTATTAAGAGATTTAGACAAAGATACTGTAAAATGGAGTTTTAACTTCGATGATACTCTTAAAGAGCCTGATACACTTCCAGGGCGTTTCCCTAATTTATTAGTTAATGGTGCAGTAGGTATAGCAGTTGGTTTAGCCACTAACATACCTCCACATAACTTAAATGAAGTCATTGATGGCGTAATAGCATTAATTGAACATCCTTCTATATCACTAAAAGATATGATGAAAATCATTAAAGGTCCTGATTTCCCTACGGGTGCTATTATTTCGACTGATGAATTACAACAGGCCTATGAAACGGGTCGTGGCAAAATTACAATTCGAGCAAAAACACATTTTGAACAATTAAATAATGGCAAAACCAATATAGTTATTACTGAGATACCATACCAAAAAAATAAGTCAAGTTTATTGTCAAAGATTGCAGATTTAAGAGAAGACAAAAAGGGCGTTTTGCTAGGAATACACGATATTAAAGATGAATCTGATAGAACTGGTACACGTGCTGTAATAACTATTAAATCTGGATATAATCCAAATGATATTTTGAATTTGCTTTATAAATATAGTGATTTACAATCAACATTTGGAATTAATATGGTAGCCATTGCCGATGGTAAACCTAAGCAATTAGGGTTAATGGAAATTTTAAAATACTACCTTAATTATCAAATTGAAATAATAGTTCGTAGAACAAAATTTGATTTAAACAACGCTAAAGAAAGAATGCATATTTTAGAAGGATTGCATATTGCCATTGTTAATATAGATGAAGTTGTTCATATTATCAAAACAAGCCCTAATACTACTGAAGCGAAAACTCGTCTAAGACAAAGATTTTTGTTAAGTGAAAAACAAGCACAAGCGATATTAGATATGCGTCTTGCTAGATTAACAAGTTTAGAAGTTTATAAAATTGAGCAAGAAATTCAAGAATTGAAAGTTTTAATCGAGAAACTAACTGCAATTTTAAATTCAAAGAGATTACAGTTAGATGTTATCAAAACTGAAATGTTAGAAATCAAAAGAAAATATAGTATGCCAAGACTTACTAAGATAGTTAAGACTTTTGGTGAGATTGATGTTGATAGTATTCTTCAAGCTAATAAAGTAGTAGAAGATACTGTAGTTGCTTTAACACAAAGCAATACTATAAAAAGAATGCTACCTAAACATTTTGATACTACAGTAAAAGAATATAATTCGCAAATGACAGAAAATGAGGTGCATTATAATATATTAAGAACTACAACAGACAAGACTTTAGTGGCAATGACTAATAAGGGCAATGCTTGTAAAATTAATGTTGAAGATATTAAAGAAGTAAAGTGGCGTGATAAAGGAATGACTACAAGAAGTGCTTGCAAAGAGTTAGATGTGGATGAAAGATTCCTTGCTATGTTTGAAATTAACAAGAAAGACGAAAATGAAGTCATTTTTGTAACTAAGTATGGTTTATTAAAACGCACACCATTTGTAGAGTATGATGTAGCAAAACAAAAATTTAGTGCTATAAAACTTAAAGAAAATGACGAAGTTATTTCTGTTATTAAGGCTGTTAAGAATAAGACATTGTTATTAATAACAAAGAAAGGTATGGCATTAAATTGCGAAATAGATTCTATTCCAACTAGTGGTAGAGTTAGCCAAGGTGTTAAAGGAATTAATTTGGCTAATGATGACGAAATAGTATTTGCAGGGCTTGTAGGGTTGCAAGGTGATTTAGTTTTAGCAACAAAGAAAGGTATTGGAAAAAGATTTAACATTGGTAATATAGAATTATCTCAACGTGCTAGAAAAGGTACAAAGATTTTCGCTTTGAATGATAATGATGAAATAATATTTGCAGATGTCGAATCGCAGGATACCCCTTATGTTATAAAGTTTGCTGGAACTGATAATTTTATTAAGAAAACACTCAAAGAATTTTATCCTGACAAAAAACAAGGTAAAGGGAAGAGTTTATCATCTACAAAAAATGGAACAAAAATATCTGCTATTTATAAATTTATAATTAATTAAACTTAAGAGAAATGGAGTAATATTATGAATGAAATTTTAAGTAATTATGACGTTGTTGTAATAGGTGGGGGAATTGGTGGAATTATGACTGCCTATAGGCTATGCCAATTAGATGAAAATATCAAAATTATTTTGATTGAAAAAGGCAATGATTTATCCGAAAGAAAATGCCCTTTAATAGTAAATAATAAAGGTAAAGGTGGATGTTTAAAATGTGCCAACTGTGCTATTATGAGTGGAATGGCAGGTGCAGGGGCTTTTAGTGATGGTAAATATATTATCGGGACTGAATATGGTGGTTGGCTTACAGATTATTTAGATGAAAATGTAGTATATTCTTATATTAAACAAGCAGATGACATTTTAGTTAAATTTGGGGCTACGACTAAAGTCTTTCACCCTAATGATGAACTAAAAAAAGAATGTTTAAAACACGATTTACATTTAAAACAAACAGATTTAAAGCATTTAGGCACTGATGAAAACTATTTTACAATGTTAAAATTAATTGAATTTCTTAAAACTAGAATAACAATTTTAACGCGTGCAAAAGTCGTTGATGTAAATAAAAGTACTAATACTGTATTATTTACATATCAAAATACAGAAGTTTCTGTTAAAGGTAAACACATTGTTTTTGCAGTTGGTCGTGCTGGAAGCCAAGATTTTAGAATTTGGTGTGACAAAAACGGTGTTGATTGTAATAACAATCAAGTAGATTTAGGTGTTAGAGTTGAATTGCCTTCAATCATTTGGGAAAATTTTAGCAAGCAGATTTATGAACCAAAAATTTGGTATAGGACAAAGAGTTATGGCGATGTAGTTAGAATGTTTTGTTTTAACGAACGTGGCCACGTCGTTATGGAAAATACTGACAGTGTGCTTACTATTAATGGTCATAGTTACGCTCAAGAAGATAAAAAGACAAAAAATAGCAATTTTGCTTTGTTGTCGACTAGTACATTTACACAACCTTTCAAAGAACCGATAGAATATGCTAGGTACGTGGCTTCTTTGGCTAATAAAATTAGTGGTGGAAGTGTATTAGTCCAAAGATTTGGCGATTTAGTTCAAGGACGAAGAACTACTTACGAGAGACTATCGCAATCTACAACTAAACCAACATTGGAAGCAGTACCAGGGGATTTAGCACTTTGTATGCCAAAGCGTCAATTAGATAATATTGTGGAAACTATTTTTGCATTAGATAAAATAGCCCCAGGTACTGCTAATACTGACACTCTTTTGTATGGAATTGAGTGTAAATATTACGCAACTCGTCCAGAAACGCAGGATTTTGAGATTGTTGGATGTAATAATATCTATGCAATAGGCGATGGTGCTGGTTTCACTAGAAGTTTAAGTCACGCCGCTGCACACGGTCTATATATTGCCGATAAAATCATCAATAAAATAAGGTAAAATATGAAAACAAAAATTATAAATGCAACATTATTAGACGTAGAAAATAATAAAGTAAATTATAATACAACTGTATGTATTGATAATTCGAACATAGTATTTGTTGGCGAGAATGAAAATTTATTTGCTCAATCATTTGTTAGTGATAAAGTCATAGATTTTGAAGGGGACATATTATCTGCAGGGTTTATAAATGCTCATAATCATAATGCTATGACTTTATTCCGTGGGCTAAAGGATGATTTGCCTTTAGATAAATGGCTTTTTGATAATATGTTTGTAATTGAAAAGTATTTAAACAAAAATGACATTTATTATGGTACGCAATTAGGACTTTTGGAAGGGTTAAAAAGTGGGATTACAACTAATTTTGACTCATATTTTAATCAAGATGCTATAGTTCAAGCCAATATTGATTTAAAGACAAGATTAGTTTGTTCAGTAGGTGCAACGCAGGAACAAAACAGTTACAATTCTATTATTAATATGTATAAAGACTTGCCCAAAGATAATGAATTAATTTCATATATGGCTTACGCACATTCAATTTATACAATTGATACCAAAGGGCTAGAAGATACTGTTTGTGTGGCTAGAGATTATAAATTGCCATTACATATTCATCTAGCGGAAACGCTTAATGAAGTGGGGGAATGTGTTCAAAAATATAACAAAACGCCTATTCAATTAATTGAAGACATAGGTTTTTTTGAACATAAGTGCTTGATAGCACACGGCGTACATATTGATAAAGATGATTATTTATCAATAGTGCAAAAAAACGTTTCTGTGGCACATTGCCCATCAAGTAATATGAAATTAGGCAGTGGAATAGCCCCAATTTATTCAATGATTGAAGCAGGCATAAATGTATGTTTGGGAACTGATGGCCCAGCAAGCAATAATTCGATAGATATGTTTAGAGAGATGTACTTAGGCTCTTTGCTACAAAAAGTAAATCTACACGAAACTCAAATAATGCCGGCATCTTTATTAGTCAAAATGGCTACAATTAATGCTGCTAAAGCATTAAATCTAGACAATAAGATAGGCAAAATTAAAGAAGGATATAAAGCAGATTTAGTACGAATTTCTATAAATGATATAAATATTTTGCCACTAAATGATTATTACTCAGGGATAGTGTATTCTGGTAAACCTGAAAATGTAAAAATGACTATGGTAAATGGTGAAATATTATACGAAAATGGAAAATTTGCTGATTTTATAGATACAGATAAAATAATTTTTGAATGTAAAAATGCAAACAAAAGATTAAAAATAGAGAGCAATATTTAATTTTTTAAAATGATACTCATTTTACTTGCAAAATATAGTAAACTTTGCTACAATAGTGTGATTAATTAAGAGGTGAATTATGCAATTAGAAATTTTATCAAAAAATTATAATGTTAGTGAAAAGTTAAAAGATATTATAACAAAAAAAATTGATAAATTAGATAGATATTTTAATAACGATGCTAAAGCTCAAGTTTATTGTAAATATGAAAATGGGCTATACAAAATGGAAATAACTATTAAAGATAAATATACTTTCTTTAGAAGTGAAGTAGCCAGTGATAATATGTATGTTAATATTGATACTGCACTTTCAAAAATAGAAAGACAAGTTTACAAGAATAAAGATAAATTAAAAGAGAAATTTAAGAAAACTTCATTTGATTTGCCTGAACTTGAATTTTTGGCAGATGAACCTAAAATTGTTAAGAGCAAAGTATCAAGAAAGAAAAAATTTGAACTTGAACCAACTGATATTGATGACGCTATAGACAGTCTTGAAATGACTGATCACGATTTTTATATTTTTCTTAATGCTGAAACTGGTAAAGTTAACGTAGTATATCGTAGACGTGATAACGATTATGGACATATTGAACTTGAATATTAATTTTTAGGAGGTAAACATTGAAAGATTTTACAGAAGTTTTTGATATAATTTCAAAAGAACGTCAAGATTTGTTTGCCAAACTTAAAGAGAAAAAAGATTTACAACAACAAGAATACGAAGAGATAAAAAACTTTAGTGAATTAACAAAAGAAAAATATAAGCAATACTATGACAGTATTAATAAAGAAATAGACGAAATTAATAATGTTATGGTAAAATACCAAGATGATTTAATAGTTGGTGGGTTTATAGATATTCAAAAATTTGCCAATGAAATTTCATCACTAATGTCTAGAAACACTAATTATGAATGGGAAATTTTAGCCATTGCTTTTACTTACAAAAAAAGGCAGAAGGGTGTTTTTGGTTTGCAATTAATTAATACAGAAGCGAATATTATTTGTGTCGCCAAAAAAGACATTTTTTCAAAAGAATTAACAGAAATAATATTTAAGCAAAAAGATTGGTTAAATAATAATAGTGCTATGCTTGCTTTTTTAGAACACGTTAAGCGTGGCGATGTTATTTTATTGCATATTGTTGAAGCAGAAAATGATAAAGAAAAACTACTAAATTTATTTGAAAGTGGTTTTAATGGCGATTTTGATAGGTATTTGTTGAGATTTGACTTGTCATATAATGATAAAAATCCTGTAAATAAATATCCATTTTTGCAAAAGTATTTAGATGATTATGTTCTTAGCAAATTATTAAAAAATAAATAGAATACAAAAAAGAGTCTAAAATTATTCTTTATTAATAGTTTTAGACTCTTTTATTATGCTTACTTTTATTATAGTTTTTCAACTTGTTTTTTTAATTCGGTTTTACCTTTTTCGACAGCTTTTTTTATTGGTTCACTTGTTTGAGCCAAAAATGCCCCAACAACAATACCTGCCATCATTCCTAGTAATAAACCTTCTTTCATCTTTTGCCTCCTATAAACCTTTTGGGTTCTTTTTATTATTTGCAAAATTTTGCGTTTTATTAATATTTTTAAATATTTATTTTTTTTTGTATATACTAAATATTTTTACACAAATTATAATGTAATTTGCTTTGATTTTTAAATAAAATATGATAAAATAAGTCTAGTGGCAGGCAAATATGAGAAAATTGGGTGTTGACTTAGGTCAAGTTCGTATAGGTTTGGCATTATCTGATGCGTTAAATATTTTTGCTTCTGCTTTGGAAACTTATCATAGGATTTCTATTGAAGAAGATTTAAAGCATATTGCTGATATTGCTAACAAAAATGAAGTTGATGTAATAGTTTTTGGTTTGCCATTAAATATGGATGGAACAGAAGGCGAAAAATGTCAAGAAACTTACGAATTTGCCGAAAAACTCAAAAAATATTGCAATCAAGATATTGTTTTTGTTGACGAACGCTTGACTACTGTTAGTGCTGAAAAAGTACTGATTGACGCTAATGTGTCGAGAAAAAATCGAAAGCAAGTTATTGACAAAGTTGCAGCCACTTTTATCCTACAAAGTTATTTAGACAAAAAGGATGTATAGGAGATTATTATGGAAAAAAATGCAATTGAAAGATTATTAGACGAAAATGACCTTGGAACAATAACATTATTTGACGAAAATGATAAGGAAGTTGAATTTGAACAAATCGCAATTATTCCTTATAATGAAGAAGTTTATGCGATTTTAAAACCTGTTGAACCTATGGAAGGTGTGGCAGATGACGAGGCTATCGTTTTCTTATTAGATGCTGATGAAGAATCTGATGAAATATTGTCTGTAGTTGAAGATGACAAAATTATTGATGCAGTTTTTGATGCATATTATAAATTGCTTGACGAAGACAGTGAAAATAATGAATAAAATACTTGACTAAAACATATATATATGATATACTATGTTTGCATTATTGAGAGTGGCTGTGCCACTCTCAATTTTATAAGGGGAACATATGAATAATAAATTAGAAACAATTGAACAAATAATTGAGCCTATTATAAAAAATTGCGGATGTGAATTAATTGAAGTTCAATATGCAAAAGATGGCGATGAAATGACTTTGACTGTTTTTATTAATAAGGAAAATGGTGTCTCTATTGATGATTGTGAAAATGTACATAATGCAATTGACGCTATGATAGATTCTATTGATATTTCAAATGGAGAACCTTATAATCTTAGTGTGTCTTCATTTGGTTTAACAAGACAATTAAAAAACAAAAAAGAGTTTATGTATAGATTAAATCAAGAACTTGAAATTAAATTATTTAAACCTATAAATAATAAAAAAGAGTTTATAGGCAAATTAATTAAAGTATTTGATGACTCTATTGTTTTATTAGTTAATAATGAAGAATTAGAATTGTCTATGAAGGACATAGCCAGTGCAAAATTAAAAATTGACTTTTAGGAGAGAAAAATGATTAGTAAAGATTTTTTTAATGCGTTAAATGATTTGGAAGAACAAAAAAATATTAACAAAGAAGAATTTATCACGATTTTAGAGTCTGCTTTGACATCTGCTTATAAGAAAAATTTTGGAGAGGCAAGATCTGCTTTTGTAAAATTAGTACCAGAAAAGAATACTATCAAAGTTTATGCCTACAAAAGCGTTGTTGAAGAAGTTGAAGACCCAGAAAAGCAAATTAGTGTCGAAGATGCCAATGCGAATTTATCTAAAAATAAATATAAAGTTGGTGATTTAGTTACTGAAGAAGTAGTACCTAAAGAAGACTTTGGTAGAATTGCTGCACAAACTGCTAAGCATATTATTATGCAAAGAATCCACGAAGCCGAGAAAGAAAAATTGATTCAAGAAATGAACGGTAAAGAAAATGAAATTATCACTGGCTATATTAATAGAAAGGATGAAAAAAATGTGTATGTAGAAATAGGTGGCTCTAATATTTACGGAGTTTTAAGCAATTATGAGCAAATTCCTAAGGAGAAATACAATATTGGAGACAAAATTAAGGTTTTTGTAAAACAAATTAAAGATACACCTTTTGGTCCACAAATTTGTTTATCACGTAAAGCTGCTGGTTATGTAAAAAGATTATTAGAAATTGAAGTGCCAGAAATTGAAAGTGGTGAAGTTGTTATAAAAAGTATTGCAAGGGAAGCAGGGTTAAGGACAAAAATTGCTGTTGCTTGTCCTAATGGAACAATTGACCCTGTTGGTGCATGTATAGGAAATAAAGGTACTAGAATTAATACATTATGTGCCGAACTTAATGGCGAGAAAATTGATGTTATTGAGTATAGTGATGATCCATTTATTTATATCGCTAGGGCATTATCGCCTGCAACGATAAAAAGTGTTGAAATCGATGAATTAAATCACGCTGCTAAAGTCATTGTTGACAAAGATAAATTATCTTTAGCGATTGGTATAGGTGGTCATAACGTTAGACTTGCTGCTAAATTAACTGGTTATAAAATTGATGTTAAGACTGAAGAAGACGATGCGAAGGAAAATCTATTTACTGCTGGGATTGCAGATAAACTTGATGAAAGTGATTTTGTAATCGCTGAGGATGAAGATTTTAATATTTTAAGTGATGAAGTAATAAATGAAAGCAATGACGAAAACATTACAAAATTGAGTAACGAAAATTTTGACAACGACGAATTTGAGTTTGATTTTGACCAAGAAGAAGATAAATAGGTGATATTTTGAAAGATGTACAAAGAACTTGTTGTGCTTGTAAACAAAAGAAAACTAGAAGTCAATTAATACGTGTTACATTAGACAATAATGGGTTATTGAATGTGAATGAAGGAAAACAAAAATTATTTGGAAGAAGTGCGTATGTGTGCAAAAATTTAGATTGCATAACACTTGCACAGAAAAAAAGAAGTTTTAATAGAGCATTTAAGCGTGAAATTCCACAAATAATTTATGATGAATTGACAAAATATATATAATGTGATAAAATGATTTTAAGAGGTAGTTGTATTGGAAATCGAAAAAAAATCTAAAAATACTTTAGTATTTGATAATTTAAAATTAATAGCGAAAATGCATCAAACGAATGGCGATGTTCATAATTTATCTTGTGAGTTGAAAAACGCTAAATCAAGGCTAGAAAACATATTAAAAAAGACTAAAGCACAGGAAAAAGATTTTATAGAATTAAAGTCTAAAGTTAATGAAGTGCAAAATGATAAAAAAATTATTGAAGAAATAAAACTTGAAGTTATTGAAACAAAGCCTAAGCAAATTAACGAAAATAACAATACTCAAAAAAGAGTCTTTGATAAGCCTATTGAAAAAAGCGATAATAGAAATAATAATAGAAAACCTATCCAAAATAATGATAAAATCAAAAAAGACAACAAGAAAGTTCAAGACAATGTGAACAAACCAAAACAAAAAATTGAGAAAAAAGTTGTATTTGCAGATGTAGTCATTGAGAAGGTTAAGAATAAATTTCAAAATAAAGAAAACAACAAAAAGAAAAATGACTCTAATAAACAGTATGAGAATAAAAAAGGTCGTGTTACAAAATACGATTCTACGTTAAATGACCAAGAATTTTTTGGAAAGAAGAAAAAGAAAGGTAAAACGGCTGAAAATCCTAATTATATCAAAATAGACCACGCTATTATAACTACCGAAGAAGTATCAGTTAAAACTTTGTCAGAAAAGATTGGGCAAACTGCTGCAGATATTATAAAAAAATTAATAATTTTAGGAATTATGGCCAACATTAATACTAGCATTGACTTCGCAACTGCTGAATTAGTAGCAGATGAATTTGGCGTAAAACTTGAATTGCAAATTGAAAAAAGTGCTGACGAAAAACTTCTTGAGAATATTCAAAAAGCCGATGATATTTCTTCTACAACAAAAAGACCACCTGTTGTTACAGTAATGGGACACGTTGACCACGGCAAAACTTCTTTGCTTGATACAATAAGAAAAACCAATGTTACATCTAGTGAAGCTGGTGGAATTACACAACACATTGGTGCATATACGATAGATTACAATGGTAATAAATTAACTTTTATAGATACTCCGGGGCATGCAGCATTTACTGCTATGAGGGCACGTGGAGCAAGTGTTACTGACGTTGCAATTTTGGTTGTAGCGGCAGATGATGGCGTTATGCCTCAAACTAAGGAAGCAATAGACCATATTCGTAATGCACAGGTTCCTATGGTTGTGGCTATAAATAAAATAGATAAACCAGAAGCAAATGTAGACCGTATTAAACAACAATTGGCTGAACTTAATGTTCTCCCTGAAGAATGGGGTGGGGATACAATGATGGTCGAGATTTCTGCTAGAAATAATATTAATATTGACAAACTTCTTGAAGTAGTATTACTTGTTAGTGAAGTTAGTGATTTACGTGCTAATCCAAATAGAAACGCAATTGGAAGTATTATTGAAGCGAAGTTAGACAAAGGTCGAGGCCCTGTAGCAAATGTTTTAATAACAAATGGAACTTTACGTGTAGGAGATACAATAGTTTCTGGTCTAGCTGTTGGTAGAGTTAGGGCTATGACTAACGACAAAGGTCAAAAAATTGAAGAAGCCACTCCATCTACTCCTGTTTCTGTTCTTGGACTAGACAGAGTTCCTAATGCAGGGGATACTTTGATTGCAGTTGATGAGAAAACTGCTAAACAAGTTATAGTTGATAGAAAAAATAAAGTTCAACTTGCTAAACAAAAATCATCAACAAGCATTTCTGCTGAAGAATTCCTAAGGAATATGGATAATAAAACTTCGTATAACTTAATTGTGAAAACTGACGTGCAAGGTTCATTGGAAGCGTTAGAGCAGATGTTATCAGCAGTTGAAAATGAAGAAGTCAAAGTGCATTGTATACATGGTGGTGTTGGTGCCGTTACGGAAAATGATGTTGAAATTGCTATTGCTTCTAATGCTACGATTGTTGCTTTTAATGTTAAAGTTGAAAATAATGCACAAAATTTGGCTGAACAAAATAATGTTGTTATTAATAAATACAAAATTATCTATCAAGTATTAGAGGATGCTAATGCCAAAATAAAATCAATGTTAAAACCTATATTTGTTGAGAAGGTAATAGGGCATTGTGAAGTTAGAGTATTATTCAAAATTAGTAGAATTGGGACTGTTGCTGGTTGCTATGTTTTGGATGGAAAAATTACAAAAAATTCTCATATCAGGGTAATGAGAAATGGAGAATGTGTAGTTGATACTACTATAACAACTTTCCAAAAAGAGAAACAAGATGTTAAAGAAGTACTGCAGGGGTATGAATGTGGTGTCAAATTAGATAATTTTAATGATATCAAAGAATTAGATATTTTCGAAGCATATATTATGGAGCAGGTAGAAAGATAAATGAATAATAAATTATATAAATTAGAAGAACAATTTACTAAGGCTTTAAGTGATATATTTAGAAATGAAATTAAAGACCCAAGAATTGATGGGATGATAACAATTAGTGAAGTTAGAATAACAAACGATTTATCACATTGTAATATATATATTAGTATTTATAATTCAGTGGATAAGAATGAGTGTTTTAAGACTATAAAAGATAGTGCAGGCTTTATAAGAAAAAAGTTGTCTAGTATGGTTGATATTAGAGTAATGCCTGAATTGCATTTTTATTTAGATGAAACACTTGATTATGTCGATAAGATGAATCAAATATTTAAAAAAATATAGATGAAGGGCTTATCTTAAAAATTAATTAAGAAAGTCTTTTTTAACAAAGGTTATTGTATGAATAGAAAAATAGAAAATTTAGAGAAATTCAAAGAATATATAGAGCAATCTAAAAATATCGCTATATTTACACATTTGATACCTGACGGGGATGCTATTGGTTCGGCTTTTGGGCTTGCAAAATTATTAAAAAAATTGGGTAAAAAAGTTAAGGTTTATTTACCATCGAATTTACCTGAAGAATACAAATATTTTAATATTTTAGATTATTTATCTTGTGATAATCCTCTTAATAACAATTTTGATTTGCTAATTGCTACAGATTGTGGTGCTTATGATAGGTTAGGAGATTATTCAAAATATTTTCTATCGCATAGTAAAACTATTGTTATTGATCACCATATTTCATTTGAACCTTTTGCTAAATTAAACTTATTATCAGTAGAAAGTTCAAGTGCTAGTGAATTTGTGTATGATTTGATTTGTCAGTGCAATTATGAAATTGATAAGGAAATTGCTGAACTTTTATATTTGGGTATACTAAGAGATAGTGGTGGATTTATGTATAGCTGTACAACTCCACATACATTAAGGGCTGTAGCAAATTTATTAGAATACAAAATTGATTATGAAAATATCAATAGATATTTTATGATGAGAAGTAGTTATGAAAAAACTATGCTTCTTAAGGTTGTGCTTAATAATTTAAAATTATTTCTTAATAATGAGGTTGTTATATCGCATATTTCTATGGATGAATTATGTATGAACAAAGCAACGATTGAAGACACAGGTGGAATAATTGCTCAAATATTATCTATTGACAAAGTGCAAGTTGCAGTTTTGATTACTGAAACTACAAAGAACGTTCACAAAGTTAGCATTAGAAGTAAATTTGAAGTTGATGCTAGCCAAATAGCATTAGAATTTGGTGGTGGTGGACACAAAAAGGCGTCAGGTTTTCAAATAACAGGTAAAATAGATAATATTATAACTAAAATCATTAAATCGATCGAAAAAAGGCTTGTTTAAATGAATGGAATTGTAATATTGAATAAACCGTCAGGCATTTCTAGTAATTACGCTTGTAGAAAAGTTGGGAAAATTTTAAAAGAAAAAAAAGTTGGACATTTAGGCACACTCGACCCAATGGCTGAAGGTGTATTGCCAGTTACATTAGGTAAATGTACAAAATTATTCGATTATTATTTAAATAAGAATAAGACATATTTAGCTAATTTTACTTTTGGTAGGGAAACTGATACTTTAGATTTAGAAGGAAATATAATTGTAGAAAATGGTAGGGTGCCTAGTTTAGAAGAATTACAAGAAGTTGTTAAAGAATTTGAAGGTGAACAATATCAAGTACCACCAAAGTTTTCTGCAAAAAAGATTAATGGTAAACGTGCCTATGACCTAGCACGAGATAAAAAAGATTTTGAATTAAAGCCAAAATTAATAAATATCTATTCAATAAAATGTTTAAAACAAATTAATAATGATACATTTCAATTCAAAATTGATTGTTCTTCTGGCACTTATATTAGAAGCATTGCGCGAGATTTGGCTTATAAATTGAAAGCGTATGCTTTTATGAGTAAATTAGTTAGGACAAAATGTGGCGAGTTTTGTTTAGAAAAATCTATAGATTTTGATAATGTTAATTATGATAACATTGTTACAGTAGATGAAATTTTTAGAAACATCAAAAAAATTTATATTAATGAAAAACAATATTTTGAATTTATAAACAGTGGAAGGGTTTATCTTAATCAAAATAATGATAATTTAAACACTGAATTTTTGTTAGTTTATAATAATGAAATAATTTCAAAAGGGATACTAAATGATGGGTGTTTTATTAATCAAATACGCTTTATTTAGTATATAGGTTTATTATGGTTAAATTTGGGCCATCAGGCAATGATGAACTGTTTTATAGTGAGGGCCATAACTCAACGATAGAAGTTTTCAAGTGGTTAAAAGATTTAAATTTGGATTTGTATGAATATTCTTTTGGTAGAGGTATTTTGCTTAAAGATGACACTGCGATAAAATTTGGTGAAGAAGCCCGAAATAATAATATACAAATTAGTGTTCACGCTCCCTATTTTGTTAACCTAGCTAATCCCGACGAAGACGCTATTACAAAATCTTTTGGTTATATTATTAATTCACTTGATAAGTTAATATTGATGCAAGGTGAAAAATGTGTTGTCCATATTGGTAGTTGTATGAAATTATCTCGTGATGAAGCATTGAGTAATGTCAATAAGAATTTAAATAAATTAATGGAAGTTATTGACGAAAAATATCGTGACAAAAATATTTATTTATGTCCTGAAACAATGGGTAAATTTCAGCAAATAGGTACTTATAAAGAAATCATTGATTTATGTACAATGCATAAAAAATTGATACCAACATTTGATTTTGGACATATAAACTGCGTTTTACAAGGTAAATTAAATTATGATGAATATAGAAAAATATTTGACTATTCAATAAAAAAGTTGGGTATTGAAAAAACACAAAAAATTCATATACACTTTTCAAAAATTGAATTTTCTTCTAAGGGAGAAATTAAGCATTTAACGTTAGAAGATGACAAATACGGGCCACAATTTGAACCTTTGGCAGAAGTCATTAAAGAATACAATTTACAACAAGCAACAATTATATGTGAATCAAAAAATATTATGGCACAAGATGCCAAAAAATTAAAAACACAATTTTATACAAATTAATCTAAAATAAATTAAAGCATAATTATGCTTTTTTTTTATTTTTATCATAACTTTTATGCTTGTCTAATATAGTATTAAGAGGAACAAAATGCTTAAAGAATATTTACCAAATTATTTATCCAATGCTATTGCAAATTTAAATATTACAAAATTAAATGAAATAAGATTAAGAATTGGATGTCCAATAATTGTGGATTATGGTGGTCTTTATTATTTATCAAATAATGGTATAACAGATATTATTTCTAAGGCAATTATTTGTAAGAAGGAAACAATTGACCATATAGTAAGTAATGCGTGTGAAAATTCTATTTATGCTTATAATGAGGATATTAAACAAGGCTTTTTAACTATAGCAGGTGGTATTAGGATTGGACTTGCAGGGGTTTGTGTTAGAGAAGGAAACGCTATTAAAACAATCAAAAATATTTCTTCATTAAATATAAGAGTTCCTCATGAAATTAAAAATTGTAGTCTAAAAATTTTAGAATTTATAACCGAGCCTAAAATTCATAATACTTTAATACTCTCACCACCTGGGGCAGGAAAAACAACATTGTTAAGAGATTTAGCTTTTCAAATTTCACAAAAATATTTAGAAAACGTGCTTATTATAGATGAACGTAATGAAATTGCTAATTCTGTAAATGGGATACCCCAGTATAATTTAGGAATCTTTTGTGATGTTATGACTAATTGCACAAAACAATTTGGTCTTGAAAATGGTATTAGAAGTATGCGTCCAGATGTTGTAATGACTGATGAAATTGCTAATAAAACAGATGTAGATGCCATTCATTATGCACTAGGCTGTGGTGTTAAAGTTATTGCTACAACACATTGTGATAATATAAATTATTTACAAGAAAAAAAAGATTTTGAGAATTTAATAAATAAAAAAACTTTTGAAAGATATGTTGTCTTGTCTAATAGAGAAGGAGCAGGAACTATTGAGGGGGTATACGACAAAAATTTTAAATGTCTATGTATGTAAATGTTAAATTTAATTATAGCACTAACATTGGTTGGTTGTACAAGTTATTTAGGTTGGGGGTTTAATAATTATTATAAAAAAAGAGTTAGATTCTATAAAGAACTAAATGATTTAATTAATTATTTAATTACAAATATTAATTTTTATAAAGATAGCATAAATAAAATTCTAAATACTTTTTTAGACAATTATAATGTTGATACCCCCTTAACGAAAATTATTAATAATTACATTAATAATAAAATTGAAGTTGATGATTTTATATTTAAAAAAGAAGAAATTTCAATAATTTATAATATATTTTATCACTTAGGCAGAAGTGATAGCGAAAATGAAATTATAAATCTACGAAATAGCTCTATAATAATTTCATCAATTATCACGCAATGTGAACAAGATTATAATAATTTAGGGAAATTATCTACAAAATTGGGTGTATTATTTGGTTTGGCTTTGGTTATTTGTTTTATATGAGGTGTTGAATGGGAATAGAAATAATATTCAAAATTGCTGCGATAGGTATTTTGACAGCAGTTGTTAATCAAGTTTTAAAATACGCAGGTAAAGATGAAATAGCTACATTGGCTACACTTGCTGGAGTAATTATTGTCCTTTTGATGCTAATTAATATGATAGGCGAATTGTTTGAAAGTGTCAAAGTCTTATTTCAGTTGTAGGCGTTATTATGGAAATTTTTAAAATAATTGCTATAGGAATTATTACGACTATTGCTGTTCTAGTTGTAAAACAAACAAAGCCAGAAATCGCAGTTTTATTAGGATTAGCAGGGTCATTATTAATTTTTTTTCAAATAATAGATATGTTATCAAGTGTATTTGCAGTGTTTAATAACATTGTAACTAAGACCGGAGTATCTTCTGAATTATTTGAGGTTTTGTTAAAAATTATAGGTGTAGGTTATTTAACAGAATTTAGTGCAAGTTTATGTGCAGATAGTGGAAATTCGTCTATTGCAGATAAAATTATGCTGGGTGGAAAGGTAGTAATTTTAGTATTAGCTTTGCCTATATTTACATCAATTTTAAATATAATTTTAGGTTTGATATGACAAATATATTTAATAAAAACAAATTTTGTTTACCTATAACTCGCATTTCATATAGAGAAATTATTTTACTTATATTGGCTGTTGTAGTTATTATTCTAGCCAATTTTCAAGTTTCATTAACGCTTTCTACTAATTCAAGTTCCGATTTAGATGAAATTGAAAAAGAATTAACTCAAACAATTGATGAACAACTAAACGGAATAGATTTAAGTGAATTTCAAGACATTTTAAATAATTTATCTGATAATGAAAAAAATATTTTTGGTACAAGCAATTTTAAAGATAAAGTATCAAAATTATTAAGTAGTGACTTAAATACCGATCAATCATTGATTCAACAAATATTAATTATATTGTTTGATGAAATCTTAAATTTTATACCAATATTGGCAACAATTTGTGCAATAGCAATATTGGGTAGTTTTATATCTAACCTTAGAGTTAAAAATAACGACCAATCTATAGCTGATATTGTGCATTTTGTTTGTTTTGGAATTATCATTGTAATACTTTCAGGAGCAGTATTTTCTCTTGTGGATATTACAAAAAATTTACTTTCATCAATTCAAGCACAGATGGAAATAATTTTTCCAATTCTACTAACGCTTTTAACAAGTTTAGGTGGCATAGTATCTGTAAGTGTATTTCAACCGTTGGTAGCAATTTTGGTATCTGGCGTAATGCAATTATTTAATTTAATAGTATTCCCTTTATTTATATGTACTTTTGTTTTTACAGTTGTAGGCAATCTCAGTAATAATATAAAACTAAATAAATTTAATTCTTTTTTCAAAAGTTCATTTAAGTGGGTAACCGGTTCAGTTATGACATTATTTTTTACATTTTTAACAATTCAAGGAATAACGGCTGGTAGTTTTGATGGGGTGTCAGTTCAAACTGCTAAATATGCAATAAAGAGTTATGTGCCAATTGTAGGGGGATATATATCAGATGGTTTTAATTTAATTATGTCAAGTTCAATATTAATAAAAAATGCTATAGGTGTTGCAGGATTATTTCTTTTGTTAGCGACAATACTAATTCCTATAATTAAAATTGTGATTTTTAGTTTAGGGCTAAAACTTACATCTGCTGTAATAGAACCATTATCTGATAGTAGAGTAAGTAATTTTGTTTACACAATTTCAAAAACAATGGGGTATTTAGTCGCTACAATTCTATGTATTTCTTTTATGTATTTAATTACCATTGGGCTAATTATAATTTCAGGTAACGCTTTTTATATTTAATAAAAATTAATTCTTATAATATTCATATTGTAAATATACAAAAAAAACAAGTAGCACTAGAAAGTAAGCTACTTGTTTTTGTTTTTTATTAAGACGTGGTAATTGGTGCCGAAGGCGGGACTTGAACCCGCACAGGCATTGCTGCCCGAAGGATTTTAAGTCCTTTGCGTCTGCCTATTCCGCCACTTCGGCATGGAGGCGCCACCCAGATTTGAACTGGGGAATAAAGGTTTTGCAGACCTGTGCCTTACCACTTGGCCATGGCGCCAACTTAATAAAAAATGGAGCGGGAGACGAGATTCGAACTCGCGACATTCACCTTGGCAAGGTGACGCTCTACCACTGAGCCACTCCCGCTTTCTAGTACTAATAAGTACTGGTGGGAACTATAGGACTCGAACCTATGACCATCTGCTTGTAAGGCAGGTGCTCTACCAACTGAGCTAAGCTCCCATTCATACTTTTTTAGTATACTATAATATAAAATAAATGTCAACTAATTTTTAATAATTTTTTTAAAATTTTTATAAAAATATTGTATGTTGGTTTAAATTAAATGTTAATACAAAAGGCACAATAATTATTGTGCCTTTTGTTGGTTAATGGTGATAATTATTTGTCACAACTTTTTGTTGATGACTGAGTAGAACTGCCAGTGTTTGAACTTGTAGAAGATTTACGAGCTTTCATTTTTGATTTTGTGCTAGCAGATTTACTTGTTTTAGCCATTTTTACCTCCTATTGCGAAAAATCGCAATGATTATAAATAAATTAAATAATGTATTTAATTTATTTATAATTTTTTTGAGAAAGTAGTTCACATTAAGAAATGAGTTATCAACTTCCTCAAGTATATTGTGTGTTGTTTTATAAAAATAATACCTTATAGTAAATGGTAATTATTAGAAATTTTAAAAAAACAACCAATCTCTTGGCTGTTGCTTAAATGGTGGATAGGGGTGGATTCGAACCACCGAAGTCATAGACGGCAGATTTACAGTCTGCTCCCTTTAGCCACTCGGGAACCTATCCATAAGTACTTAACTATCTTATCAAAAAAAAATTAATTTGTCAACTAATATTTCTAATTTTTTTATAAATTTTTTTATTTTTTTATTACAAAAATTATTGACTTTTTATCAATTAAGTTGTATAATAAATAAAAGTCAAAGATAGTCAAACGGTGATAATATGAAAACAATTAGTGACAACATCGAAAAGTTCTTGTTAGATAATTTCTTAAGTGAAGAATTGGAATTATCAAGAAATGAATTAGCAGATTTTTTTGGTTGTGTACCAAGTCAAATAAATTATGTCTTATCTACTCGTTTTACCTTAGAAAAAGGTTATATAGTCGACAGCCAACGTGGTGGTGGTGGATACATTAAGATAAAAAAAATTAATTTAGATGAAAAATTTAAAGATATAATTTTTGATAAGATAGGTAATACTATTGACTATAAATCCACTGTTCAAATTATTGAAAATTTATATAATAATGGGAAACTATCTAATGAGCAACGTGATTGTATATTAAGTGCAGTTGAGCCTAAGGCTCTAAAAACTCCATTTTTAATTGAAAATGATTTACGTGCTAAAATATTAAAAAACGTTTTGACTAAAATTTATCAATAAGAGGTGTTATGATGTTTTATTCTTTTAATCCAACTGAAAGTGTAAAAAAAGTTATACAAAATGCTACAGAATTTGCTGTAGTACACGGCAATGAACAAATTGGTTCTGAACATTTATTATATGGTATATTATCTATAAACGATAGTATGGCAACTAAATTATTAAAAAACTATGGTGTAACTAAGCAATCATACGCTAAGTTGTATGAAGAAAAAATGGGAGATAATTATTCTTTTGTTGGGGGGCAACCAACTTTTACGCCACGAGCAAAAGAAATTTTTAGGATTGCTCAAACGTTATCTATGCAATTAAATTATGATTTTGTTGGTACAGAACATTTGCTTTTGGCAATTATTATGTCTAGTGATTGTATGGCTAATACTTTGTTAACAAGGGGATTTAGAGTTGATTTAAATGAATTGCGTAATCAGTTGTTGGGTGTTTTAAGAGGTGGAACAATTAGTTTTAATGAACACGAAAATAACGAAAATGCTAATAATACATCAATGCAAAGCAATTTAAAAAGTCAATTAGATGATGACTTATTATCTATGGGTTCAGATTTAACTTTAAAAGCAAGACAAGGAAAAATTGACCCAGTTATTGGTCGTGAAAAAGAAATTAATAGAATAATTGAAATTTTATGTAGAAAAACAAAAAATAATCCTGTATTAATAGGAGAAGCAGGTGTTGGTAAATCTGCTGTTGTAGAAGGCTTGGCATTGGCTATTGCAAAAGGTGAAGTACCTAATTTATTAAAAGATAAAATTATTTATTCTTTAGAAATTGGTGGACTTATGGCTGGTACTAAATATCGTGGAAGTATGGAAGAAAAATTAAAGTCTGCTATTGAAAAAATTATTGCAAACAATAATATTATAGTTTTCATTGACGAAATTCATACTTTAGCGCAAGCTGGTTCTGAGCAAGGTGAAATTAATCCAGCTGATATGTTAAAACCTTATTTGTCAAGAGGAGAGTTACAGACTATAGGTGCTACAACAACTGATGAGTATAGAAAATATATAGAGAAAGATAAGGCACTTGAAAGAAGATTTCAGCCTGTTTTAGTAGAGGCTCCAAATGTAGAACAAACAATAGAAATTTTGAAAGGTCTTAGAGATAGTTATGAAGCCTTCCATCAAGTTTCTATTCCTGATGAAGCTATCGAAGCTGCTGCCAATTTGTCTGATAGATTTATTATGGATAGACAACTACCAGATAAAGCAATAGACTTAATAGACCAAGCTTGTAGTAAGGTTAAGGTCAATAATTCAATAATTTCTAGTGATTTAAAAGCGAAAATGCAACAAATTAAGGAATTAGAAAATAATAAAAATGAAGCGTTAATTCAAGAAAATTTTGAACGTGCAGCGAAATTTAGGGATGCAATAAAGAAGTTAACTGATGAAGTAGAAAAAATACAAAAAGACAATGAAAATAGTTACCAAAAAACACAAAACCAAATAACGGCTGAAGATGTAGCTGAAATTGTTTCGCAATGGACAAATATTCCTGTTACAAAGTTAACTGAATCTGAAAAAGACAGACTTAATAGAATGGAAGAAATATTGCACAAAAGAGTTATTGGGCAGGATGAAGCTGTTAGTGCAGTTGCTAAGGCTATTAAGCGTGCACGTGCTGGTCTAAAAGACCCCAAAAGACCTATTGGTTCATTTCTATTTCTTGGTCCAACTGGTGTGGGAAAAACCGAACTTTGCAAGGCATTAGCTGAGGCGATGTTTGATGACGAGAACTTAATTATTAGACTAGATATGAGCGAATATATGGAGCAACATAGTGTCGCTAAATTAATAGGTTCTCCACCAGGGTACGTAGGGCATGACGAAGGGGGACAATTAACTGAAGCCGTTAGAAGAAAACCATACTCTGTAGTATTATTTGACGAAATAGAGAAAGCACATCCTGATGTATTCAATATGTTATTACAAATTTTGGATGATGGAAGATTAACTGACTCAAAAGGAAGAGTTGTAAGTTTCAAAAATACAATTATTATAATGACAAGTAATTGTGGAATTGGAGCATTAAATCAACGAAAAAGGCAACTACAACAAGAGGGTAAAGAGCCTATGACTGAAGAGCAAATTAATGAATTTTTGCATTTACAACTCAAAAACTATTTTAAACCTGAGTTTTTAAATAGAATAGATGTTATAACAATTTTCCATTCATTGACTCAAAACGAATTAGCTCAAATAGCGAAAATATTAATGAAACAATTATGTCAAAAACTTAAAGGACAAAAAATTGATTTAAAATTAACTGAAAGAGCATTAAAATATCTAGTAGAGAAAGGATATGATATAGAATTTGGTGCTAGACCATTAAGAAGAGTAATAGAGCACGAAATTGAAGATAAATTAGCAGAATTGTTATTGAATAATGATTTAAAACCAACTGATAACGTAGTTGTAGATGTAGAAAATAATGAATTAATATTAAAAATTAAACAAGAAGAAAAATAAAAAAAGGCTAATATTTGTAACTTTTGTAAGTTATTTAAATAGCCTTTTTTTTATTTTAATAATGGATTAGTATTAGGAAAATTAGAATTATTAATTTTTAATGATTGTTTAGGTTGTTTTCTTATTTGTGGATTATCTGATGCAGTCTGTTTTGTGTTTTTAATATAATTATTTTCAGTTTTCGCTTTTTCCATTGTTTCATCCACTTGTTTATCTAATGGCAAATTGCTTTCAGTATCTAAATTTTTTATTGTCATACTTTTTTGATTATTAACTTGGCTTGAAGTTTTAGATGTTGACTTAATTGTTCCACTTTGTAACTGTTTGTTTCTTATACTATTATCCATATTTGTTTTTGTAGAATTATTTTGATTGTTAACAACATTATTATTAGTTTGTGTTTTTGTTGTGCTAGTTGTATTATTTAATCTGTTTTGGTTATTAATTTTAGTATTATTTCTTATATTATTATTAGTATTAGAATTGTTATTAGTATTAGAATTGTTATTAGTATTAGTATTAAAACTTGAATTTTTTGTATTTCCGTTCATAGTTTTTGTATTATTTACATTATTGTTCATAATTGTAGTACTAGTGTTAGAAAGGTTACTTGATGTAGTACTATTGTTTGTAGTTGAGTTAGTAATATTTTTTAATATTGAACTTATATTATCAATAACGGATACTGCTTGATTCATAAGAGATACTCTTTGTTCATAAGTATCATAAATTTTTATAAATGTTTGTTGATAATTTCTATTATAAAAATTTGTATCTAGCATTAACCCATAATTAGATAATTCATTATTATTAATTGAGTATAACTCTTTAGCAATTTCAAATAATTTGTTTGCTTGTTCATTTAATTGTTGTTTTTGAGTGCTATTTAGTTGTATGGTTTTATTATTTTGTGTATTTAGTATAGATATAACATTGTTAGTTGAATTTCTTAAATTGTTAAATGAATTTTTAAATGATTGATTATTATTGCTTGCAATTTCTTTAATTTGTAATGCTAAATATGCTAACTGATTTGAATCTGTCAAGTCTAACATATTTGCATAATAACTATTGTCCATTTTTTGATTTTTGTTAAAATTTTGATAGTTTCCATTATTATTATTATAGGTTTGTGGTAAATTTTGTGAAGAATTTGTTTGGTTGTTCATTCTATTGTAATTATATATTTGTTGAAAATTATTTTTTAAAGCATTGTCAACTGAATTATTCATATTTTCATTAATAATTGCATTATTAACATAATTTGGTTGGCCATTATTATAATTATTTCTGAATAAGTCATAACGCATTGAATTATTCATTGGCAATGAATTAGTGTTGTAGTTCGTGTTCATTTGATTTTGGTATGATGCATTATTTAAGATACTGTTGCTATAATCATAATAACTATTTGCATTAGAATTATTGTTTGTGCTTGACAATGCTTGGTTATTATAATTTATAAAATTTCTGTAATTGTTATTGTTTTGATTATTTAAAGTATTATAGCGGTTATAAGTTCCAAAATTATTTCGATTATAGTCGTTATAAATGCCATCAAAATAATTGCCATTGTTATTCATATTGCCGTATATATTGCTATAAACATTATTTTGTTCATCACAATAACCATTAGGGCAATAGTTTGAGTTTTGAGTATTGTTTAAATTGACTTTTTGATTATTTTTATTTAAATTTTTCATTTGCGAAGAGACAAAGCTTGTTTCATTTGTAGTTTCTTGAGTATTAGTGTTTAATGCTGATACTTGAACAGCAGTGTCTTTTGATATAGCCAAAGCAGTTCCACCAACTAAAGTTGATACGCTAACTATGCTTGCTAAACATACTGATATAAATTTTTTCATATTTTCCTCCAATAAATTTTATTTATTATTTGCAAATCTTTTTAAATTATTATAAATAATTACAAATAATTCTTATTTGTGTATAAATTTTTAGAAAGTTGACAATCATTTAGAAAGGTAAATATTATGAATAAAAGAGAAAGAAATGCAAGATATAATGAATATGTAGAATCTAAGATACCCAAAACTCATAATTTTCCTTCATTATTTTACGCTTTTTTGATTGGGGGAATTATTTGTTTGTTAGGTCAAACAATTAAAGATTCATTATTATTAATTTTTGAAAATATGACACCTAAAGAAGCGAGTAATTGGGCGTTGATAGCTCTAATATTTTTGGCATCATTATTTACGGGGTTAGGAATATTTGATGATATAGGTGCTATAGCAGGGGCAGGAACAATTGTACCAATAACAGGATTTTCAAATTCTATTGCTAGTCCTGCATTAGAATTTAAACGAGAAGGTATAATCTTTGGTATGTGTGCTAAAATGTTTATTGTCGCTGGGCCAGTTATTGTAAATGGGGTTGTTGCGTCAATCGTTGTAGGCTTAATTTATTTAATTATAGGTGCGTTTTAATGAAAAATAATCAAACAATAATATTTAAAAATAAACCCAAAATAATAAGTTCTTATTCAATAGCAGGACCTAAAGAAAGTTATAGTGTGTTTGCACCATTTTTTGATTTGGTATTAAAAAATGATTTATGGGATTGTGATAGTTATGAAATGGCAGAAAGAAAAATGTTAGAACACGTAATCTTTAATGCTATTGAAAGGGCAAAAAGAAATCCAAGCGATATAGATGCTTTGTTATGTGGAGATTTGCTTAATCAAATTATTAGTTCAAGTTTCGCTGCTCGAAAGTTTGATGTAACATATATTGGATTATTTGGGGCTTGTTCTACAATGGCAGAATCTTTAGCAGTAGGTGCTTGTTTAGTTGATGGGGGATATTTTCAAACTGTGGCGTGTGCAACGGCTAGTCATTTTTCGTCGGTAGAAAGACAATTTAGAATGCCACTAGAATTAGGGACACAAAGACCACCTACAGCACAATGGACTGTTACAGGAGGTGGGTGCTCAATTGTTGGAAAAGATGGTGATGGGCCTAAAATAACTACTGCAACTTTTGGAAAGGTTGTAGATTATGATATAACAGATGCTAATAATATGGGAGCAGCAATGGCGCCATCAGCAATGACTACATTAATCCAACATTTTAAAAATACTAAGACTAAACCAGAAGATTATGACTTAATAGTTACAGGAGATTTAGGTAAATTAGGAGCAGAAATTTTAATTGATTTAATGGAGCATAAGGGTTATAAGTTAGGTCAAAATTATATGGATTGTGGCCATTGTATTTATACAAATAAACAACATACTTTTATGGGTGGCTCAGGTTGTGGTTGTTCGGCACTTATGTTAAATTCTTATATAATTAAAAAAATGAAACAAAAAATTTATAATAAAATTCTATTCGTAGCAACTGGTGCATTATTAAGTACAACTTCAAGTTTTCAAGGAGAATCAATTCCTTGTATCGCACATGCTATTGTTTTAGAAAATTAAAGGTGATGTATGTTTGATTTAATATTATATTTAAAAGTTTTTTTGGTAGGTGGTTTTATATGCTCAGTTGCACAAATGTTAATCATTAAAACAAAAATAACTTCTGCTAGAATTTTAGTATTGTTTGTAGTTATAGGTGTGTTTTTAGAAGCAGTAGGAGTGTTTGATTATCTAGTAGAGTTTGCTGAGTGTGGAGTAACAATTCCAATATTAGGATTTGGAAAATCATTGGCAGAAGGTGCGATAAATGGTGCGAAGGAAAGTGGGCTTATAGGAGTTTTTACTGGAGGGCTAACTAACACTGCTGGTGGCATTGCTGCAGCAGTAGGTTTTGCTTATTTATTTGCGCTAATATTTGATGCTAGGACAAAAAAAAGTATGTGAATATTTTATCAACATTTATTATTTATAAGCATATAAATAATGTATGAGAAAATATTGTTCTAATACAAACAAAAAAAATAAAAAATTAAAAAAACTTATAATTTTTTTGTCTGTTATTGTATTTATAGGTTTGGTCATAATTATTTATTTTAACAAAGTGATAAATCCAATAGTAGTTAATACAAGTGAATCAAAAATTAAATCATTGACATCTCACGCTGTTAATTCTACAATTTCAGAGATAATAAGTGATACAGATGTATACGATGATTTAGTAACAATTACTACTGATAGTAATGGTAAGATAAGTATGATACAAGCCAATGCTATTAAGATCAATACCTTGTCAAAACAGATCTCAAATCAAGTTTTAACTAAAGTTGAAAATATTGGCGAACAAGGTATTAAAATACCATTTGGTACTTTTACAGGTATGCCATTGTTAGCAAACAAAGGTCCAGATGTTTTGATTAAGGTAGCACCTGTAAGCACTTTAGATTGTGTTTTCAAGTCGGAGTTCATACAAGCAGGAATAAATCAAACATTGCATAGAATATACTTAGATGTAACTACAGAAGTAAATTTGATTTTACCAATTTTTAAAGATAAGGTGAAAACATATACACAAGTTATTATATGTGAAAGCATAATAGTAGGGGATGTGCCTGAGTTTTATTTTAATAATTCTATGGGTTCCTTATTAGACTTAGTGCCTGATAATAAAAAATAGAATACACATTGAATTGTGTATTCTATTTTTGTAATACTCAATATATAGTATTTTAATTGTGCGATAGTGTATATGGTAATTTGATTTTAATTTTTTTGTTATTATATGGATGATGAAATTTAATCAAAAAACATCGAAGATAAAATTTGCCATTGCTAAATTTGCTTCCATATTTAGTGTCATATTTTAATGGATGACCAATGTGTGAAAAATGGCATCTAATTTGATTAGTTCTCCCGTATTTTAAATTACATTTTACAACTGAAGTATTGCTAATATTATTATAGTTAATTCTTTTATAATATGTAATTGCTGTTAATCCGTTATGCGAGACTACTCTTTTTTTTAAGATTGTATCGTCCATAATTTTTGCATCAATTTTTCCAAGTTTTTTTACTTTTCCTTCAACTACAGCAACATAGTTTTTTTTGATTTTGCATTTATTAAGTAAGATATTTTCTGTAAAAACATTTTTCGCTATAACTATAATGCCGGTGCTATCTAAGTCTAATCTATTTAATGCTCGAAAGGTTATATTGCCTAAATAATTTTGTACTCGACTTGCTAGACTATCTTGATGATTATAGGTTGGGGTTGTTGGCAAATTGCTTTCTTTGTCTACAATTAAGATATTATCATCCTCATAAATTATATTTATTGGACTATTAGAAAGTGGAATATTGTTTGCCAAATTAATATCTATGTATGTAATATCGAGTGTTTCATTTCTTTTTATATAATCATTTATAGATTTTGTGATGTTATTAATTTTTAAAGAATTTTTATCTTTTGCTAGCAATTTTATAGTTTTAGTTGATAATCCTTTTTTTAATAAAAATTTTTCTATTGGCATTTTCCATAGGTGGTTTTTTAATTTTATCATAACTAATTATACAATATTTCTATTATTTTTTGCAATAGATTTGACAATTTGTAAAAAAATGTATAAACTATTACCTGTGAAAAAAGAGAGTTAATTATGATTTATTTTGATAATGCTTCTACAACAAAAATATCTAAGTTAGGGCTAGATATTTATAATGATATTTCAAATAATTGTTATTATAATTGTTCAAGTTTACACAAAGGTGGTGTTAAGGCTAACCAATATTTACAAAATGCTAGAGCAGATTTAATGAATACTTTGAATGGACAATTTAGTGATAGATTGCTTTTTTGTTCAGGGGCAACAGAAGCAAATAATATGGCAATTCGTGGGTTAATTAAAAAAAATAGTAGAGTGTTAACGTCTTTAGGGGAGCATCCATCAGTTTATAATGCATTTAAGGCACTCAATAACTGTACTGTTGATTTTGTTTCTTTAAATAATGAAGGGCAAGTAGATATTGATGAGTACCAAAAAATGCTTAAACTTAATAAGTATGATTTTATATCCATTATGTATGTAAACAATGAAACAGGCGCAATTAATGATATTGCCAAACTATCTAACTTAGCCAAAGAGAACAATAATAAATGTATCTTTCATACAGATTGTGTGCAAGCATATGGTAAGATTGATGTACGAGTTGATAATTTAGGGGTAGATTCTTTATCGATTAGTTCTCATAAAATTAATGGACCAAAAGGTATAGGTGCGTTATATGTCAAAAATGGCATAAACATTAGCCCTATAGTTTATGGAGGTGGGCAAGAAGGTGGTTTAAGAAGTGGTACGGAAAATTTGCCTGCAATTGTTGCTTTCAGTGAAGTTGCAAAAGACAAGATAAAGAATTTAAAAGATAATTACAATTTTGTAAAAAACATAAAAAATACTATATTAGATATTTTCAATGCAAACAATTTTGAATATAGACTAAATGGAAGCGAGAACGGTTCACCTTATATCTTATCAATTTCATTAAAAGGAGTTAAAGGGGAAGTTTTATTGCACAAACTAGAAATGGATGGGATATTAATTGGGACAGGTTCGGCTTGTTCTTCTAAATCTAATGATAATAGAATTTTATCATCAATGGGGGTAGATAAACAAAACATCTCTGGAAATATTAGATTAAGTTTTAGTGTTGATAATACTATAGAACAAGCAAAGTTTGTATCTAACAAAATCATAGAGCACGCTAATTATTTACGTTCTCTTTAATTAAAAAGGATAAAAATTATGAAAAGATTAATTATTTTAAGATACTCTGAAATACATCTTAAGGGGGATAATAGAGGTTTTTTTGAAAGGTGTTTATTTGATAACACAGTAAATGCAATAAAAGATATCAATGCTATAGTGGATAAGGGGGGTGCTAGATATATAATAAAAGATTATGATATTGTAGATGAGAAAAAATTAATTTCTAGATTAACAAAAGTTTTTGGATTTAACTGGCTCTCTGTAGCGATTTGCGTTGAAAATGATATAAATAAAATCATTGATGCAGTTCAAGAATTTCAATTTAATAATTGTACTTTTAGAGTATCAACACGTCGAGCTGATAAAAATTTTCCATTACATTCAAATGAAGTTTCTGCCAAAATTGGTGAATTTATTTTAAAGACTTATTCTAATTGTATAGTTAATTTAGAAAACTTTGATAAAGAATTGGTAATAGATATTAGAGAGAATGGTTATACATATATGTATCTTGATAGTATCAAATGTGCCGGTGGTATGCCAACAGGTAGCGCTGGTAAAGCATTGTGCCTTTTGTCTGGTGGCATTGATAGTCCTGTTGCAACTTATAAAATTGCCAAAAGAGGGGCTAAAATTTTTGGGCTTCATTTTCATAGTTATCCTTATACTAGCGAAAGAGCAAAACAAAAGGTTATTGATTTAGCAAAAGTAATTGCCCAATATAATGGAGAATTTAAGTTGTATTTTGTCAATTTTACAAAGGTTCAAGAAACTATTCATAAAAATTGTAACCCTAAATTTATGATTACATTAATGAGAAGAATAATGATGAGAATAGCTGAGAAATTAGCGCACAAACTTAATTGTAAAGCCATAGTTACAGGTGAGAGTTTAGGCCAAGTTGCTAGTCAAACTATGGAAGGTATTATTTCTTCAAATTCTGTTGTTTCTATGCCAATCTATAGACCATTAATAGGTGATGACAAAAATGAGATTATTGATGTTGCTAAAAAAATTGGAACTTTTGATATTTCCATTTTGCCATATGAAGATTGTTGTACAGTTTTTTTGCCACGTAATCCAATAATAAAACCTAAATTAGACTCAGTTATATTGGAAGAGAAGAAAATAAATGTTGATGAACTTGTTGAAGAATGTTTAAATAATATTGAATTTATTAAAATATCATAAAAAGCCCTATAATTATTTATAGAGTTTTTTATAAAAATGATGATTTTAAATCTTTTAAAATTTTATTTTCTATTCTTGAAATTTGAACTTGTGATATGCCTAATTCTTCGGCAATCTCCATTTGTGTTCTATCTTTAAAATATCTTAAAATTATTATTTTTCTTTCTTTTGGTGGAAGCTTATTTATTAAATTTTTTAGTGTTATTTTTTCTAAAGTTGAATCAATATTTTCGTTATCATTAGATATTTTTTCGACTAAACTTGTGCTATCATCATTATCTAAACTATCATAAATAGATACAGGAAGGCGTGTGGCGTCTAATGTAAACACTACGTCCTGAATATCCATATTAAATTGTTTAGCAATTAATTCTAAAGATGGAGTTATGGAATGTTTGGTGTTATATTTTTCAATGAATTTTTTTATTTCATTAGCTTGATGTTTTATAGAACGAGAAACCTTAATATAGCCTTCATCTCTCAAATATCTTTTAACTTCTCCTAAAATCATTGGAACAGCATAAGTGGAAAATTTCACATTATAAGAAATGTCAAATTTATTTATTGCTTTTACAAAGCCAACACAACCTAGTTGAAACAAATCTTCATACTCTATTCCTTTCATTTTATAGTGCTTAATAACGCATTTCACAAGGGGAGTATTTTCTTTAATAAGAAGATTTTTTGCGTTTTCATCGCCGTTTTGTGCTTTTTTTAGCAATTCTAGTGTTTCGCTATGGCTAATCATTCGCCACCATAACGTTTGTATCTATTGACAGTTTTTTTGTCATTTTCACAGTTGTTCCTTTTGAACTGTTGTTTTTGATGTCCAATGAATCCATAAAACTTTCCATTACAGTAAAACCCATACCACTGCGTTCTTCATCAGGTTTTGTTGTGAAAAATGGTTCTTTTGCTTTCTCTGTATCAAAAATACCTATTCCATAATCGGTAATAGTTATAGTTACAAAATTATCTTTAAGAACGACATTTATTTTTATATCGCCAATACTGTTTGGATAAGCGTGAACAACAGAGTTTGTTACGGCTTCAGAAACTGCAGTTTTGATATCTACAATATCTTCTAATGTTGGATTAACTTGTGCGCAAAATGCAGCAACTGTACTTCTAGCAAAAGCCTCGTTTACTGATAATGATTTAATGTGTAATGTCATTTCGTTTTTCATAATTTCCTCACTTTAATTAATTTTTGGCATAATCTCGTATAAGCCTGTCATTTTAAATATTTTTTCTATGTGATTATTTGGGTTACAAATAAATATAGGAATATTTTTTATTTTCATTTTTTTGTATCTGCCTATCAAAATACCAATACCTGTGCTATCCATAAATGTTAATTCTGACAAATCTATTACTATTTGTTTTATTAAAGGATTTTGCATAATTAGGTCTAGTTGGTTTCTTGTATAACTAGCACTCATTTCATCAAGTTCTCCACAAAGGCTTGTATATAATGTGTTATTATAAACTCTACTTTTTATTTGCATATAACCTCCGTCAAAGAATATTAGCACTAATATTTTGTTATAAATTGACATTTTTTAAGAGAAAAATAAAATTATTGTAAAATTAGTTGACAAATGTTCAATAAATGAATATACTAATAAAAGTTTTTAATGATTTTGTTAGTTTTTTTATAAAAATTAAAAAAATATTAAAAATTTGTTGACATTTAAATTAAAATACTGTATTATATACAAGTCAGCCAATCGCAGAGCGGGGTGTAGCGCAGTTGGTAGCGCACGTGGTTTGGGACCATGGGGTCGGGAGTTCGAGCCTCTCCACCCCGACCATATGGATCTTTAGCTCAGTTGGTTAGAGCAACCGGCTCATAACCGGTCGGTCCGGGGTTCAAGTCCCTGAAGATCCACCATATGTGGTTGGCAATATTTGGCCTGGTAGTTCAGATGGTTAGAACGCTAGCCTGTCACGCTAGAGGTCGAGAGTTCGAGTCTCTTCCAGGTCGCCATTTTCTAGTTTAACTAGATGCCTCGATAGCTCAGTCGGTAGAGCAGAAGACTGAAAATCTTCGTGTCGGTGGTTCGATTCCGCCTCGAGGCACCAAAGTTTAATGCTTTGATGCTAGTGTAGCTCAATTGGCAGAGCAGCTGACTTGTAATCAGCAGGTTGTAGGTTCAATTCCTATCACTAGCCCCAATAAAAAATACAAACCTATGGGTTTGTATTTTTTTTGTAAAATTATAATAAATATTTAATTTTTTTAAATTAAGAATAAACTTATATTAAAAAACATTGTGAATATTGAATGTAGATAATTTTTGTAATACATATACTAATTCGTAAAGCAAATATATTTCTGTTTTAGCGGTTAAAATATCGTTTTCTTCTAAACTAGCTTTTAATCGAACTAAAGATTGACCTACATTTGAAATATTTTTGTGGTCTACACATAGCGCAAGTTTGCCTTCATTGCTTTCCCAATAATTTCTCATTTTATCAAAATTTTCTAGTATAAAATTTTGATTTAAATTGTTTTCATTGTCTAAGATTTGTGTTTGAACATTATCAATTTGTCTTAGCATATTATTAATAGTATTATCAAGAAAAACTTGAGTGCTTATTGTAATGAATAATAAAATTGCTAAAAGCATAACTAGAAAAAAAATTTTTTTTACCAATTTTTTCCTCCATCAAATTTGATATTTATAACCATTCCTTTTTTATTTTTTGTTTGTAAATAAATTTTGCCATTATTATCAATGTTCATTACTAGAACTTGTTTAATTGATTTAATGTTATTATTGTTTAAAATTTCTTTAATTTTATCTATAGTTAAAAGTGTTAAAGATAAATTTTGTTTATTTATTCTGCCGTCATCAATTAATATTAAAGGTAAGGCACTTTCTTCGCTATGTATTTTCATATCTTTTAAAGTGATAGGGCAATTTTCTTTTTTTAATATAATTGACATTTTGCCATTTGTTTCCACTATTGCATATTGTACTTCGTCAAAATTGCTAACGTTACAACCTCTTAATGCTTCCTGTAAATCGTCTAGGCTCATATTTAAGGACTTTAAATTTTGATAAATAATGCCATTAGGTCCAATTACTATGACAGGTCTTCCGTTTATTAATTTTTGTAAAAAAATGCTTTTTCGTGACATTAATGACAAAAGATATTGCAATAACACTAAAGTTATCAAAGGAATTACACCTAATAATAAAGGAACGCTTGAATCTGTCATTGGAATTGTCGCAATATCAGCGAAAATAAGCATTATGACTAATTCAAAAGGTTGTAGTTCGCCTAATTGCCTTTTGCCCATTAATCTTACCAATATTAAAACTATTAAAAATATTATAATTACTCTTAATACTATTGTAAACATATTTTAATTTTTGTAAATTATAATCAATTATGCAAAAAAAAATAAAATTATACACAAAATAACTTGACAAACTACAAAAAATATTGTACTATTAAGACAAGTATTTTACCTTTACAAACTGGTGATTATATGGATTTAGAAAATAGTATTAAATATAGTATAATGTTAGACTTTTATGGTAATTTATTGACAGATAAACAACTTGCAGTGGCTAAGATGTTTTTTTATGACAATATTAGTTTATCAGAAATAGCAGGGTTAGATGGTTTAACACGTCAGGCTGTATATGATATTATCAAAAGAATTAAATTTCTACTTATAGAATATGAACAAAAACTTGGTTTGTACGGGAAATACATTGAATCAAAAAAGTTCTTAAAAAAACATTTAAATAACAATCTTTTAAACGAATTTACAAAAATTTGGGAGAATTAAATGGCTTTATTTTCAAACTTAAGTGAGAGATTGAATCACATTTTTAGTAAACTTACTAATCGTGGTAAATTAACTGAACTTGAAATCAAACAGGCAATGCGAGAAATTAGAGTCGCTTTATTAGAAGCAGACGTGAATTTTATGGTTGTTAAAGATTTTATATCTAAGGTTTCTGCTAAGGCTGTTGGCGAACAAGTTATGGAAAGTTTAACACCAGGGCAACAAGTTATTAAAATTGTGAGAGATGAGTTAGTTGAGTTATTGGGAAGTACAAATGCTAAATTAGCAGTTTCGTCAAACTTGCCGACAATAATTTTAATGTGTGGTTTGCAGGGTGCAGGTAAGACGACTATGTGTGGTAAGTTAGCATATAATCTAAAAAGTGCAGGTAAGAAACCATTATTAGTAGCGTGTGATATAGTTAGACCTGCGGCAATAAATCAGTTAAAGGTTGTTGGTAAAAATGCTGGTGTACCCGTTTTTGAGAAAGGGACACAAAAAACGCTTAAAACTGCGCTTGAAGCCATTGAATACGCTAAATCTAATATGCTAGACACTGTTATAATTGATACAGCAGGGCGTTTGCATATTAATGAAGAGTTAATGGATGAGTTGAAAGAAATTAAAGAAGCAACAAAACCTACTGAAATTTTACTTACGGTTGATGCAATGACTGGGCAAGATGCAGTTAACGTCGCTAAAGCATTTGATGATGATTTAGAAATAACAGGGGTCATTTTGACCAAACTTGATGGCGACACACGAGGTGGTGCAGCATTATCAATTAAAGCCGTTACAGGTAAACCAATAAAATTCTGTGGTGTTGGCGAAAAGATTGGAGATTTAGAGCCATTCTATCCTGATAGATTTGCGTCTAGAATTTTAGGAATGGGTGATGTTTTAAGTCTAATTGAAAAAGCACAAACAGTTGTTGAAGAGAAAGAATTGCAACGTCTACAAAAAAGTTTAAGAGAAAATTCTTTCACGTTAGAAGATTATTTATCTCAATTTGATAATCTTGACAAAATGGGGGACGTCAATGAACTTTTACAAATGTTACCTTCTAAAGTAACAGGAAAATTAAAAATTGGTGACGCTAGAATTAATAAAGATGATATGAAGCATAATAAGGCTATTATACAATCAATGACAAAATACGAAAGACTTCATCCAGAGACACTTAAAGCCAGCCACAAAAAGAGAATTGCCGATGGTAGTGGGACCTCTATTCAGCAAGTAAATTCGTTATTAAAACAATTTAATCAAACAAAAGAACTTATGAAACAATTTAATGGAAAGAAAAAAGGGCGTTTTGGATTTTAACGCAAAAATAAGGAGAATAAAATATGGCAGTAAAAATTAGATTGACAAGAATGGGAGCGAAAAAAGCACCATTTTATAGATTAGTGGCTACAGATTCTAGAGTAGCAAGAGATGGAAAATGTATTGAAAATCTTGGAACTTATAATCCAATGGTTGAACCAGCAGCAGTTAACATTAACGCTGAAAGAGTTAAGTACTGGTTATCAGTAGGAGCACAGTTAACTGATACAGCAAAAGAGTTAATTGTTAAAGAAGGCATTATTGAAAAAAAACCATACAGAGAGCCTAAACCTAAACAAATGCCTCCTACACCTAAGGCTAAAGCAGAAGAAAATGTTGAACAAACTAGTGAAGGCAATTCTCAAGCAGAATAATATAAATTTAAGGATAAATTATGGTAAGTATTGTAGAAAAATTTGTTAAAGCTTTGACAAAAAATCCTACTTGTGTAAATGTAAAGTATGAAGACAAAGGCAAAGTTGGAATATTTTATATTTCTGTTGACAAAACTGACGTAGGTAGAGTTATAGGCTACCAAGGTAAAGTTATACAAGCTTTGGATACTTTAGTAACGGCAATCAATGCTTATGACAAAAAAAATTATGTTCTCAAAATCAATGAAGGTGAAAAATAATGGAAGAATATACCGTTATTGGAAAAGTTCTTAAACCACAGGCTTTGAAAGGCGAAATTAAAGTTTCTCCCATTACAAGAGATGTGCTTCAATATCTTGGTTATAAGTATTTATACGTTGGAGAGGAGCATAAAAGATTTGATGTCGATTATTGCAGATTACAAGATGGTTTTGTAATTATTAAATTTCATAATTTAGATAATATTGAAAGTGTAGAAAAATTAAAGAATGAATTTATTTTTATTGACAAAAATCAATTAGCAGATTTAGAAGATGGCGAATATTATATCCAAGATTTAATCGGCTGTGAAGTAATTGACAAAAGTGACAATAAATTATTTGGTAAAGTTATAGCAGTTGACGAGTATTCTCAAGTAAATACAATTACTATGATGCTTAATAACAAAGAATTTTTGTTCCCATTCTTAGACAGGGTTGTTATTGATGTTGATATTGATAACAAAAAAATCTATGTTGATAAAGATAAACTTATGGAAGTATTAGTTTATGAAGATTGATTTTTTGACATTATTTCCTGAGATGTTCCAAGCTATGAATTGTAGTATTATAAAAAGGGCAATCGATAATAATTTAGTTGAAATTAACTGCGTTAATATTAGAGATTTTTCACAAGATAAACATAAAAAAGCGGATGACTATGTTTTTGGCGGTGGGGAAGGGATGTTATTGACCCCTCAGCCATTATTCGATTGTATCGATAGTGTAAAAAGTAGTAATTCATACGTAATTTATGTTACACCATCTGGTGAGCCTTTTAATCAAGAAATAGCTAAAGAATTGAAGAATAAAGAACATTTAGTTTTTGTTTGTGGACATTATGAAGGAATTGACCAAAGAGTTATAGATAACAAAGTTGATAGGGAATTAAGCATTGGCGATTACGTTCTTACAAATGGGGAGTTGCCAGCAATGGTTATTGCTGATTCTATAATTAGACTATTGCCTAATGTTTTAAATAATGAAAGTTCATATCAAAATGAAAGTTTTGAAAATAATTTACTTGAACATCCACAGTATACAAGACCAGCCAATTTTAGAGGTTTAAAAGTTCCAGAAGTATTATTAAGTGGCAATCATCAAGAAATCAAAAAATGGTGTCAAGAACAAAGTGAGAAAATAACTAAAGAACGTCGTCCAGATTTATTAAAAAAAGATAATTAAATCATATGTTCATTTTAAAATTATAAACATTTTAATTTATTAATATTAAATACTTGATATAAGGGTTAGATTATGGTAATTCAATGGTATCCGGGGCATATGGATAAAGCATTAAGAGAAATGCAAAATGTAGTTAAACTTGTTGATGCTATAGTTTATGTGGTAGATGCTAGGGCGCCTTTTTCTTGCTTGAATCCCAAATATAAAGACATTATTGGTAACAAACCATCTATAATAGTTTTTAATAAGGCTGATTTAGTTGATGAAGATGAACTATGTTTGTGGAAAGACGTATTTGAAAATTTAGGATTTGAAGTAGTTTCATTAAATAGTACTATTTCCAATGCTTCCAAAAGTTTAACTATGAAAGCAGAAAAGTTGCTAAAACCTAAAATTGAAAAAAACAAAACAAAAGGTATTCATATTCCTATTAGGTTGATGGTAATAGGTGTGCCTAATTGTGGTAAAAGTACACTTATTAATAATGTGTGTTCTAACAAAAAAACTATAACTGGTGATAAAGCAGGGGTAACTAGAGCTAATCAATGGGTGAAAATTGGTGGAAATTTTGAACTTTTAGATACTCCTGGGACGCTTTGGCCTTCATTTGAAAATGATAGAGTTGCCAAAAACTTAGCATATATTGGTAGCATTAAAGATGAAGTTTTAGACATAGAAGAACTCGCATTTGAATTTATTAATGATTTAAAATATGCTTATTTTGAAAATTTGTCCAAAAGATACGACTTAAAATGTGATAAAAGTGCTGATACGATTGAGATTTTTGATGAGATTTGCGTAAATAGAAATTTCAAACTAAAAGGCAATGAAATTGATTATAACCGTGGGGCGAAAACTATCATTGACGACTTTCGTAAAGGAAGATTAGGAAAAATTATTTTGGATAATATTATGGATGTTAAAAATGCTTTTCAAAAAAACAAACAGAGTAAATAAAAAAGATTTTGTTAGCACTAAGCAGATTGGGGAATTTGGTGAAAAACTAGCAATAAAATACCTAAAAAAGCAGGGGTATAAGATAATTTGTACAAATTATAAAATTAAATATGGTGAAATAGATATAATTGCTAAAGACGATGTGTTTACTGTATTTATTGAAGTGAAGTATCGTTCAAAAAATTTATATGGCTTGCCTAGTGAAGCTGTTGATAAAAGAAAACAACAAAAAATTCGTGCAGTAGCTTCCCAATATTTGCTTAATTGTGATGATGATAATTTGCTTGTTAGATTTGATGTTGTAGAAATCATTGACAAAGAAATACATTTATATAAAGCAGCATTTTAAATAAAATGTGTTGCAACTATTTTATTAATGTGTTATAATCACAAAGGAGAAAATTATGATTAATTACGAAAAATGTATAAAATGTGGCACTTGTGTTGCTATTTGTCCAGTAGGGGCAATTACTATGGATGACAATGGTAAACCAATTATTAACAAAGATGTATGTGTTAAATGTGGTGCTTGCCAAAATTCTTGTCCAGTATCTGCAATTAAAATAGATTAATAGTTTAGAGGTGTTATGTTGAACAAAACTGCTATGGTCATTGTTGGACCAAAAACAATAAAATTGGTTTTTGCTAATATAGAACAAGACAAAAGTTTTTATATTTATGACCAAATTGAAGAAACAGTTGACGTTGCTGTAGACTTAAAAGATGGAGGTATCATCAAAAGCAACGTTAGTGGCGAAATTATCAAAATATTAAAAATGTATAAGAGAATGTGTGAAAAGCAAAATGTTGAAGTTATTCACGCTTTTATAAATAGTTTTGTATTTAAAGCAAAAAATCAAATTAGTTTTATTGATGAAATAGAATCTTCTAGTGGTCTAAGATTTAAGGTATTGTCCTTAGATGATGAAATGAACGCATTGTATATGGCTGTTGTTAATACGTTAGATACGCCAAGAGGGATAATTATAGATATTAAAGATAATTATACTAATATTATTAAATATTTTAGACGTAATGTGTTAGCAAAAATTTCAATACCTATTGGTTCATTATCCTTGTCACAATTATTTTTAAATCCTAATTGTACACCTCAAGAGACTCACGAACAAATGGTTGATTTTTTTAAAAATCAACTTACAGACTATGGTATTGATAAGGATTTTTGTGAAGGTTATAAATTTATTTGCGTTGGGGAAATGGGACAAGCACTTTATAAAATGTCTGCAAAAGTTCTAAAGTATCCACTGGATATTGAACATAATTTCACAATTACAAATGATAATTATGCTAAAATTTATAAAGTGATTGAAACATTAGAAGTGGACAGTTCCAAAAGAATAAAAGGTGTTCTAAACGACAGGGCAGATATATTTGCTGGTGGAATGAGTATTTTTAAAGCAGTATTTGATTCTTTAGAAGAATATGAAGTGATTTTTACTCCACATTCAATCATAGAAGGTTTGTTAATGAATTTGGCTATACCTGCAACTTTAGATAAACCTATTTCGGACATATTACAATTAAGTTTGGATACCTTATTATCTCAATATAATTGTAGCAAAAGAAATGGTAAAAAAGTATGCGATTTAGCAATAATTATTTTTAAACAACTTAAAGTTTTGCATAAATTACCAAGAACTTATTTGAAAACGTTAAGAATTGCCTCAAGTTTATATAGAAGTGGTGAAATAATAAATTATTACAATCTATATAAAAATAATTTTAATATAATTGTCAATAGTACAATTTATGGTGTTACACACAAAGAACAACTATTAGCAGCATTTGTCGCTCAAAATGTTGATAATGATGCATTTAATTTAACCGAATGGGTTAAATATAAAGAAATATTGGATGAAGAAGATTTAGATGCAATGAAAAAACTATCTTCAATTCTTAGTATTGCAATAGGTTTAGATATTACGGAAAATGGTAGTATCACTGATTTAACTTGTGATGTTTTAGGCGATTCAGTCATAATGAAAACAACAACAGAAAATGATGTTGATTTTGAAATAAAATATGCTTTACATTCTTCAAAAACTTTTAAGAAAGCGTTTAATAAGTATTTGGAAATATTATAAAGAATTTGGAGTGTACAAATGATTATATCTTTAGAAATGGGTTCTTCATATATAAAAATATATGATTATAAACTAGGCCTAATTTTTTACGAACCATCATTAGTGATTTATAAAGAAAAAAACAAAAAATCTACTTTAGTATCATTTGGTAAGAATGCTTTAGAAAATTTATTAAGACTTGAAGATGGTGAAAAAGCAATACAACCTATCAAAAATGGTATAATAACTAATTTTTATTGGGCTAAAGTTTTGTTAAACAGTATATTTAATAATTTAATTGGGAATATTAAGAAAAGAAATTCACTTGAAATTGTTTTATGCGTTCCAACTTGTTCAACAACTTCACAGATAGACGAGTTTATTAAATTATTAAATAGTTGTGGAGTTACTGCAATAACTATTAAACCGCAATTAACTTGTGCTTGTAAATTATTGGATGACGATTTGTCAAGACCTTATCTTATTGTAGATATTGGTGCAGGCAAAACTGAAATTGGACTTACTACTATAAATAATGTTATTGAAGCAATAAGTTTATCACTGGGGGGAAGTATGGTTAATTTAAGTATACAAGAGACCATAAAAAATAATTATAATATACTAATACCAAAAGTAGAAATAGAACGTTTAAAAAAATCAGTTTCAAGTTTGTATTCAACGGATGCAACTACAATTAAAGTTTTAGGGCAAGATTTATCTACGAATAAAATGCAAAATTATGTGGTGTCAAGTCAAGACATTTATGAATCAATAACGCTTTGTTACGATAAAATTTTTGAAGCAATTTTAGTCTTTTTAAATTCATTAGATAAAGAATATCAAGATATAATTAGAGAAACAGGTATATTTTTCACCGGTTTAGGATGCGAAATAACTGGGTTTGAAAAGTATGCACGCTCAAAATTAAATTTAAATGTATATATTTTAGATTCTCCTGATGTCGCTGTAGTAGAAGGGGCGTTAATTAATTATTAAATGTTAAATTAAAATATTGTTTATTAATATTTTAAAATAATAATTTAGTTTATTATCTTAAAATAACAAAAATGGACTTTACTATTTTGTAGAGTTCTTTTTTGTTTTTTTTCATAGTTAAAAAAGTGCATAACCTTAATCTTATGTTTTAAAATAAATTTAGGTATCAATGAAAACACGGTTTTATTTAATATTCTGTGGCTTTTTATTTATGACATTTTTTGATTTCTATTGACAAAATTATCTAAAAAAATTATATCATATTGTGATAAACTACATTTTGTGAGGTAACTATGGCAAGGAAATTAGTTGTTACAAGTGGTAAAGGTGGCGTAGGTAAAACGACCATTTGTGCTAATCTAGGGGCTAAGTTGGCACGCCTTAAACTACGTGTTTGTATTCTTGATGTGGATATAGGACTAAACAATTTAGATGTAGTTATGGGAGTAGAACATAAGATTATATATGATATTGTAGATTGTATAGAAGGTAAGTGTAGAATCAAACAGGCTTTAATTCAAGACAAAAATGAGCCTTATTTATATATTATGCCTTCTACTCAAAGTTTTAATGCAGGGAAAGTAAATAAACTACAAATAAAATCTATAGTTGATGAATTATCTTCTTTATTTGATTATATTATCATAGATTGTCCAGCCGGAATTGATTTGGGTTTTCATAGAGCAGTATTTTCTGCGTCTGAAGCAATAGTTGTGACAACACCACACATTTCTGCTATTAAGGATGCCTCTAAAGTTGTTGATATTTTAAGCACCTATGAATTGTATAGTATTAAGTTGGTTATTAATAGAATACGGGGAGATTTAATGGCTAATAATGAAATGCTTAAAGTTGAAGATATAAGTAAACTCTTTGATATAGAGTTGATAGGAGTTATTCCAGAGGATGACAATATAGTTACTTCACTTAATGATGGTGGTGCTGTTGCAAATAATTCAAAGGCAGGTAAAGCATTTGCACAACTTGCTGAAAATATTCAATACAATACAAATAAAATTATTAATTTTCAAAAGAATTATACAGGGCTATTTGGTTTTATAAAAAGAAAATTAAAAAGGAACATTTAATGCAAAAATATATAACAACAAACGCTTTGGAAAGGGTAAAAAGTGCTTTAAGTACTGATAAGCATTTTAAACCAGACAAATTTGCTGAAATTATTAAATTAGAAATTTATAATTTATTAACTGAATATGCTGATATAAAAAGCGATGACTTTGAAGTTATTATTAACGTAAATGAATTTGGAGAATACGACATTAATATAAAGGCATTAGCAAGAAAATTAAAAATTGTCGGTATTGTCCCTTAAAATTGTAATGGTTGCTAAACAAATAGAACATTGTGATGTCTATTTGTTTTTTTTTATGCATAAGATGTTATATGAAAACTTTTAAGAATATTTTTGCAGTATTAAAATTAAAAAATATATTTGCATTGATTGTTGTAGTTATAGTATGCTTTAGCATTAATTTATTAGACAAAAATTTTTGGAATAATATAATGGAAAGCATTAAAACAACATTAGAATCTACTAAGCCAACTGAACAATTATTTGATGATACAGGTGGAGTTAAGTTAGTATCTATTTTATTTAATGAAAATAGTTGTTTAGTATCAACTACTCCAATTGATTACGATTTAAAATTTGATAATTATGATAATATAGTTAACGATAATGGAATAATAACTATTGTAGGAGCGTCGGGTTTGTTATACGCACCTTATTATGGTGAAATTTCAGTTAATAAATTAGTTGATAATTTAACACAAATTATTATTAAACATAGTAATAATTTAGAAACAATATTTTCTGGTGTATTTGGTCTAGGTATCAAAAGTGGTGAAGTTGTGGAGAAAGGACAGCCAATTGCGTTAATGTTAAGTGATATGCAATTTTATATAAAACAAAACCAAACTATCGTAGATAATTATGACAAAAGTGAGAATGAATTATGATAAAATACAAATTTCGTATTCATCCATTGTTTTTAATTATAGGTATTTTAACTTTTTTTGTAGGTTTAGGTGAAGTTTTTATATGTTATTTAATAACAGTTTTATTGCATGAATTAGGACACGCATTGGTAGCAAAAAATTTGGGATATCAATTACAACAAATTTCGCTATTGCCTTTTGGTGCAGAATTAAGTTTAGAAAATGATAACTTTCCTTATAAAGATGAAATTAAGATAGCAATAGCAGGACCAATAGTAAATATTGTTTTAATCATAATATGCGTTGCTCTTTGGTGGATTGTACCAATATCGTATTATTATACGGATATGTTTGTTTTTAGTAATTTTATTACATTAATTTTTAATTTATTGCCGGTTTTTCCTTTAGATGGGGGTAGAGTATTTAGGGCTATAATTTCAAAATATAAAAATGAAAAAATTACTGAAAAGATAGTTAGTATAACAGCCATTTCTTTATCTTTAATATTCTTTCTAGTATTTATTGTTTCAATCTTTTTTGAACCACTTTATAATATGGCCTTAGTCTCAATATTTTTATTAACAGGAGCATTTAACTTTAACAAAAATGCAGTTTATAAAAGACGAGTTTTTAGTAAAAATTATCAAAATAATTTTAAAAAAGGTTGTAATGTAAATATCGTTGCTGTTTCTGAAGAAATGCCTTTGTATAAATTAATAAAATTTATCAATCCAGAAAATTACACAATTTTCGTTGTTTATGATTCAAATAACAAATTAAAAAAAGTAATTATAGAAAAAAATTTAAATGATTTATTTTTAAAATATGATTCTTATGAAATCTTAAAAGATATTTTATAAAATACCTTTATATGTTTTGAAAATTGTAAAATATGTGCTATACTTAATTTAAGTAATAGTTAAACTATTAAGGAGTTAGTTATGGAAGTTACATTAGAAGACCTAAATGAAATTAAAAAAGCAGGAGAAAGTATACTTGTCAATGAATTAAAATCTTTTTATTTATTAGGTAACACTAATGAATATGATAAATTTGACCCACAAAAACTTGATTATAAAAAATGTAGTGATTTTGAAAAATATAAATATGCTTGTTGTGTGTATGCAGGCTATAAAATAGATGAAGATGAACAAAAGGCATACAAGATTTGGGAAACACTTGCTAATGAAGGGCAAGTTGATTCTATGGTTGAATATTCTGCATATTTATTTCAAAACAAAAAAGATGAAGAAGCGTTCAAAATGATTCAAAGTGCTGCAAACGAAGGAAATAAGTTAGCACAATTTAGAGTTGCTTTGTGTTATATGTTTGGATTGGGTGTTAAACAAGATGAGAAAAAATCTTTCTATATTTTTGAAAAAATGGCTGAAGATAATTATCCAAATGCAGTGTATATGATAGGCTCATTCTATATGGCTGATAGTGGAATATTTGTACAAAGAGATTCACAAAAAGGTTGGGAATTAATAAAAAAAGCAGCTAAATTAGGCTCTCCATATGCTCAATATGAAGTTGCTATTCAATTAAGTTTGAATAATGATAATCAATCATTTTCTCCAGATGCAATAAGACTTTTAATCAATGCCGCAGATGGTGGAGATTTGAGGGCACAGTATATTTTAGCACTTGCATATGCTAAAGGTGAGGGCGTTAAACCTGATTTAGAGAAATCTATGGATTATTTAGCACAATGTTATGACGCAGGTTTCCCATTAGCAATAGAATTAATGGAGAAAATAAAAAATAATTTTAATAATTAAATTATTTATGTTTGCTTAAGTAAATGTGGTGTATTATAAAACTATAATACACCACATTTTGTATTTTAATTTTTGGAAATAGTATTAAGGATACAATTAACAATATTTTTTGTACCATTTATACTAATAAAATTGTTTTGTAATTTGCAAATATTTTGTGAATTTTTTAATTGATTTTGAATGCAATTCTCAAATTCATCTAGTTCTAATTTTTCTAAATAACAAGCCAAATTATTTTGCATAAAATATTTTGCATTGTCTATTTGTTCTCCTCGTGATTCTTTTTTTGTTAGTGGAACAATTATCATAGGTTTGTTAATTGCCAAAATCTCAAATAAAGCGTTTGAACCTCCTCGAGTTAATATTATGTCACTGCTTTTTATTAATGTTGGCATATCGTTAGAAAACTCAAATTGAATGTATGAATTGTTATTTATTTTTTTTAATTTTTTATAACCACATATATGAATGATGTTATATTTTTTTGTTAAATAATCAATATTTTGATATATAATATTATTTAAGGTGTTTGAACCTTGGCTTCCACCAATTACTAATATAATTTTTTTATTGTTATCAAAAAATTTTTTTTGCTTTGCTATAAAAAATTCTTTTCTTATTGGTGCTCCTGTATATATAATTTTTTTATTATTGCTATGTAATGGAAATGAAGTACATATTTTATCGCTAAATTTACTACTAATTTTGTTTGAAAGCCCCATAGAAGTATCTGACTCATGGATTATAACTTTAATTTTTAATTGATGTGCTGCAATAACGACAGGTAGTGATACATATCCACCTTTAGAAAAAACTACATCTACATTCAAATTTTTTAGAATTTTTTTACATTGACAAATACTCTTAATTAATTTAAATGGAATTGTAAAATTTTTGAATGTAAGTTTTCGTATTAATTTAGGTGTAGATATAGAATAGTAAGGAATTTTGTAATTTTCTACAAGTTTTTTTTCATTTGGTTTATCACTACCTATGTAATAAATGTTATCAAAATATTTTTTTAATTCATCTACTAATGCTAAATTTGGAATTATGTGGCCGGCACTACCACCACCTGTTAAAACTATATTCATTTTTTACCTCTTAAATTATTATATGAAATTTATATGAATTTATAAATAAAATTTGTTTTTATGATTTTATATGCTATAATAAATAAAAGGAAATTTAGTATGGAAATATTATATGATGATTTAATAGGCGTTGAGAAACCTTCAAGATATTTAGGTGGTGAATATAATAGTATTAAAAATTTTAGTAATAGCAAAATAAGTAATTGTTTTTGCTTTCCTGATTTATATGAAGTTGGGATGTCGCATAATGGAATAAAAATTTTATATGAACTGCTAAATTCATTACATAATAGTTTTTGTGAAAGATGTTTTACGCCTAAATTAGATTTTGCTGATTATCTCAAAACAAATAAATTGAATTTATTTTCTCTTGAAAGCCATTCACCTTTACAAAAATTTGATTTTTTACATTTTACATTTCAATATGAAATGAGTTATACAAACTTTTTGTATATGTTAGATTTGGCTAAAATACCATTTTATAGCAATCAAAGAGATGATACATATCCAATAATAATTGGTGGTGGACCTTGTGCAGTAAATCTAGAACCAATTGCAGATTTTCTAGATATTATTATCGTTGGTGATGGCGAAGAAATTAATGTGAAATTACAAAATATTTATAAGAAAGGAATGTCAAAGCAAGATTTTTTTCATACGATTAAAGATTTTGATGGCATTTATATTCCATCATTGTATAACACAAAAAATGATTATTATACAATAGTAGATACGCAGAAAAAAATAAAGAAAGCTATTGTAAAAGACCTTAATAGAACTTTTTATATGTCAAAGCCAATCGTTCCAAATATTGAAATTGTTCACAATAGGGGTGCAGTAGAAATTTTTAGAGGGTGTACTCGTGGTTGTAGATTTTGTCAAGCAGGATACATATATAGACCGGTAAGAGAAAGAAGTATTGATAAAATATGTGAGATTACTAAGAACAAAATTCAAAATACAGGTTATAGTGAAATTTCGTTATTTTCATTATCTACTGGAGATTATCCTTATTTAATTGAACTTATAAATAAATTAAAGAGTGAGCCACTATTGAAAAATACAAAATTAGCGTTGCCGTCGCTTAGGTTGGATAGTTTTGAAGGTGCGTTTTCCTTTGAAAGTAGAAAGTCAAGTTTAACTTTTGCTCCTGAAGCAGGCACACAAAGATTAAGGGATGTAATTAATAAAAATATAACTGAAGAAAATATTTTAAGTAGTTTAGAAGATGCTTTTAGGGCGAATTATGATAAAATAAAATTATATTTTATGATTGGATTGCCAACTGAAACTATCAAAGATGTTGAAGGAATAATTGAAATTTGTAAACAACTTCCAATATGTTATCAAAAAGTACATAATACAAAAAAAGTGCCTAAACTTACTGTTAGTACAAGTATTTTTGTTCCAAAACCATTTACTCCATTTCAATTTGAAAAATTTGCATCACGAGATGAAATTGAAGAAAAAGTAGAATTTTTGAGAAGGGGGTTAAAAGCAATTAATGTAAATTATAATTATCACGATTATAACACAAGCTTAATAGAAACAATTTTGGCACGTGGAGATAGAAGTTTATGCAAGGCAATAGAAAGTGCATATAAATTGGGTTGTATTTTTGATGGTTGGAACGAGTTTTTTTCTTTTGATAAATGGCAACAGGCATTAGAAAGTATAAATATTTCAAAATTTTTAAATGAAATTAATGAAGATATAATTTTACCTTGGGAACATATTGATATTGGTATAAGTAAGGAATACTTGAAATTGGAAAGGAAAAAGTCAAAGGCAGAACAAACAACAAAAGATTGTAGGATTGGTTGCAATAATTGTGGTTTAATACAGTTTGGAGGGTGCAATGTTATTAATTAAATTTAGTAAACTAAATAATTTTGCATATAATTCATATTTAGATTGTAGAGATGTTATTATACAGACAATAAAAAGGGCAAATATCGATATAGAATATTCTTGTGGTTTTAATCCACACGAACTATTATTTTTCTCGCCACCAACTTCTTTAGGAATTGAAAGCCTTTGTGAATATATGTACTTAATAACTCAATTTGACAATGTCGATTTATTTAAAGAAAGATTTAATAAATATTCTCCTGAAGGGCTTAAAGTAGATTATGTAAAATTAATTGATAAAAAACCTAATTTTTATGACTTAATTGATTGTGCAGAATATGAGATTGTAGTTAATAAAAAATTGAATTTAGATTTTAAAAATATAAAATATGTTAGTGATATTGATGAAAGTATAAATGAAAAAATTTATAAATTAGAAATAACTGATAATACGATACGATGCAAAATTGCTTGTGGGCAGAAACAAAATTTAAAAATTAGTACATTATTAAATTCATTAAAACATATAGTAAATTTTAAAGTTATTAAAATTACGAAAATTCAACTTTTTAAGAAAAATGAAGATAACTTTATTGATATTGATAGTTTATTGTAAAATGGTAAAAATCTCCAAAAATAATTGGAGATTTTTTTCATAAATTTTACGTAAATGTACATAATGAACTAAGAGAGGTGTTTTAATGAATAAAAAAATTGAAAAGGACGATAACATAGAACTTCTAAATGAAATTTATAAAAATGTTAAAATGGCTATACAATCTTTAGAGAATGTTTTAAGTAGTATTAAATTAGAAAATATCACTGTGGAATTAAGTAAAGAGAGTAGCCAATATTATATTTTTGAAAAAGAATGTATAATGATTGCCAATTCCAAAGATTATAACCTAAAAGACAATAATATATTACAAAAAACTCAATTATGGGTATCTATAAAATTAAATCTATTATCCTCATCTAGCACTCAACACTTGGCAGAAATGTTATTGATTGGAACAATGATGGGAGTTATTGATTTGACGAAAGCAGTTGCAAATTACGATAAGGCAGATACTGAGATAATAGATTTAGCGAATAAACTATTAGAGTTTGAAAGGGCTAATATTGAAACATTTTTTGAATATCTTAAACTAAAACCTGAAACAAAAAATTCTTAAAATTAATGCATAAAATAATAAAAGTATTTTTAATTAGTATTCTAGGAATAGGGGTAATTGCTAACTTAATATCTTACAATATTTTTTTTGATTTAAATTTATATAAGGTAAAAGATAGTGAAGGCAACTCTACAAAATTTTATATAGTCAATGAAGAAAAAGCACAAGATATATTTGATAAATATGAATTAGAAGAAGAGGAGGAAGAATTTAATATTTTTAGGTTTTTTGAAAAATTAAATGGTGACTTTAAGTTTGAATATTAGTAAATATTGAGTATTATAAAAATATAATACACTTTATATTGTGTATTATATTTTAATTCTTGCATCTATTAAATAATTATTACCTGTAATGTCATCTATAATAATAGGATTTAAGTCGAGTTCTTTTATATTATAACTAATTGCAAAATTATTAATTGTTAACATTATATTTTTTAATTCTTCTAAATTTGCTTGAGGCAAATTTCTAATATTTTTTAATAATGAAGAAGATTTTAAAGAGTTAATTTGATTATCCAAATCATAAGAATTTGTAGGTAATATCTTAAAACTTACATCTTTAAATGCTTCTACAAATATTCCACCAAGTCCAAACATTGAACAAAGTCCAAATTGAGAGTCTTCAATAATACCATATACGAATTCTCTTTTTGATGATTTCATTTCTTGTATTAAAAATCCATCTAAACCATTTATACAATTGTTTTTTGTTAAATTTTGTTTTATTTCATCGATTGCTTTTAATAATTCGTTCTTATTGTTTATTCCTATTTTAACACCACCAACATCGCTTTTGTGTGTTATAGTTTTTGATGTTATTTTAATTGCAACAGGATATTGGATGTTTTTTGAATTTTTTTTCGCTTCTTTAAAATCTTTAACAAAGGTGTAATTTACTACGGGCAACTTAAGTTCTTTAAGAACTTCTAATGATTCAATTGTAGTTAATAAATTTCTATTTTCAGCTTTAGCATTATTTATAATTGTATTAATTCTTTGGTTGTCTATTTTACTACATTTTGGTTTACTATTATTTCTATAATTATTTGTTAAACTAATAGTTTTGGCTACATCTTCTCCGGAATTGAAAATCGGTATTGATGTTATTTTATTTTTAATTTCAAGAACATTTTCTTCGCTAGTTATAAAAACACCTGCAACCAATTTATTAGGATATTTTAATTTGCAATCTTCCATAATTTTAGCCATTTCAATAGATTTTGTACCCATTATATATAAATGAATGCATATTATAGTATCTACATTTTTAATTTTAAGGCAATATTCTAACGTTTTTTTGTAATCTTCGACTGATGCAGATGCTACCATATCTATAGGATTGTTTACTGAAGCCTGTTTTTGTAAATAAGATTTTAAATATTCTTTTTGATTTTCTTTAAACTCATATAAATTAAAACCGTAATTACTTAAAGCATCTACTGTCAATACTGCAGGACCACCAGCATTTGTAATTACTACAATATTTTTGCTTTTTTTATAATTTTCTGTTGTTTCATAGATAGTGGCTAGATTTGCCATTTGTGAAATTGAGTCAACTCTGATTACATTAGACTGAGCCAAAAATGTATCAACAATGGTATCTGAACTAGCCAAAGCACCTGTATGAGATAAAGCGGCTTTAGCACCTGTAGTACTTCTACCAGATTTAATACAAATAATATTTTTTGATGATTTTTGACAAGCTTTCATAAACTCAGTAGGGTATGGCACAGATTCTAAATATAGCAATATTTGATTAATGCTTGTGTCGTTGTTAAAATAATTTATTAAATCGTGTATATTAACATCACACGCGTTACCTATACTTATAACGTATTTAAGCCCAATATGAGTAGTATTAAGTATGTTCATAATGCCACTTGTTAATGCTCCTGACTGACTAATTAAAACCGTTTTGCCATTCTTTGATTTTGCTTGTGCAAAATTCGCATTTAATGAAATGTCATTATTAATAAAACCAATCGTGTTAGGGCCTATTATATTTAATTTGTTTGTTTTAGCATATTCTGAAATTTGTTGCTGAGCATATTTGCCTTCGGCGCCTAATTCACTGAATCCAGAAGATATAATATAAAAATTTTTTATGCCAAACTCGTTGCATTCTTTGATAGCATCAAAAACTGCTTTAGCCGGAATTGCTATTATTAATAAATCGGGTATAAGTGGTAATTTTTTTACTGAAGGATAACATTTAATGCCTTGACACTTTTGATATTTTGGATTGATTGGGAAAACTTGTCCCTTATAATTTCCCTCTATAATGTTTTTTACCAGTCTAGAGCCAACACTATCTTCTTTGTTAGATGCTCCTAAAATTGCAATTGAAGTAGGTGATAATAATTGATTTAATTTTCTATTCATACAGACTCCTTAATAATTACATTATATAATATTCGACATTTTTAATCAAATAAATTAATATTGTATTAAATAATTTTTTAAAACAATTGACAAAATACAAAAAATCATATATACTTTATAAGTCAAAATTTGGAGAGAGCAATGATATTAAATCTAAATCTAGCAAAAAGTAAAAGTGGTTTAGATGTTCATACTAAACAAATTTACGTTGTGCCTAAAGAAACCTACAAAGATTTTGGAATTAATGATATTCAAAATTTTCAAATTGATGTAGAGTATAGGTACACACCAGAATTTGTAATTGTAAAAGGGAAGTGCTCTATGTGTTTGACGGGGAATTGTTTTCGTTGTGGAGATGAAGTGAACACATCACATTCTTTTGAGTTTGAAGAAAAAGTTTTACCCGCAAATGAAGAAGAAAGTGTAGTGGATAATGGAACTTATCTATATAAAGGCGATAAAATTGACATTTCGAAAATAATTGAAGATAATCTTATTACGTCTTTACCACACAAAATTTTGTGTAAGGATGATTGTAAGGGATTATGCCCTCAGTGCTTTGCCAATCTTAACACGCAAAAATGTGAGTGCAAACCACTGATTAATAATGCATTTGCGTGTTTAAACGACATAAAAATTGATTAGGAGGAGAAATAAATGGCAGTACCTAAACAGAAAGTGTCTAAACAAAGAAGAAATAAAAGAGTAGCATCTAGTTGGACAATAACAACTCCAACCCTTGTTGAATGTTCTAATTGCCACGAACTTAAGGCTTCACATCAAGTTTGTAAATCTTGTGGTTATTATGATGGTAAACAAGTTGTTGATTTAGAAAAGAATAAAAAAGAAACAGAATAATCTAAAGTATGACTTTAGGTTATTTTTTTTAAAATAATTGGACATTTTAGAAATTTATGATATACTGACAATATGAATTATAAGAATATATTTGTAGCAAGTTCATCGCAATCAAGGAAAGAGTTGGCTAGACAAAATAACTTAGATTGGAAATTTATAGATAATAAATTTGATGAAGAAACATTCAAAAAAAATATGCTACCTAAATCTTTACAACAAGTGCTAAAATACACAAAAGAATTGGCATATTTTAAAGCTTTAAGTATTGTAAATGAAGTTGATGGCGTTGTAATTGGTTGTGATAGTGTCGGGTTAATTAAAGGTAAAGTATTAGAAAAACCCAAATCTATAGATGATTTTTATTTTATGATTAATCAAATTACACGATGTCCACATTATTTTGTGACCGGCGTTGCAATAATTGATAAACAAAGAAATAAAACAAAACTTTTTAATGAAATCACTAAATTATATTTTGATAAATTTAATGATGAACAAAAAAATAAATTGTTATACAAGTACAATGGGCTTCAGCACGCTGGTGGATATACCTTAAATAGTGATATTGAAATGAATACTCACATAATTAAGGGGACAAGAGATAATGTTATTGGACTACCTATCAAAAGAATAAAATTTGAATTGAATAATTTATAAAAGGAGATAAATATGATTGCATTGGCATCTGACCACGCAGGTTTTCAATTAAAAGAATTAATCAAAAAATATTTCGATGAAAATAATATAGAATATGTAGATTTAGGAACAAACTCAATAGATTCTGTAGATTACCCAATTTATGCAAAAAAATTAGCAGAATATTTAAGTCAAAATACAAATGACTTTGGAATATTAATTTGTGGAACAGGAATAGGAATGAGTGTTGCAATTAATAGATATAATTATATAATTGGAGCATTGTGCCATAATAAGAAAACGGCTAAATTGGCAAGACAGCACAATAACGCTAATGTTTTAATTCTAGCTGGTAGAGATAAGCATACCTTAAAGTTTTACAAGACAATAGTAAATGAATTTTTAAATACTTCATTTTTGGGAGACAGACATACAAAAAGAGTGGATATGCTTAAGAACTTAGTAAAATAAATTTTTTAAATTTTAGTTTTTTTTAGTATAAATTTAATTGGACTAGCATAGATATAAAGTAATGGAGGGAATAATGAAAAAAATATTCTTAACGTCTTTATTGCTAGTATTGACACTTGTTTTTTCTGCTTGTGGTGCAAACAAAATTGACGTTGTATTGGATAATTTAGCAGAAGTAAGGTATAATGTATTTTCAGGAGAAAACGAAGAATTTAGTGCAACATTTATGAGCGGAAAAAGAGAAGACCCTTATATTGTTAATGGAACTTGTGAAAAACAAACTGAATTCGGTATGTTATGTGTAAAATACAAAAAAAGTGATATGCCAATAGTTGCACAGTATAAATTAGATGTTAATGGAACTGAATATACAGGCAATTTAGAATATAATAAATATGATTCAACATTAATGGTTGACATCAAAAAAGTAGTTGATGATAATGCTAAGATTAATTTAACAATTTCTACAACAAATGGAGATTTAACTTGTGCACTTGACGCTAAAACGGATAATTTGCAAATTACTTGGCGTAGTGCATTAGAAATTGCTTTAGAAACACTCGACACTAAAATTGATGAATATTTTTCTAAAGGTAAACTAAATGGTGAAGTTTATATCAAAATTATTACAGACTTAAATAGTAATTTTGATGCATATTATTGGTATGTTTCAATAGTTGGTATTAATGGAAATAGTAATGGGGTAATAATAGACCCACAAACTGGAGAAGTTGTTGCTCAAAACTAAAATACTATATATTTGGTATTATAAAATGATAATACACTATTTATTGTGTATTATCATTTTTTGATAAGGAAACCTTGATTGATGTATGTGATTAATTTCATAATAAATTTTGTTTGAAATAACATCCACATCATAAACACTTTTTTCTTGTAAGATGTTTTTATTTTTAAGATTAGTCAATATAGGCAAAATACTATGTAGATATTTTAGAACACTAACATTTTTGACTGCAACTACCTTTAAATAATTTAGATTATCAATATCGTTTATTTTATTATTAAATAGAATATTTAAAAATAATCTTTGTATATAATTTTTATTATATCTTTTTGATTTAATTTTATCTATTAATTCTTCTAAGTTGTTTGCATTGGTTTCAAAAATTTTATTTTCAAGTCCTTCTTTCATATCTTTAATTTTTGATAATTCAATCAAAGGTTTAGAAATTATGTTATAGTAAATGCAATTGTTAAAACTATTATAATCATTGATTTTATTATTTAACATTATTTCATAATTTTTATTATTAACCATATCTTTTGTTTTTTTCAATTCATTCTTTAGTAATAATTTTCTTAATTCTGTAGAAGAAAAATTATTATCTCTTATTATGGCAATTGGTTTCATTCTGCTATCAATTTTATCTATTGCTGATAGGTATTCAAGAGCAAGAATATCGTTTGCTTTTAATTTTTTATTGCTAATAGAATAAAGAGCCTTGCTAAAAGCGTTTGAATATGATAGACCATTTGATAAATATGATTTTAATAGGTCAATAAACATCTTAGAAGTTGTTTGTTGTTTTATATCTATTAATTCATCAATTGTTAAATTAGTCCCAAAAGCTAAAAAATCAACATTAAGTTGGTCTGCGATTTTAACTCCATATTCAGCAAATTTGTTTGCTGAATTTATAGTGTAAGATGTAGGCATATAAATAACTGCATCAAATCCAATATTTATAGCCATTTGTGCTCTTATTTTGTAATCATAAATAGCAGGTTCTCCACGTTGAACATAATTTGGACTCATTATTGCAATAAATATATCACATTGAGTTTTCTCTTTAACTTTTTTTAATAATTCTTCATGCCCGTTGTGTGCAGGATTTAATTCACATATAATTCCACAAATTTTCATAAATGAATAATATCATAAACTTCCCAAAAATGCAATATAATTTATTATGAATGTAAAATTAAAATGTAAAAAAAATTATAATAAAATGACTACACTAAAAGTATTTTTAATTTTTTTTGGTACTATTGTAGGTGCAGGGTTTGCCTCAGGTAGAGAAGTTTATGTATATTTCGCAAGGTTTGGTATCATAGGTTTATTTCTTACAATTTTTGCAGGCTTTTCATTTTTTTGGCTGGGTTATATTTTTTTACAGTTGGGTAAAAAATGTAAAGTTAATTTTTTAACTGATTTCTTTAAACTATTGTTTGGCAAATTTTCAGTTATCTTTGAGATAATAATTATATTTTCATACGTAATAGTTTTAGGTGCAATGTTTGCAGGCTTTGATAGTTTACAAAAAATTATACTCAATAATACAACTTTCCCAATTATTTCAATAGTTGGTGCTGTTCTGTGTGTTCTTACAGTAATTGGTGGAGTTGATAAAATATCTAAACTTAATGGAGTTTTGTTGCCTTTACTACTAATATTCTTAATTGCAATTTTTCTTTCATCAATCTTCAATGTAGATTTAGATAATTATACAAATTTATTTGTTAATTTTAATAATTCAATATTTGGTGCAATTAGTTGTTGTATAATTTTCATTTGTAGTAATATGTTTTTGACAGGATTTATTTTGATGAAAACAGGAAAAGAAACTACAAATAATATTGATAAAAAAGCAAGCATTTTAACTGGTGTAGTTTTAACTATTATAACTTTTTGTGCTAGTCTATCAATTATTCTAAATCCTATTTCTATACAATATGATATGCCTTTTGTTTATCTAGCGTTTGGAGTTTCTAAACTATTTGTTATTTTGTCAATTATTATTTTATGGTTAGCGATTTTTACAACAAGTGTAGCAACAATGTTTACCATATCTTGGTGGTTAAGTGGCTATATTAACGACAAGTATATGTCAGTATTTTTGACTTGCATATTGTCATTTCTACTTAGTAGAGTAGGGTTTAGTGTAATAATAGATGTCTTTTATCCATTAACAGGTTTTATGGATATCATTTTTATAATATGTGCAATAATTTTATACAAAAAATTAAATTTAGTAGACAAAATGAATGTGCAAAAAAAATATCCTTATCCAATAAAACGGGAATAAATATTATAATAAATTAAATTTATTTCAATAAATGCTTGACAAAGAAGCAGTATTTATATATAATAAATGCAGTACCGCTTGGAGTGGGCTTTTTAAGTACGCAAGTCGCCTTATTCAGCGAGTCTTAATAACATAGGAGGGAAACTAAATGTACGCTATTATTAAAACAGGTGGAAAACAACTTAAAGTTGAACAAGACCGTTACTATGATATCGAACTTTTGAACGCTAATGTTGGCGATAAAGTTAAGTTTGATGTATTGCTAATCAATGATGGTAAAAAATCTACAATTGGCACTCCAGTTGTGAAAAATGCTGTCGTAGAAGGCGAAGTAATGGCTCACGGCAAGGGCGAGAAACTTACAATATTCACATATAAGCCTAAAAAGAATGAAAGACGTAAAATGGGACATCGTCAACCATTTACTAGAGTTAAAATATTGTCTATTACAAAATAATGACTGAAATTACAATATTTTATAACGAAGATTGTATAACCAAGATTGAAGCCATTGGTCATGCAGATTATACTTCGTATGGTAATGATATTGTTTGTGCAAGTATCTCAACATTATTACAAACTGCAGTACTAGCAGTAAAGGAAATGTTTCATATTAATTTAGTATCTTCTATAAATGACGGAGATATGAAATTAATAATCCCAAACGATGAAAATGTGCAACTTATCATTAAAACAATGATTTTTGGCTTAAAAGATATTGAAAGTGGATATCCAAATAATTTAAAAATAAAGGAGAGAAAAGATGTTTATTAATTTACAATTATTTGCATCAAAAAAAGGTGGAAGTAGTTCTAAAAACGGCAGAGAAAGTGAATCTAAGCGTCTTGGTCTTAAAAAATCCGATGGACAGTCAGTTCTTGCTGGAAATATAATAGTTCGTCAACGTGGTACAAAATATGCCGTTGGCAACAATGTTGGATTAGGTAAAGACCACACAATTTTTGCTTTAATTGATGGAGTTGTTAAATTCGAACACAAGACTAAAGATAAAATACAAGTATCTGTGTATGCAAATTAAAAACAAGTTATGTAGTCAAATGGTTTAGTTCCATTCTACATAACTTTTTTTTATTCAATTAAAATTTTGATAATATCGCTTTGTAATTTATTATTTTTTTCTGCTACAATGTAATATTCATAAAAATTTGGGCTTAATTTATTGTCGTTATATGTATATTTGTTTTTATTATAATTTTCTATTGTGTCAAGTAACGTTTCTGTATCTCTAGTTTTTTTGTATAAGTAATATTTGGTAAATTTGTCTGCTTCAAAAGTAAGTTCGACGTTATTATTTTTAACTTTAGCGTGTAAAACTGGTTTTTCTGTAATTTTAAAAGTTGTAGCGTAAATAGTAGGTGCATAATTTTTATTAAAATATTCTTTTATAATGTATCTTTCAGGAGTGTTTTTTATTGCTAATTTAATAGTCCCATTTTCATTATAATTAATTTTATCAATGTCTAATTTAATGATATTTTCAGGTGGTGAAAAAGGTTCACTTGGTTTTAAATACTCCCAGATTAGCTTTGATATATAAGTTGGTTGATTGCCACCATTATAGTTTTGTGGTAACAATGGCGAATCGTTGTTTTTTACGCCAAACCAAACGCAAACTGTATGTTTCTTTGAATAACTAATGCAATAAGCATCGGTATTTTTGTTGCTATTATAAGCCCCATTTGTTCCAGTTTTTGAAGCCACATAATTTGAAAAATCTTTTAGTTTTTTTGCAGTACCATTTTGTGAGCAAGATTGTAGTGCTTGTGTGATAAAAAAACAAGTTTCTTTTGATAATATTTGTTCATCATTTATTGGATTTTTATATATGACAATATCATTTTGTCCTGTAATATTGTTTATTAAATTTATATTAGGTTTAACCCCATAATTAGCAAGTGTAGCATATGCATTTGTTAGGGTAAGTAAATCACAACCATTATATAAACTTCCTAATGCGAGTGCTAAGTGATTGTCTTTTTTATCAAATCTAAAACCAAATTTACTTGCGAATTTTTTTGCTTTATTTATTCCGTAATAATTTAGAAGTTTTGTAGCACATACATTTGATGAACTACTTATGGCTTCTCTAACTGATATTTTACCTTTGTATTGATTGCCGGCATTATTTGGGTTAAATCCTGAAATATTAGTTTTATTATCGTCTAATTGTGTAAGTAAATTAATTTTCCCATCTTCAAAATTAGGAGCATAAACTAAGAAAGGTTTAAGACAAGAAGCAGGTTGCCTTAGCATTTCTTCAATGTTAACGTTCAATGAAGTTCTAAGTGCTTCAATACCTCCTGTTTGATTATTTTCGACAATAATTGCATATTCTGGCATAAAGTTATCATAAGAGAACAATGTCAAATCTAGACTATCAATATAGTGTTGCAATTGTGAATTAATATAAGTTTTTATTTTCAAATTAGAATTGACTAATTCTTTTTCACTGAGATTAATTTCTTTTGTGGCTAATGATAAAGAAGTTCTTTCAATGGTATTATTAAAATCATTCTTGGCAATTTCAATTTCTTTTTGTGTTTCTTGTTTGAATTGTTCTTCTGTAATATATTTATCATCAAGCATTTCTTTTAAAACTAAATTTCGTCTTTCAGTGCATTTTTTTTTAGCAGTAATTGGTGAATATAATTTAGGCGATTTTATTAAGCCAGCCAGCACAGCAGATTCTCCAATATTAAGTTCGCTTGTAGTTTTATTAAAATAATATTTACTTGCATTCTCGATTCCAAAGCAACTATTTCCAAAATAAATTACATTAAGGTAAGTTTCTAATATTTCGTCTTTAGTAAATTTTTTTTCTAATTTTCTTGTTAACAAATATTCTTTAAGTTTACGTTCTATAGTTTTCTCATTACTTAAGTGCGTGTTTTTTATTAATTGTTGTGATATAGTAGACGCACCTTCTTTGGCATATCCTGACTTAATGTTAACTAATAATGACTTTAAAATTCTTTTGTAGTTAATTCCATTATGTTTATAGAAGTTTTTATCTTCAATAGATATAAAAGCGTTTATTGTATGTTGTGGTATTTCATTAAAACTAACTGTGTTGCGGCCATTTATTGACGCGTTACTTAAAACAAAATCATTATTATCAAGTATTTCAGCATAAGAAGTAGCAGTTATAAGTTTATCTTTGTCAAAATTTAGTTCCCTGTACTTGCTTGAAACTTTAACATAATAATAAGCAAAAATAATTGATAAAATAACCAATATTATAAGTATTACAAAGAATAAAGTTTTTATAATTATTTTCAAAGCATTTTTCATTAAAATATTATCTGCAACTTAAAAATAAATATGTAATAATTTGTCGATTTTTTCATATTGTTTATTTTTTAACTTGCAATTTTCATTAAAAATTTGGTATAATTATTGCAAGGAATAAATTATGAAAAACAATAAATTTTATCACATATATACTTATGGATGTCAAATGAATATTCACGAGTCAGAGAAGCTTGCAGGCTTTTTGGAAGAAAGAGGATATATAGAAACTAAGGAACCCAATCTTGCTGATGTAATTGTTTTTAACACTTGTTGTATAAGAAAATCTGCAGAAGAAAAAATATTTGGTAATATAGGTGCTATTAAGCCTATAAAAAAGAAAAATCCAAATTTAGTTGTTGCCGTTTGTGGATGTATGGCTCAGCAATCTCAAATGGCTGAAACTATACAAAATAAATTTCCTTTTGTTGACATAATTTTTGGAACTCATAATGTTAATAAATTTGGACAATATTTGGATGATTTTAATTGTAAACACGAAAAATTAAAAAATATAGAGGAAGAAATTCAAATAATAGAAGGAACACCTGTTTATAGAACAAGTGGTTACAATGCTTGGGTTAATATTATGTATGGGTGTAATAACTTTTGTACATATTGTATTGTTCCATATGTTCGTGGAAGAGAAATAAGTCGAAAGCCACAAGATATAATTAATGAAATAGAAAACTTATTAAAGACAAAAAAATATAAGATAATAACTTTATTAGGTCAAAATGTTAATTCTTATGGAAAAGATTTAGAAGATAATATAAACTTTGCTAAATTAATGCAGAAGATTGTAGAGTTGCCTTATGAATTTAAACTTAAATTTATGACTTCTCATCCAAAAGATTTGACTGATGAGGTAATTGAAACCATTGCGAATAATGATAAGATATCTAAGGCAATTCATTTACCAGTTCAGTCGGGAAGTAATAGAATACTAAAGTTAATGAATAGAAAATACACAGTAGAACATTATAAAGAAATTATCAAAAAGATTAAAGACAAAATACCTAACGCTACAATTACAAGTGATTTTATAGTGGGATTTCCTACAGAAACAGAAGAAGATTTTTTAGCAACGTGTGAACTAATAAAGGATGTTGAATATAATAGTATTTTTGCTTTTATGTATTCAAAAAGAGAAGGCACGCCTGCGGCTATTATGGAAGGGCAGATAAGTGACGAAATAAAAAATCAAAGAGTTAATACTTTATTAAAATTGGAAAAAGAAATTTCTAATCAAAAAAATTATGAATTAATTGGCAAAATAGAAAATTGTATTGTCGAAAAAAAATTAGAAAACGATGATGAATATTTGGTTAAAACTGATGGTGGTAAAACCATAATTGTTAAAGACGATAATTTGAATTTATTAGAATTTGTAGATGTTAAGATAACTAAGATATCAAAAAATCAATTATATGGCGAAATAGTAAATAATGGAGGAACAAATGAAGAAACTATCACCAATGATGCAACAATATCTCAATAAAAAGGAAGAATACAAAGATTGTATTTTGTTTTATAGATTGGGTGATTTTTATGAAATGTTTTTTGAAGATGCATTAGAAATATCAAAAGTACTAGGGCTTACGCTTACAGCTAGAGATTGTGGCGATAACAAAAAAGCGCCAATGTGTGGTATCCCTTATCACGCTAGTAATAATTATATAACAAAGTTAATTCAAATGGGATACAAAATTGCAGTTTGTGAACAATTAACACAACCTACCAAGGGCTCAACATTAGTTGTAAGAGATGTAGTTCGAGTAGTAACCCCAGGGACTATTATGGAGACAGAACTATTAGATGATACAAAAAATAACTACATTGCTTGTATTTATTATGACGACGGCGGATATGGAGTTAGTTATGTAGATATTACAACTGGAGATATGTATACTTTAGAAATACAAAAAAATAATTCAATAGATAGCATTAATGATATTTTAACTAGAATTAAACCTAGTGAAGTTATTTGTAATTCAAAGGTTAAAGAGTTTTATACGCAACTTTCTAGTTATATAGTAGGTATAGCACCAAAGGCGTACGATTATTATGATTGGGCATTCCAATATGATAGGGCAGTTAAACAAATTTGCAAACAATTAAATACTATTTCGCTCGACAAAACTGATTTAGGTAATTTAAAATATGCCACAATGTCTTGTGGTGCTTTGTTGTCTTATTTGGAAGAGACGCAAAAACGCTCAATGAAAAATATTACTAAAATAAATATTGAGAAAGACAAAAGTATAATGCAATTAGATATTAATACTCGTCGAAATTTAGAATTAGTAGAGTCTATGAAAGATAGGAAGGTTAAAGGGTCATTATATTGGGTGTTGAATAAGACTAAAACAGCAATGGGAGCTAGACTTCTAAGACAATGGGTAGAACAACCATTGCAAGATGAAGTTGCTATCAATAATAGACTAGATGCGATAGATGAATTATTAAATAATACTTTAGCAAGGGAATCGCTTGCACAAATTTTAAGGGAAATTACTGATATAGAAAGAATATGTGGGAAAATTTCTTACGGCACTATATCTCCACGTGGTTGCTTTGATTTGAAAATGGCTATATCCAAGATTCCACAAGTTAAATCTATTATTTCAACTCTTAGTTCCAATTTATTTCAAAAGGCTACTAAAGAGATAATTGATTTTGAAGATTTAGTGGATATGTTAGGAAGTGCCTTTGACGAAAATTCTCCAACCAATATTAGAGAAAGTGGTTTTATAAAAAAAGGTTTTTCACTTGAACTAGATAACATTAAATCAAAAGCGTCTGGAGGAAAAACAGAATTAATAAAGATTGAAAATCAAGAAAAGGCTTTGACGGGAATAAAAACATTAAAAATATCATATAACTCAGTATTTGGATATTTTATCGAAATACCTAAATCTCAAATTCAGTTTGTGCCAAAAGAGAGATACCAACGTAAGCAAACTTTGGCAAATAATGAGAGATATGTAACAGATGAATTAAAAAATCTTGAAGCAGAAATACTAGACGCTGAAGAAAAGTTATTACAAATGGAACAAAATATTTTCGAGCAAATTCGACAAAAACTTATTCAAAACATACCAGCATTATTGAGCACTGCTAAAATAATTGCAATGGTAGATAGTATTTTGTCTTTAACAAATGTTGCTTTGGAAAATAATTATTGTAAGCCTACAATTAATAATTCTATAAAGAATGTTGAAATTATTGATGGTCGTCATTGTGTTGTTGAACAAACGCTTAAAGACGAACGTTTTGTTGCTAATGATACTTATTTAGATGAAAATGATAATAGAATATTAATAATTACTGGGCCTAATATGGCAGGTAAAAGTACATATATGAGGCAAGTAGCGTTAATTGTATTAATGGCACACATAGGATCTTTTGTACCTGCACGCTCGGCAAAAATTGCTATTACTGATAGGATATTTACAAGAATAGGTGCAAGTGATGATTTGGCATTTGGACAAAGCACTTTTATGGTTGAAATGTTAGAAGTTTCTAATATATTGGCTAATTTAACTGATAGTAGTCTTGTTGTTTTCGATGAAGTGGGGCGTGGAACAAGCACATATGATGGATTAAGTATAGCGTGGTCAGTAGTAGAATATTTATCTCATAATACTAAAGCAAAAGTTTTATTCGCAACACATTATCACGAACTAACAGAATTAGAAGGAAAACTTTCTGGTGTTAAAAATTATCAAATTTCAGTAAAAGAATTTGAAAATTCGGTAATCTTTTTGAGAAAAATTATAAAAGGTGGAGCCAATAGAAGTTTTGGTATAGAAGTTGCAAATATGGCAGGCTTACCTGATGTTGTTATATCTAGAGCAAAAGATATTCTAAAAATGCTTAACAAAAACCATATAAAACCTAACGAAAATGAAGATGTAAAAAACAATGGCGACAACTTTAATGATTCACTTAATGAATTATACGATTATGTTAAATCAATAAATGTTGATTTATTGACCCCAATTGAAGCATTAACAACTATTCAAAATATGCAAAATTTAATAAAGGAGTAATGAAATGGCTAAAATTAATGTTCTTGATTCTTCTATTTACAATAAAATTTCAGCAGGGGAAGTAGTTGAAAGACCAGCTTCAGTTATTAAAGAATTAACCGAAAATAGCATAGATGCTGGTGCAAAAAATATAACCATTGAAATTAGAAATGGTGGAATTGATGAAATGATTATTACTGATGATGGTTGTGGCATTGAAAATGAAAGCGTAAAAAATGCTTTTTTGCCTCACGCAACTAGCAAAATATCAAACGTAGAAGATTTGGAAGCAATATTAACACTTGGTTTTAGAGGTGAGGCGTTAGCTTCAATTGCTTCTGTATCGCAAGTACAAATGATTACTAAAACTGAATTTGAAGAATTAGCTACAAAGATTGAAATCGAAGGTGGAGAGATTAAAATATTTGAAAATTGCTCAGCACCTGTAGGGACTAAAGTATCAGTTAAGAATTTATTTTATAATGTTCCAGCACGTAAAAAATTTTTGAAAAAACCAAAACAAGAAGAACGCGAAATTACAAGCATTGTTCAAAAATTAATTCTATCAAACCCAAATGTTTCAATAAGATATATTGTTGATGATAAGCAAATTTATTATAGCACCGGTAAAAATTTAGAAGATGCGATTTTCTCAATTTATGGTATTAGCACTTTACAAAATTTATTAAAGTTTGATGATAAACGTGAAGAAATGCATATTTATGGATACATCGGTAAACCTAGTTTTACTAAAGCGAATCGAACATACCAAACTTTGGTAGTAAATAATAGATGTGTTCAAAATACTAATATTGCAGTGGCTGTTAATAAAGGCTTTGAAACACATTTAATGAAAGGACAATTCCCATTTTTCGTTATGTTTTTGGACATAAATCCTCAAAAAATTGATGTAAATGTGCATCCAACTAAAATGGAAGTTAGATTTGAAGATAATAGTTTAATTTTTTCATTTGTATATAGAACAATATCCAATACAATTTTATCTAATCAAGAATTATATACTATCGATATGATTGATAAACCTATAAAATCAATTCAAGATACAGCCAGTGAAAGTATAAGTATTGACAATAATATTGAACCTCTTAAGACTATTGAAACTAATCTTGAGTACAAAGATAAATCTTCTGTGTTAAACAAAACAAATCAATTAGAACTGTTTGAAAACGCAGAAATTCAAAATCCAAAAAATACAGAGCAAAAAGAATGTAACTTAAGTAATAGAAACTTATATAATAATGAATTAAAACAAAATATTTCATTGGAAAATAAACAAGAAATAAAAACGAATGAACAAACAAAAGAATTTTCACAATATAAAGTTAAAATTTATGATACAAAAAATGATGAAATATTAGAGTTGAAAAATGTAAACATAGATAAAGTTAATGAATCAGTAATTCCTTTTGAATTTAATTCAATAACTAAAAATGATTTAAACAAAAACACTTTCTTTAAACAAGGATTTAATACTAATGCTCTCGAAAACTTACAAATAGATAATGAAGAAAATTTGCAAAAGTTATCTAAGGGTGTTTCATTGCTTCAAAAAGGATACAAAGTTGTTGGTAAATTATTTAATACATATTTATTTATTGAATGCAATGACTGTGCAATTTTGATTGACCAACACGCTACACATGAAAGACTAATTTATGATAAATTAAAAAAATATTATGATAATAAAAATGTTGTTACTCAAGATTTATTAGTTCCTTATTTATTAGAAGTAAACGCTCAAGAAAAAATCTTTATAGAAGATAATTTACAACAATTTTATGAATTAGGTTTTGTAATTGAAGAATTTGGAGACAAAGAATATAAGATTTCGGCTGTTCCACATATTTTAGGTGGCAATTTTGATTGTAAAAGTTTTTTTGATGATGTTTTATCACAAATTGGTAAGGAAATAAAAGCAAAAGAAATGTTACGCTTTGATGAATATTTAATGCAAAGGGCGTGTAAATCAGCGATAAAAGGGGGAAACGACATTAATGAAAATGAAATTTGTTCACTTGTTGATGCCGTTTTAGAAAACAATACAGAATTATTTTGTCCACATGGAAGGCCAATTGCAATTAAGATTGACAAAAAGGATATTGAAAAATGGTTCAAAAGAGTGCTGTAAATAAAGATAAAGTTTTGATTTTAGCCGGACCAACTGGTGTTGGAAAAACAGAAATTGCTTTAAGTATTTATGACATATTAAAATGCGAAATTATATCTGCAGACTCTATGCAAATATATAGAGAATGCAATGTAGGTACGGCAAAATTAAATAACGAATTATTAAAAAAATATCCACATCATATTGTAAATATAAAGAGTATAGAAGAAGAATATAGTACTGCAGAATTTAAAAAAAATACGGAATCACTGATTATAGAAATTAATCAAAAAGGTTTTCTACCTATTATCGTTGGTGGGACATCTTTATATATTGAAAGTTTGATATTCCCATATGAATTTGCAAATTGTCCGAAACAAAATGAATATAGAGATTATTTAAATAATTTTTTAAAAACTAATGGTAAAGAAGAACTTTATAATATCTTATACGAAATTGATAACTCAATTTTAAACTACATTAGCGTAAATGATACTAAAAAAATCATTAGGTTGTTAGAAATTTACCATTATACCAATAAGAAACCTTCAGAGTTGCAATGTGTTAATAAGAAGGCTTGTAATTCACCTTATGATTATTTTATAATTTTTTTAAATAAAGATAGGGAGTTATTATATGATAGTATAAATAGAAGAGTGGATGATATGGTAAATAACGGACTTATTCAAGAAGCAAAACTTATTTATGATAAACAAAAAGAACTTAATAGACCTTTACAAGTAGCGAGTGCAATTGGGTATAAAGAATTTTTTAATTATTTTGAAGGAAATGATAGTTTGGAAAATTGCATTAATCTAGTTAAACAACATTCACGCAACTATGCAAAAAGACAAATAACGTGGTTCAAAAGATATAGCGATAATATTGCATTCTTAGAATATAAAACAAATGAAGACAAAGAAAAAATTTTATCATTTATAAAAGAAAAATATTATAACTTTATAAAAAAATAGAATACACCATATATAGTGTATTCTATTTTTGATATACTCTAGATAAAGTATTTTATATATTTCTAATTAAACCAATAACTTTGCCTAAAATCTCAATATTGTCAAAATACATAGGCTCCATAGAAGAATTTTCTGGTTGCAATCGTATTCTATTGTTTTCTTTATAATAAGTTTTGACTGTTGCAGAATTCTCAATCAATGCTACAATAATTTCACCATTTTCTGCATTTTTTTGTTGACGTACTATAATTTTATCGCCATTATAAATACCGGCTTCAATCATACTATCTCCACTAACAGTTAACATGAATAGGTTATCACCTCTAAATAAATTAGTAGGTATAAAAAATGCTTCTTCATGTTGTTCTTGTGCTAAAATAGGTTGTCCAGCAGTTATGTTACCCAATAAAGGAATCATATTAAAATCTTTCTCTAAAATTTTATTAAAATATTGTGGATGTTCATCAAAATAATGTGGCGCTACTGTTAATGTTCTATTTTTTCTTCCTTTATTAATTATATCGCCTCTATCTTCTAATTTTTTTAAGTAGTATGAAACGGTTGAAGTAGATTTAAAGTTAAATTTTGATTGTATCTCACGTATACTTGGTGGAAAACCATTATTATGAGAGTATGAAGCAATATATTCAAGCATATTGTCAATATTTTGATTGTTTTTTGCCATAAATTTATTTCTCCTTCGTAAACTACAATGATTATATCATATTTTATTTTTTTTGTCAAACAATTGTTCTAAATTGTTTTTCTTTTTTTTTATTCCTCATCATTTGTATCTGTTTCTCTTAATTTTACCAATGAAGATGCTTGCTTTCTTATATTTTCACTTATAGCCGCATAATGTTTTTTTGTTGTATTAACATCTTTATGTCCTAATACATCAGCAACTATATAAATGTCGTGTGTTTGTTGATAAAGATTTGTGCCATAGGTACTTCTTAATTTGTGTGGAGAAATTTTTTTAAGAGGGGAGACAATTCTACTATATTTTTTAACTAAATTTTGAACAGCACGAGGAGAAATTCTTTTGTTTTGTAAAGATAAGAAAAATGCATCATTATCTTCTTGTTTAACAGGGTTAATTTGTTCTCTAATTCTTTTATAAGATAGAAGGGCGTCAGCAACTTCATTTGAAAAATACAAAATGTATTGATTTCCACCTTTACGTGTGATAACAAAAGAATTGTTATCAAAATTAATGTCTTTAATATTTATTCCAACTAACTCACTAATACGTATTCCTGTTCCTAAAAATAGCATCAAAATAGCTAAGTCACGAATTCGTGTATGTTTATGAAAATCTTTCTGTTGTCTTGTTAACGAAGAATCACCATTATCAACAACGTTTAATAAATTATATACTTCATTTTGCTCAAGTCTAATGATATTTTTTGTATAAATTTTAGGCATATCAATTTTTTGTGCAACATTTTCATTGATTTTGTCTTTTTTATAGAAATATTTTAATAAACTTCTTATCGTAGCCAATTTTCTTGCTTTAGCTTTATCATTATTAATGTATTTTTTACCATCTATGTAATATAAATTTAAATAATCTAAAAATAATTCAATATGTTCAGCAGTAATTTCATTTATGTCAGATAGTGTCAGTAATCTTATATCTTTATTTTCAAAAAATGGAATTTCACTTGTTAAAAATTTGAAAAAAGTTAATAAATCTTGTGCATATGCAATACGAGTAAGTACACTTGTTTTATTTTCAATACCAATAAAAAATTCCGAACAAAATGTTGGTAATTGATTACGGATTTTTCTTAATTTTGTTATATTTTTTTCATCTCTTTGTTTAACGTAACTTTCTTGTATATCCATAATAATATTATAACAATATAATTGTTTTTTTGCAATAAAATTATGATATTTGATAAATTTTTATAAACAAAAAGTATTTGAAATAATTACAAGATATGTTATTAATTATTTGTAAATAATATAATAAATTCTATAAATAATATAAATTACAAATATTATAATGCTGTATTTATAATAAACTATAATATTAGAATACTATATAAATATATAATACTTAAAAAAACAACAATAAAATAAAAAAAATATCATTAAATACTTATAAGTTAGAAAAAAGTTAGGTTTTAAGCCATTTTTAATACCTATCTATTCGCTAAAGTTGTCTTTAGCGAATAGATGTACATATTAATTTTTACTTTTATTCCCTACTGTATTTAAATATTTTTATTAAAATATTAATTAAAAAACTTTAAGACTTTAGTTTAATTAATAGGAATTTCTCTAAATTGTTGCAATATAAAGTTGCATTTTTTTAAATCTTGACGTACTTTATTTAATTTAGGAAAAATTGAGGCTACAATTGCCCAAAAAGACGCTGAATGATTCATTTCCATTAAATGTGCTAATTCGTGAACTATTACATAGTCTATTAAATATGGTGGTAACATTATAATTCTCCAATTAAATGCGATTATTTTATTAGAATTGCAAGTACCCCACCTATTTTTCGAATTATTTAGCACTATTTTTTCTGGTTCTAATTGCATTATATTAGAAAAGTATTTAATCCTTTGCCCTACTATTTCTATACATTTATCTTTGAGAAAACGTTCTAAAACTTTTACTTCTTTTTTTAATGTTAATTGTTTTTTTATTTGTATTGTGTCATTTGAAACAAGAATTTCTTTTTGCTTAGTTGATTTTATTATTTTGTATTTTTTACCACAAAACATTACATATTTATAAGATAAAAAGTCTTCACTAATTTTTAATTGGGAATTAATTTCTGTTAATTTGCTTTGTATCCATTTTTCTTTGGATTTAACGAAAGCTAAAATATCTTTGTTATCCATACTTGATGGTGCTTTAACGATAACTTCCCCTTTGTTGTTAATAGTAATTGCTAATGTTTTTCTCGCTGTTCTTTGTATATAATCTATCATATTGCCCCCTTTATATTGTGTATTATAATTATATAGTACACGATATGTTGTGTATTATAAAAAATATGTAATATTGTATAATTTATTTGACAAATTATGTAAAAATATGTAGAATATTATTGTAATTTGAGGTCGAAAATGCGTGGTAAAATGAATGCTATCATTTTAAATACTTTGAAAGATAGCAATAAGTATGGTTTGGAAATTATAAAATCAATTAAATCTTTAACTAATAATCAAGTAGATATTAAACTTCCAAGTTTATATAATAATTTACATAAATTAGAAGCTGAAGGATACATTAATTCATATTGGGAAAATAGCGAGATTGGTGGCAAAAGACGCTATAGTGCATTGACAGATAAAGGAAGAAAATATGTTTTAGACCACCCTTATGATTTTGATGAGTTTAAAAATATAAATACCATAAAAAATAGTTCGTCTACTCTTGCTATACAACCTGATTTTTTTAATACAATTGAACATGCACAAAAAAATATTGTTGAACAATTGGACACATCCCCTTCCCACACAGAAACAACTAGTGACATTGATAACTATTCTATACTCGATTATATTCGTGAAACAACAAAAACCCAAAATGATAATGATAATAGTTACGAAGAAATAAAAGATGATGCTGTTCTATTAAAAGACAATGAAATTATACCACAAAGCAGTGCAACAAGTCTACTATATAAACAAACAACTTTAACTAATGATGATTTAAATAAGGAAGCAGTTGATTATAAAGATATTTTTGGTGAAATGCTTGTTAAGGACTGCCAAGACAACGATTTAGATGAAAAGATTAAAACCGGCTTTGAGGACACAAACCAAGGAATCTTGCTTTCTCCTAATGAAAAAGGTAAATTTACAAATGATTACCTTTCTATGGTAAGCAATAAGTCAACTACTAATGTAGAGAACACTAATACCTTATTGTTTTCTAAAGATAAAAATACTGAAAAAATTGAAGAGAAGAATAATATTAGCAAAAAAATTGATGAGTATTTATTAAAAGAAAAAGTTAAAGTTGATGATAATTTGAAAGCAAACATTTTTTTAAAAAAGCAAAATAATGTAAATGTAAGTTATTCATATTCTTCAAAACCCAAAACTAGTGTTAGTTATTTTGATAATGTGCAAGAGATAAAAACTCAAAATAAATTAAATAATTCTAATACAATAACTACAAATGATAATTTTGATGTTTCCAACATTTCTTTAAATGAATTTATAAATAATTGCGAAAATAATGGAATTAAAGTTCAAAAATATCGTAAAAATAATAATAAATTACGCTCACATAAAGTTTACATTAATAAAACAAATTTTTTAACGTCTTTTGTTTCTTATATTTCTTTAGTTATATTTTTATTAATTGGATATTTTAGTTTTGATAATGGAACAAGAGAAATGCTACCCATATTCTGGACGATGTTGTCTTTAATGATAGTTGCTTTGTTATACCCTACTATTTCATTAATTATTTGTCTAACTAATAAAAATAAATTGATAGGCTTCTATAATTTACGTAAAGAACTTTTACCAAGAAGTATCATATCTATTGTCATTATTTTAATAACGTTTGCTATTAATTTCTTTTGTGGATTAAATTCAGTTAATTTTATGGAATTTTTACCATTTATTATAATGCCAATTATTTGTGCGATTATTGTATTTCTCGATTATTTCTATAAAGCATTGTTTTTACAATTAAAAATTTATAGAGAAAAATAATAATGAAAAGAATATTACGAGAAAAAAATATTTTAATTGGTAGAAGTAAACCACATGCAGTGCTTGTGGTTCCAAAGAGCTTTAGCTTTGCATATCAAAAACCTCCTATGCTAAAATCTAATTGAAGTTTCGCCACTTTAATTAAATAGCATAGGAGGTTTTTGTCTAATGAACATAGACATAGATAGTTTAGCGCATACAAAAGCGAATTGCAAATATCACGTAGTTTTTGCACCAAAATATAGAAGGCAAATAATATATGGGAAAATTAAAAAAGACATTGGAATAATGTTAAGAAAATTGTGTCAATACAAAGGGGTGGAGATAATAGAAGCAGAGGCATGTCCTGACCATGTGCATATGCTTTTACAAATACCACCGAAGTATAGTGTTGCACAAATA
>CASDSK010000046.1 GCA_949283525.1 uncultured Eubacteriales bacterium
CAGCGAAGGTGAATGTTAATGCCATAGAGATAGCAAGTAATACTGATAATGCTACTACTGCTAGGCTTTTTCTTGAAATTTTTTGCATTTTTTCTCTCCTTTTTAATTTCTTTTTTTTGTTTCAGTATTTGCAACTGAATAGTTAGGCTTTTTAGTATGTTTTTTTGTACTAAAATTCTTTTATTTTTGTCTATTGAATATTTGTTATTTGCACCCATTAAATAGTTGTTATTTGCTTGTAATTAATTATTATTATTTTTTTAAATAGTTGTTATTTGCTTGTAATTAGTTATTATTATTTTTTTTAAATAGTTGTTTTTTTGTAAATATTGGTTAATTTTTTTGTGTAAAAATGTTTTATTTTTTTGGCTTTCTATTATTCATTATTAGATAACTTTGTAAAATGTTTTAGTATAATCTTAACTGAGTTTATGAATTTTATAGACTATTTTTTTTAGAAATTTATAAACCTTTTTTTAAATAATTTATAACCATTTTTTTTGTATTTTTTAGACAATGTTTAGAAGTTCTACAAGTGGTTTGGTTAGGTGTTTTTAAAATCTAATATGTAACATTTTTTATAATATTTGTTTGTATTTTATACTCTTATTAATTAGTGCTTTTGAATATTGATTAGTCGGTCTTTATTACGCTAAATAGGTTAGAGTTTAAGGTTAAATTGTTGGAGTTTTGATTTTAAGTTTTACAATTTGTATTTTTTGTCGTTTAGAATTTAATTTTTCCATATTTTAGCAATTTTCATTTGTATAATTTTTCTCATATTTCACACAATACAAAAAAGGAAATACCTTTTTTTGACGTATTGTCATTTTTTATCAATTATTGTTTATTCTTTGTTATTAGAATAACAATGATTAACGAAACTATCACACAAAAGGAGAAGATTATGAGAAAAATTTCAAAGAAAAGTGTAGCAATTTTTTCACTAAGTGTTTTATTAGTTATTTCTATACTTTTAACATTCACTTACGCTGCTATCACAGCACAACAAAAAGAGATTAATGGTACTATTACCATTAGTGCAGGATTAGAAATCGTTATCACTGAAGGTACTGACGAAAACGGTATTACTTTCGAAGCTGACGGACAAGGTATCAATGTAACCTTTGGACAAGAAGCATTTGAGTATGACGGTGCTAATTTTGTTTTGACAGCAGCTGCTAGAACTACTTTAGAAGATGCTACTATCTCTATTAATGCTACTGGTACTACTACTTATTATTATAAGACAACTTTCACTGAACCAGAAAGCGCTAACATTAATATGGTAGTAGACACTGCTGCATTTACTGGCAATTCTACAAATCCTACAACTTCTACAAACTTAAGTGATTTAATTACAACTCTTGAAGTTACAGATTCTGTATCTACACAAAACACATTTACAATAACTTTTGACGCTTCTTATGCTAATATTAATGCTTAATAGTTAATACAATTAATTAGTTTTAATTATTTGTATAATTAAGCCGAAAAAAGTATTTACAAAACAAAAAAATCTTAGGTTCTTACAAGTACCCGTTGGGTTCACTACAATTAACCTAAGATTTTTTTATACTTATTAATTATTAATAAAATTTTACATACAAATTTAGTTCGATTAAATCTTCAATATTTTTTTACTAACATTTAGTTCTTTACAGCCATATTTAATTCGTCCAAAAATACTATTTTACAAAAATTAATTTTCTGATTTTATTACCACTTTGACTTTAGCCGACACACCTTCAAACAATTTTACGGTTATCAAATATGTACCTAATGCCTTTATAGGTTCATTGAGTACTATTTTTTTCTTGTCAATTTCAAACCCTGATTTTTTGTAAGCGTCTGCTATTTCTTTTGTGGTAATAGACCCAAATAATTTACCATTCTCGCCCACTTTGACCAATATCACAACTTCTTGCTTTTCTAATAACTTCGCTTTCTCTTGTGCTTGTGCTTTGTCTTGTTCATAATGATATTGTTTTGATTCATTACGACTTTTTATTTCGCCTTTTGCACTAGCACTAGCAGGCATTGCTAGACCGTTCTTAATAAGAAAATTTCTTGCGTAACCGTCCGACACATTTTTAATTTCGCCCTTCTTACCTGTTCCTTTCACGTCTGCTAATAATATAATTTCCATTAGATTCTCCTTATCTTATTACATTATATTAACTTTGGAACGCTTTGTCAAGTATTGCCATTGCTTAATAACAAAATAGTCCTTAAACATTAATTTATGCTACTAATAAACAAAACTAATTAACATTAACCTAACAAAAAAAGAATTACGCTACTTGTGTAATTCTTTTTGTCAAAAACAACAAATAATAACTTATTCGTATTCTTAAATACAACCTTTCTATACATAATTAAGCGATAAAGCGAAAATTATATACCCTAAATAATGCAAGATGCTTGCTAGATACGTAAACTCTTTTTTGTCAATGACATAAAGCACTGAACTTATTAAAATGGCACTATAGCCTAAGATTGCCAGAATTGGAAAGGCGTAACTTTCGTATAACAACGCTATTATAAGCAAGCCTAAATTAGAAAATTTTAGTGCGTTTACTAACACATAATATGAATGTACTAAATTAGATTTTTTTATTACAAATTTAATAACAACAGCACCAACAATAAAACCCAAAAAGGACGTCGCTACACATACTGTGAAATTATTAATGATTATGCTTAGTCCAATAATGATAAGTATTTGTACTACTATTTTTAGGGCTAGTCCAAAAACTGTGAACTTTATGACATCGTTACCTTCTCTTTGACCAAATGAAATAGTTAAATTGGCTAGTATAAATAATACAAACGCTAACACCAAAAATACAGGATTATTTATTTTGGATATTTCCACGCCATAAATGCCTAATGTAGCGATGAAAATTGATACTACTATTCGCATAATGCTATACTGCATTGTTTCGTTCGCTTTGTTTCGCTTATAATACGTGCTTTCGGCAAAATTTATTTTGTTTAGTTCATTATTAGTTTTTTTGTCAGGCAAAGCGTCTAAAATATATCTAGGTGAAATTTGCATTAATATTAAAGACAATATGCAAATCGTCAAAAGTATAATTGTTATGTTCATACTATAGATTTTCGACAAGTTTAAAAATATTATTCATTTTCGCCAATTTTTGTCTACTACTATATTAAGTAAAACACTTGTATTAATCTTTAATTTTTGTTATAATGTTGTATTATTAATGTATTTTAATTTGTATCAACAAATTATTAAATTTTCGACTATATTAGTATAAATAGGTATATTATGATTTTTAATATTTTACAAAATTTTGACGCGCTTCACGCATTTTTGGCACTCTTAGCATATTTAATCGCTATAGTGGTGGCTATTGTGGCTCACGAATTTATGCACGCTTATACGGCGTGTAAAATGGGCGATTTGACACCCAAGGCATACGGACGTTTAACCGTCAACCCTTTGGCACACTTCGACCCGTTTGGCTTGCTTGCTTTTGTAATATTTGGCTTTGGGTGGGCTAAACCTGTGCCAATTAATACTTTAAATTTTCGTAATCACAAAAAAGGGACTATTCTCGTTTCACTGTCAGGCGTTTTGACAAACTTTATTTTGGCATTTATTTTCTCTGCTTTGTTTGTTGTAGTTGTTGCTTTTATGCCTACAAGTGATTTTCAATTTTTCCTATATTATTTATTTTCTTTCCTAACGACTATTAATGTTGCACTTGGCATATTTAACCTTATACCAATTTATCCACTTGACGGGTTCAATTTCATTAATGCTTTCTTAAGGTATGACAATAAATTTGTTGACTTCAATATGCGCTATGGTACAATACTTTTGATTATTCTAATCTTAGTCGAAGCGTTAACAGGATTTTTGAGTTTCCTTGTTAATGGTGTGCTAATAGGTTTCACAAGTCTTTGGGCGTTAATTTTTGGGGTGTGATATGGATAATAATTTTGATAATGATAACATACAAAATGAATTTAACAATATAGTTAATAGTTCGATAGACACAAGCACTAATAATGATTTTGATTATAGTGTAGATGAAAACTTAAAAGCAGAACTTAGCCAAAATAATAATGATGAGAGTTCTAATCTAGACTGTAACACTAATGTCAAATTAACACAAAATCAAGAAAATAAGTATAGTCTAAAGAATTTTGATAATCCTTATGAATTGCTTTTGGCTATAATGGATGACAAAAAAGTCGACCTAAAGACTGTTGTTTTGAGTGAAATAACTGACGAATATTTAAGATACATTCGTGCTAATCAAGACATTGATTGGGACCAAGCCAGCGAATTTTTGGCTGTTGCTGCTACTCTCCTTGAAATTAAGGTTAAAGCACTTCTGCCAAAGCCTGAAGAACCTAAAGATGATGAGATTGACCCTGAAAAAGAACTTTTGAGAAAAATAGAAGAATACAAAATTATGAAAGAGGCAGCAGAAGAATTACGGGCTATTGAAGACATAGACCGATTCTATAAAGACCCTGACGAATCAGTCAATGATTATAGGTACGTTCTTAAACAAATGAATATGGATAATCTTCTTAATGCTTTCACAAAGATGATGATTAAGTTACAACAAAAAACCACCATTTCCAAAGAACGTAAAATTCAAAAAGACCGTTTCACTGTCGCTGAAAAAATTTTCGCTATCAAAGTCATTATGAATGACAAGGATGAGATACTTTTTAGCCAAATGTTTGACGACGACTATTCTCGCTCCGAAATTATTTCTACTTTTCAAGCAATGCTAGAATTGATGAAAATTCAATTTATAAAAACTAAACAATCTGCCCTTTTTGACGATATTTTGTTAATCAAAAATCCAGACTATGTTGAAGGGCAAACTGAAAATGTCATTGACAATTATGACAATTAAGAGGTGGTATTATGGATAATTTAGATAATCTTAGCGAAATCGTTATGTCTATACTTTTTGTCGCTGGACAAGGTGTAGAATTAGAAGATATTGCTTCAAAATTAAATGTAAGTGTAGACAAAGTTAAATCTTGCGTTGACGAACTCAAAAAGAAATACTGTTCGCCTTGTGGTATTAATGTCATTACATACAAATCAAAAGTACAATTATCTTCTAACCCTGAGTACTCAACATATATCGCAGATGTATTAAACCCTATCAAAGAGAAGGCACTAACAAAAGCAGCGTTGGAAACTATGGCTATAATCGCTTATAAACAACCTATCACAAGACTTGAAATAGAAAGCATTAGAGGTGTAAGTAGTGATTATGCCGTTCAAGTACTTTTGGGACATAATTTAATAGAAGTTGTTGGCCGTAAAGACGTCGTAGGTAAACCACTTTTGTTTGGTACAACGGAGCAATTTCTTAAACGCTTCGATTTGCAATCTTTGGACGAATTGCCTAATTATGAAACGCTATTAGAGAGAATACAAATTATTAATGTTGGCAACACCACCGAAAGTATGTATACTGAATATGACTTAGAAGATGAAGAAGAAGTAAACAATGATGAAGATAATGACAACGATAAACAAGTGGATGAACAACTACAACAACTCGCTAAACAAGTGCAAGACGGAAGCATTGATAGTGATGAAATACCCGACTTTCTTAAAGATGAGCAAGATGTGCATTTCGTTAGTTAATTATAAAAATATTGGATGAATTAGATTATAATAAGCCACACTTATACTGTTGGCTTATTTTTTTTTGATAATTTATTTAAAAATTTCTACATTTATAATTTTATTTATATATTTTTTTACCATAAATTAAATTATAACTTAATGTCGTAAATTAAATAGCATAATGTTATAATTATGTAGTTATGTACACATAATTATGCACCTTAATAGTGTATTTTACACATTAAGTGTTAGTTTTAAGCATTTTAATTTCTAATAATAAAACTATTATAATTTAGTTTTTATAATATAATTGCAAAATAATAATTAAATACTAAATTATAAAATTACTTTATCGAAACTAATTAAAATTTATTTTATAAATAAATATAAATAATGAAACAAGAAAGTTTATACTTGACTTAAAATTTATTTTGAGTATACTTAATTTATACAAAAGGAGTTTTGATATGGATAATAAAGAACTAAATAATGTTAACGGAGATATTACTAAAGACAATTTAACAAACAATCAAACTACACAACAGCCAACAAAAAATTATATTAGCGTTGATGATTTCGCTAAAATTGAATTGAAAGTTGGTAAAGTACTAGAATGTGAAAAAGTAGAAAACGCTGACAAATTACTAAAGTCAAAAATAAAGATTGGTGACGAAATTAGAACTATTGTTAGTGGCATAGCACTATACTATAAGCCTGAAGAAATGGTTGGCAAAAGCGTCATTGTAGTTAGCAATCTTAAACCTGCCAAATTGCGTGGCATTATGAGTGAAGGTATGATTCTTTGTGCTGAAGATGAGAACGGCGTTAAAGTTATTAGCCCTGAAAGTTTTGTGATTGACGGTTCTGAGGTTAGATAATGGTAGATAGTCATTGTCATTTGTATGATGATAAAATTATAGACAGAGTCGACGAGATTATAACTAATTTCAAAAATGACAATATTGACTTTGTTATTGTGCCTAGTTGCGATTATGATAGCCAAAAACAGTCGCTTGAATTAAGTCAAAAATATGATAACATTTATAGCGCTTTGGCTGTACACCCACACGACGCTATAAATTATAATGAGAAAGTCAAAATGTTTATGCTTAATAATTATCAAAATAATAAAGTTGTTGCAATAGGCGAATTTGGTTTAGATTATTTCTATAATTTATCCCCCTACAAAGCACAAATTAATGTAGCAGAAGAACATTTCGCTTTGTGCCAAACTTGTGATTTACCGGCTATATTCCATATTCGCGATGGACTTAGTAATACTTGTGAGCATTATGACGCATATAGTGACTTTTTTGATTTAGCCAAGAATTATTACTTAAATAGAAGTGGCGTTTTGCACTGTTTTGGTGGAGATATTGACAAGGCAAGAAAGGCACTTGACTTAGGTTTCTATATTTCTTTCACTTGCAATGCCACTTATCAAAGCAATGAACATCTTAGACAGGCGATTAAGTATATCCCTATTGATAGATTATTAATTGAAACGGACGCTCCTTATTTATCGCCAAAACACCAGCGTTCTTTACCTAATGAACCAAAAAATGTGAAGTTTGTCGCAGAACTTATCGCTCAATTAAAAAAATTAGACTTAGATTTTGTATTCAATAAAACTAAATCTAATACTTTAGAATTATTTTATAAAATAAAGAATTTTAAATAAAAAAGACAATAAATAATTTTATTGCCTTTAATTTTCTTAATTTATTATCAGTTATTTTGTCATTTTAAAATAAAACACAATAAATAAAATACTTTCTACAATAAAGTAGAAAGTACTTTTTTTTGTTATCTAACTTTCATTCTTGTTCTAAAGACAATGAATAACACAACAATAGCAATTACCACCAACGAACTTATAACGATAGCAATTATCGCTACGGTGTTCAATGGTTCATCTTTTGTTATCATATAACTAGAAATTAATCTACCACTTTCTGTATGTACTTGAATTAGGTACTTTTGATTTTTTTCTAGTGTTATTTTTGAAAGTTCATTCTTGCTAGCCGTATCACTATTTATAACGATAGGTGAATATCCAGAAATGCTTATAACTACATTCCCAAATTCTTGATAGATAGCGTATTTATTAAATTCAATAGTGATTTTCTTTGTTGTAGAAGTACCAAACGGTATACTAGGCTTGAAGTTTATTTCTGCACTATTTATCCAGAACTCGAAAGTAAATTGCTGTTCAGGTTTTAACTGTGATTGTGTAACTTTGACCGTAACAACATAATGACCAATCTCGCCGTTCTCTGCTGAGAAATTAAACTCACCTAGTTTGTTTACATTGTATTTTTCTTTTAATTGCTCGGTTATATCTACACCTTCTTTAGTAATTTGTATTATCTCGAACTGCGAATACTTATTGAATGAATACAAATTATTTGCTTCATTTTTTGAAAGTATTGTGAAAGTATATTCACTTATCAAATCAATGTTATTAATTTTCGCAGTCATAACAACTTTGTATGTCCCATACTCGCTAAAGATGTATGAACCTTTTGAATAATAATCACTAACTTTTAGTATTTCACCATTTTTTGTAACAGTTATTTTGAATGTTCCTTTGTCATAACGGTTAGTATTTGTTGGTGTTAATGTAACTTTATCATTATATATAACATTATTAATAGGCTCTCCATTATTTATAGTGAATGAAACGCTATTTAATAAGTCTATTGTATAATAATCTCTTGTTATTATTCCACTCACAAAATTATATTTATGTCCAGCAATGTCCACAAAATATAATCTGTACTCGCCCGAATCTGTGAAATTTATTGTATTATCGTCAAATCTACGAACAAAAGTATTGTTGTAATATAAATCTAATTTTATAAAGTCTTCAAATGTTAATGTCCCAAATCCTAAAACATCAAGACTAAATGACTTCTGCCAACTAGCATACACGTTCTTTGAATAATATGTCGAACTTAACCCCGTAGCAAGTGGCATTGTTTCAGGTGTTTCACCTATCAAAAAGTTTGATAAACGCAATACATTTTCATTAATTTTAATGAGTGCTATATATTCGCTGTAATACAATGAGTTACTACCTAAAATATGGTATATCTTAAGATTGTATAAATTATCTACATTGTATTCATATTCTAGTATGGCTTGCAAGTCTTTTTTCTCATTAGCCACTACTGTCATATCATAAATGCTTACAAAAACATTTACATTAGCAGAGATACCTAAGTGATTGTACTGTGCATTTTTGATAGCAATGTCTAGTTTTTGATTGTTAGCATAAACGTCATACAATATAGCAGAACTTTGTGCTATGCTAAATGTGTAAGACTTAACATTATTTAACTTATTAGTCATAGTCAATGTGTATGTGCCGTCTAGATATATAGAGTACCCTTTCTCAATAACAAATGGTTCGCCATTATCTTTTTTGACTGTTACCACCACACCATAATCGTTATTTAACTCGTTCCAACTTATAAATATTTCCTTACTTGTAGTAGCGTCTTTGTTATTTAATAAGTAATTCATATTGTTGCCATTAGAATCTGTTAGTTCAAAATTAGGCAAGTTAGTATCTATTGTAAATTCATAAATATATGGTTCTGTATCAATATCAAGTCCAGAAGTATTGTAATTTAGCACAATTTTATAATGCTTAATATCATTTTCAATTGTCCCAAAATTAACCTGCATTACATAGGTTACTTCATTATAATATGTGGTAATATTGTCATAGCCGTCAAAATTATCTACTAAAACACCGTCAATGTAGAACTCTGCATTATATAAACGTGTTTGATAATTAAATATTACACTACCAGCCGTTACGCCATCTAATTCAATATTGTTGTAAATTAATTCTTTAACATCATTAATGCCAAAAATATGGTGTATTGGTTGTGATTCGCCACGTCCAAAGTTATCGATTAGATAGAAATAATATTCTCCAGCATTAAATGTATACGTAACGCCACTATAGTCGTCTTTTTGAATAGGGCCATTCAAGTCGTGAGTTAATGTCTCAAGTTGCCCCGTCAAAGTATTGTATTGCTTAACAATAAATTCTTCTATCCACGTACTATTCGTGCTTGTAGGTAATGTTATATTAAAGTTTAACGTACCATCTACAATAACACAAGTCAATTCTTCCCCCGGTCTTTGTAATGATATAATTAAATCTTCTCCAAACCTATTCAAAAACTCAATTTCATATTTAGCGCCTGTTGCTTTATGGCTTTCCGTTTCTTTGGTATATTCGTTAATTTCATAAATAAGATTATCTACATTCGTGTCGGGATTAATATCAAAAGTTTTCAATAACTTTTTCTCTCCCGTACTATCATATAAATTAATTTTTGTATAACAATCTAAGTTATTAATGCTAGATATTTTGTAATTATAACCCAAACTTAAATTTGGAGTAGAAGCATTACCAACTTCTGAATATTCGCCATCACTGAATACAACATCTACAGCACTGCGTTTAAGATATACAGTATATATGCGTTGATTACCTGCTTGGTCTATCTCTATAATTTCATAGTAGCCTTCTTGTCCATAACCTTCAGCATAGTTTGTTTCTTGTGCTATTGTGTCATAAAATGGGTCTTTTGGCTTACCATATTCGCCATAACTTATTACCTTAAAGTTATCGTCTGTTGTTTGGAAGCGTTGTCTAGCGTCGTTGTATTCAGGGTCAGATTCTATATAACTTTGTTGGTCTTCTGGATTGTTTGAAGCAAATTTATTGTATTTTCTTACGTATATAGCATTAGTATCGTGGTCTGAATAAGTATAATCGTCATACTGACTCATAGAAAATCCGTTATTTGTCGCACGATAAAATACAAAATCACTTGGCAATGCAAATACGTAATTCCTTAAGAATTGTCTTACTCTTTCCTTTTTCTCAGGGTTAGTTTCTAACAAGTTCTTAGCATATTCTATTATGTCTTGTTTTGATATTACATTAGGGTCAGTGCTTACTGCTGGTAAATATTTATCAGCATACACAAGTCTTAATAAGTTAAAGTTAGGTGCTGTATGGTCTAAAACTACACTTATAGAATTTTTGTAATATGATGTAGTTCCTAAATCATCTACATAATATTTCTCATCGCCGTAATAATGAATAGTTATTCTGTATTCCCCTTCATAGTATGATCTAGATACATTTTTTGTTGGCAATACGATTGTGTATCTATAGATAATATTACCACTAGCGTCTAATACATTGCCGTCTTCGTCTGTAACAACGCCACTATTAGTTCCATTACTTTTGATAGGTTCTCTAATGCCTTTCACGTCCTTTAGTGAAGTTAATGATTCACTAGATGGATAAATAACTTCGCCTTCTTCATTGTATACTGCGTCTTCAAATCTAACTACTACATTTTCTGCGTTATCCCAATTACTTGTGCCTTTGGCTCTGCGTTCAACAAGCACATCTACATAATCAATTTTGGCTTTGTATATGTCAGTTGTTTCTTCGAACACAAATTTAAGTTCTTCATCATTGCTTGATGCCACTGCACTACCACTACTTGAAATAGTATGCGAAATTTCTTTGTCAGTGCCGTCATCATTTTTGGAGTAGTATGTCCCTTGTGGCAACTCCTTATTAACCTGAATTCTAAAACTAAAGGTATTTGGTTCAACATTATTTATAGTGTTGTTACCATCAAATTTTACATATCCGGTATTATCGGTAAAACTAAATTTATATATTCCAGCACGCATTAAATCATCGGCAGACACATTAAGTAAATGATTAACTACTGCATTAATATCGTTAGCAGAAATATTAACAACGTCTACAAATTCTGTGTCACTCGCATTTAATGGCTTATAAGAAATAGTTAAGTTTAAATTGTATGACGAAACATTTGTATAACTAACGCCTGTATCATCAAGCACTGAATATTTATTTTCTGGCACTACTGTATTTATGCCCAACAAGTCTGTTATCAAAATAGGACTGTTGTTTGCTGAAGACAATAACAAATCTTTAAACTCAGCACTTTGTTTGTTATTACCTAATACAAGTTTAATGTATTCGCCAACTGTTCTAGAAAAGTCGCCGTCTATAGGATAATCTATAACAATGTCTTGTACAATATTGTATCTATCTACATAGAAAGTATACACTTTTGTCCTGCTTTCAAGGCTTTGTTGTCCCGTTAAATCTTCGTAAACTCTTGTAACAACGTATTTCCCTGCTTGTGTAACTTCTTTATTTAATGCTGTATCAAATATTAAATTAAAGTATTGACTTTTTTGTTTACCACTAACAGGGTCATAAGTAGAACTAGCAAGCAAATCTTCTTCTACAGCCACTGTATCTAAGTACGGATAACTCGCCATAGATTTATCCATAGCAAATGGATAAAATTCTAACTTTAATGATTCTACCTTGAAATCTTCCCCTTCATCATAGAAAGTTATGTAGATTTTATCACGATTAGTAGCAGAACCATTATATAGTCTAATATCTCCAGCGTCATCACTAAAGGCTAGAACTTGGCTGGCATCCAAATTAACTTCTAATTGTGTAGAACTTTTGCCATAAGTATTAGAGATACCTTTAATTCCTTTATCCACTACATCAACACTGTAGAAAAATTCATCTAGCCCTACAATAGAATTTAATGCACTTGTATCATTAATAAATTTTAATGCCCCACTGCTCGTATCAAGTTGACTATTGTAACTACTTATTGTTTTAGTTTTAGCGTCAACCACAACTTGAATGGCTGGATAACTTGTAGGTATGCTAGTTTGATACAAATTACTTTGTATATCAGCATAGTGTAATGTTACAGAACTAAATTCTATATTAATAATTCCTTTGTCTAAATTACAAATTGATGGTAATAAATTATTCTCTACAAATTTATCATACAAAGGACTTTCGCCTTCTAATGGTGCATTGAAAGTGATAGCCTTAGCATTACCCCAAATTATGCCTGTCGTTTCATTAACAATGTTAAATTTATTGCTTTCATCAATTTTTGGCTCAAACATAAATGTTGGACTTGTATTGTCTAATAAAACTGCATAATATAGTTCATTGCCTGCTTGGTCATATAATCTAAATAGATGCAAAGCATATTGTGTAACTTCAAACTCTGTAATGTTTTGATATTTCACAGATGAAGAAATTGTGCTTAATTTATAACCGTTTTTGAGTGCATATATTTTATTGCCATTTCTATCCACACCTATTAGAGCTAAATTTTCAATAACATTACTTTGATAACTATCGTCTTTGACAAGTAATAATTGTTGATGTTCTATTGAAATCTCAGCCCCACTTGCTTTTGTATCCCATTTTAATGTAAATGGCTCATTGATGCTGGATATAGTTGTAGCATCCACCCCATCCTTGCCGTTTAGTTTGTCATAAATAATTTTGAGCCCACTAATAGGTGTCTTGTCTATTGTGAATTCCCACGTAGAATAACTTGTACCTAATCTTCCATAATAAAGTTTAACATAATATTTTCCACTTTTTGTTAACTTTGTTTGTGATTCTGTACCATACTTATTTATTAATGTATCTTTATTTATTAAATTGTTATTAAAATCGTATAAATCGTATCTCGCTACTATTTGTGCATTAAATGGATTACTATCATCCCAATTAATTGCCACATCTTGATTTGTGTAAGCGTCATTATACAAAATTGAATTGTCGCCCAAATTTATTATTTGTGCCGAAGGTGCAGTATTCTTTATTTCAAATACAAAGTATTGTTTAAATGTAATGTTAGAAAAATTTAATGTCGATAATTTATAATTTATTTCTACAACATATAGACCTGAATTCATAAAATATTGACCTTTTTTGTACTCACCATATTCTGTAGGTACATATTCGCTAAGTTTACCAAAGTCCATTGTTAACGTATTAGCATAATAGAAGTATTTTGATTTTGTTGTAGTATTGAGTGTTCCAAGATAATCAAACCATAATGGTGCTTGATTGGTAGAAGGAACGACATTACCTGCAAACAATTTAAGTTGGTCTATATTATATGGATTGCCATTTCCTAAATTCGCTGTAAGCGTTTCCCCCATTAAATCTGCATTTCTTTGTGTAACATCTGCATATAATGATAATTCTGCATTTCTTAATTCTGCTGTTCCGTTCATCCCGTCAGCATATTTCAATTGATAACCAAATATTGTCATCTTTTTTGTTGTAGGTTGTACACCTAATAATTTAGGATCACTGTTTGTTACATCTAAGTATGTTGTATCATTGACCTTTGTCAATATTGACATACTAAATTCATACTCGCCTATGTCTTCAAATGTTAAGTAAACAAATGGGTCTTCATCTATGTTATCTACTTTATATTCAAAATTTTCAACTTTGCCACCCAAATTACTTGTAAAAGTTATAACAGCACTTGCGACACCACCATTTGTAGAAACAGTCATTTCGCTTGTAACAGTCTCAAGAGAATTATAAATTTTACGAGTGTAAGATAAATTATACTTTGTCGCATCATAAGAAACTATTGGCATATCCAAAACTGTATCGTCGTATGCTTTATCAAAAAATGTATTGTAATTAAAATAAAATTCTTCTTTATCTCTATCTGCTAACTCAATCTCTGCTATGCTACTGTTATTTGAATCTACTTTAAAATAATATAAATTGTTATAGTCCCACGCATTGCTTTCATTAGTTTGTGATAGATATGGTGCTGTTAAGAAATTAAAACTAAATGAACCCTTTTGTTCAATCTCTGTCCCAGTAGAACTTGAGTACACTCTGTATGTATAATTGAATACAAATTGCCCATTAGTATTTTCAATTGGTGTAGAGCCATCTTTTGTCTTTAATTCATTAGGTAGCCCAAATATTAACTGCTCAAAAGAATTGTCTACATCTGGTAAATCTATTGCCAATTCTTGTCCATTTAATGTAGCAGATATACTTAAATGATTAAATTGCACTGCAGAATCACTCTTACCCATAGAGAAACGCACAATTTGTGTTTGTATAGCGTCAGCCTCGTCTTCTGGCAATTTATTGTTTTCTATAAAGTAATTGTATACAAGAGTGTTATTCACCTTAACGGTATCGCCATTATTTATACTAACTCTATTAACTACATCACCTATAACGTATTCTCCACCAAGTTCCCTAACTGTCGTGTCTAATAGTTCAGCGTTAACAACTAAGTTTTGGTCTGCCGCCTCTACTTGCATATTAGATTTGTCTTTTGGATACATTAAAGACAACCCTAAAACTGACATTGCCATTACGCAAAGCACTATGATTAAACGTCTAAAACTATGTACTTTAGTCATTTGTTCCTCCATTGTTTCTTATGTTTAAAGCATAATTACATTACACTTATTATACTTAAATGAATTGTATCATATTGTGTTTTTTTTTACAACTAAATATAGGCAATATAGTCGTTTTTTGAAATATTTTATCCTTTTTTGTAGTGTAGCCAAAATACAGAAAATAATACCTACAAGTGTAATTTATTTGTTATTTTATGTAGATTTTTTTGGTTAGTTTTCTAACATAATAAACTATGATAATCTTTAATTTATTTATAAATGTAGCAAAATTTACATACTATTCATACACTATTTGTCAAAGGAGAAAATTATGGCTAACAATGCTGGTTTATATGTAATCGGTGGTAATGACGAACACGGCATTAATCCACCTACTATAGGTAAACGCACACCTATTATGCCTTACCTAAATAGAAGTATTTATGAAAATGAATTTAATTATCCTACAAAAAATTATTTTTTGATAGCGTGTCTAAGAACAGGCTTTAATATTTTTGACGTTAAGCTCGAGAGAACTGACACAGCACTAAACACTCGTGTAAATAGAGTCAATGCACAGAATTTATCTAGTTTAGTTACTTTTGCTTATAACGCAGCAGGTAACGAATTAGTGTTTAGTCAACCAAATGGCGTAGAAGTTTATTATTCGCCACAAAATTCCCAACAGAACAAAAGTCGTTCACTTGCAGATAATGTTTATAATTTCGTTATTCAAGGAACTCCTCAATTAGGAAGAGGTGTTAAGCCTTTAGACATTGCAATCTTATCGTCTGTTAATTGTCCTTCGACATTAGTAGAAGCAGGCTTTATGACAAATTTTGAAGAAGCCAAACTTATGCTAGACCCAGACTTCCAAAAAGAAACAGGAAATGAAGCGTGTCAAGGTGTTTGCCAATTTTTAAACGTTGAATACATACCAGAAATAACATCAACTCAAGGTTTGCCTACCTTAAGATTTGGTAGCCGTGGTAGAGCAGTTCAAGCAATGCAATATTATTTAATTCAAAATGGCTTTAACACCGGCACGCCTGACGGCATTTTTGGGGCTAATACCCAAAGAGCAGTGGAGAATTTTCAACGCCAAAACAACTTAGTTGTCGACGGAATAGTCGGTGTTAACACTTGGCGACATTTGTTAGTTTTAAATCCACAAAATGTGCTTTTGAAACGTGGAAGTACAGGTTCATACGTTAGATATTTACAACAAAAACTAACTGCTAAATTATTCCCTTTAGGGACAATTGATAATATATTTGGTTCGCAAACTGAAAATGCAGTGCGTGCTTTCCAACAAGAAAACGGCTTAGCAGTCGACGGAATAGTTGGGCCAAACACTTGGCGTAAATTAATACCAATTGGTGGTGGTCGCCCCTTCCCATTTTAATTTCTTATAGATTTATTATAGAATAAAAATAGTTTTAATTTGTGTATACAAAAAAGTTTACATAATAATTAAAACTATTTTTTTATAAATAATCTACTTTAAAATTTTTAAAATAACTTAATAATTTAACACCAATTTATTAGCAAATATCTATAACAACTTGCATTTTTTTCAATTAATTGATAAAATAGTAAAGATATTATTTTGGAGGAAAAAAATGTTAGATAAAAAATATAATTTTGACAGTGTAGAAAACAAATGGCAAAATTATTGGTTCGAAAATGACATATATAAATTTGATAAAGAAAGCACTAAAACTCGATATACAATAGATACCCCACCACCAACGGCTAATGGTAAAATTCATATGGGGCACTTGTCATCATATATTCATATAGAAGTTATTGCTCGTCATCACAGAATGAAAGGTGAAAACGTTTATTTCCCTTTTGGTTTTGATGATAATGGTCTACCAACAGAAAGATATGTCGAGAAACAGATTAAGAAAAAGGCTTATATGTTACCAAGACAAACCTTTATTAATATTTGTTTAGAAGAAACAAAAAAATTGGAAGACGAATTTTTTGACTTATACAAAAAAGCAGGTTTTAGTTGTAACTTAAAAGAGCATTATTCTTCAATCGCACCAAGAACACAAAAAATTTCTCAACAATCTTTTATAGATTTATTCAACAAAGGTTTAGTATACCACGCAGAAGCACCTACTCTTTGGTGTACGGAATGTCAAACGGCTTGTGCTCAATCAGAACTTGACAGTGCAGCAATAGAAAGTACTTTCAATTATTTAAAATTCTTTGTATCCGGTACAAACGAATTTGTAACGGTAGCAACAACAAGACCAGAAATGCTTTGTGGCGTCGTTTGTGTTTTCATTAATCCTAATGATGAGAAAAATAAACACTTACTAAACAAAAAATTAGTTGTTCCTTATTTTAATTATGAAGTTAAAGTATTAGCAGATGAACTTGTTGATATGGACAAAGGCTCTGGCGTTGTTATGTGCTGTACTTTTGGAGATAATGTCGATAAAGAGTGGCAAAGAAAACACGGGCTTGAAATAAAAAAATGCTTCACAGATGACGGATGTATGACAGAACTTGCTGGCGAATTTGCTGGATTAAAAATTGCTGAGGCTAGACAAGCCGTTATAGAAAAATTAAAAGAAAATGATTTACTCATTAAACAAGACACGATAACTCATGAAGTTTCTACTCACGAACGCTGTGGAACGCCAATTGAAATTGTTGTCAAAAATCAATGGTTTATTGAAGTTTTAAGTCATAAAGACGAATTGTATCAAGCAGGTCTAGATTTGAATTGGCATCCAAAGTCTATGCGTGCTAGATATCTAAATTGGGTAGAAAACTTATCTTGGAATTGGTGCATTTCTCGACAAAGATTTTTTGGTGTTCCTTTCCCTGTTTGGTATTGCAAAAACTGTGGTAAAGTAAAATTAGCAAATGTGGAAGACTTACCTGTCGACCCGTTGAAAGAGCAACCAAAAACTCCTTGTACTTGTGGTTGTAATGAATTTATTGGCGAAACAGATGTAATGGATACTTGGGCAACATCAAGTTTAACTCCACAGATTTGCACCGATCTATGTACTCACAAAGGTTTTGACGATGAGATGATACCAATGAACTTGCGTCCAAACGCACACGATAATATTCGTGTTTGGGATTTCTATACCATCACAAAAAGTTTATATCATTTCAAAAAATTACCTTGGAAAGATTTAATGATTTCAGGTTACGTTTTAAGCAGTGACGGAAGCAAACTTGCTAAATCAAAAAATAACAGTACAAGTGCACCACAAAACATAATAGCGACTTATTCAGCAGACGTTACTCGCTATTGGGCTAGTAACTTAACTTTAGGCAAAGATACAAGTTTCTCATTGGTTGAGTTCGATAATGGCAAGAAACTAATAAACAAGATTTGGAATGTATCAAAGTTTGTACTTTCATTTTTGGAAGATTACACTCCAAAAGAAATAGAACTTGAAATGATTGACAAATGGATTATTGAAAAATACAAATCACTTTATAATACATTTATCAAAGCATTAGACAAATACGAAATTGCATTTGCTTTGAATGAACTAGAAAAGTTCTTTTGGAATTTCTGTGATGACTACATAGAGATTGTAAAGCGTAGATTATATAACCCAGATATTTTTGGACAACGACAATGTGAGTCTGCTAAATACGCTTGTTATTATGTTCTTTTGGGAATTCTTAAAATGTTTTCGCCGGTTCTACCACACATAACCGAAGAAATATTTATGGATAGTTTTGCAACAAAAGAAGGATATAAATCAATTCATATTTCTAATTACTTAAATCTTGGCGAAAATGTTGATGAAAGCATTATAAAAATGGGCGAGGCAGTTGTAGATTGCGTTTCACAAGTTAGACAGTTTAAATCGCTTAATAAACTTTCTCTTAAAGCACAAATTGAAGATATAGAAATATCATCTAAATACACAGACTTTTTTAAGGCAGTTGAACCTGATATTAAAGGTGTTTGTTCAGTAGATAAAATAACATATATAGACAGCGACAAACTTGATATCAAAATTGGCAAAGTTATTACCGAAGAAAATTAGTACAAAAGAATAAGCATTACAATAATGCATAACAATAAACATTAAAAAAGTCAAAAAATTTAAATACTAAATATTTTAAATAGTTTAAGTAGTTTAAATAGTTTAAATAGTTAAAAAAAGACGATTTATTGAATAATTCTAAACATAATTAATTCAATATTAATCAGTCTTTTTTATTTACAATTATAGTGAGCACAATACAATTGGTGTGAGTGGGCAGATTCGAACTGCCGACGTTTCGCTTAGGAGGCGAACCCTCTATCCTGCTGAGGTACACCCACATTTTTATTTTTCTCTTATTAAATAATTTTTTTTATAATTTTCTTTTTTAAAATTTTCTTTTTTAATAATTTTCTTTTACTTTTTTATTCTTCTAAATTATTGCTTTATTTAATATCTTTGTTTGTTTTTACTTAAGTTTTATGTTTTATTCTTTGATGTATAGGAAACAATGGTTACAGAATTATTATAACATATTTATTTTAATTTTGCTAGTTATTTTTATTTTTTTATAAAAAAACATATTAGTCAGTTTTAACACTACGGGTTAATTTACTAATATGTTTTTTGTTTATTTAACTATTTGCATCCATTACACTGCTTTTAATTAAATTTACTATAAAGTATAGTTTTTTTATTTATCTTTTCTTTTGAAATTTACCATTTTTCTTGTGAATTGCTAAATTTACATCGTTTTTCTTCGCTAGTTGTTTAGCATAGGTAGTTGCTTCTTCTTTTGTAGCAAATCTTCTAACGGCTCTAGTGCCCCCATCTTTTTTGACTACCCAATCCTTTTTTGTTTTATCGTAAGTTACTCTATAACTTTCATTAGATTTAACCATATTTTCTTCTTCCTTTGTATCCACAGTAGATTCATCTTTTGTTTCTTCAGTTTTATCATTTTTTTCTTCAGGCGTTATTTTATCATTTGAGTTACCTTCGGTATTTGTTTTTCTAGTCTTTTTAGTCTTAGTTTCTTTTTTGCTTTCTAAATTTTCTTGTGCTTGTTCAGTATTCACATTTTCTTTTTTGGTTTTCTTACTCTTTTTCTCGTTTTGATCGCCGTCCACTTCGCTAGACTGGGTATCTTTTGTTAGTTTTGTATTTTGTTGATTGCTTTCTTTATTGTCTAATTCTTCTAATAATTTCTTGTCTTTATTTAATTGATATTTAAGAACAATCAAAACAATTACCAATGCAATAATAATAACTAAACCAACTATTAACCACCAATAATCTCCAATGTTCATTTTGCTCTCCTTTAGGGTTTTCCCCTTTAATAATATTATATAACATATAATTAATTATTTCAATACTTTTTTGTTAATTCACAAAAAATTAACACAAAAAAATATTTTAGCATATTATGTTGTGTAACACAAAAAAAATATTGTGTTACAAAATAGGAGTTAATAATGTGTATTTTTTGTGGTTGCAACAATAACTGTTGTTGTAATAAATGTTGTTGCAATAGAAGATATCGTCCTATCTTAAGGACAACTACAATACCAACGTCAAACGTAATAGTAGGTCCAATTGGTCCAACAGGCGCTACCGGTGCTACTGGTGCTACTGGTATTGCTTACACTTTCTCAATTGGGACAGTAACAACAGGTGCCCCTGGGACGCAAGCTTCAGTAACAAGCCAACTTGTAGGCACAAACTACGTCTTAAACTTTGTTATACCTCAAGGTCCAACAGGACCAACAGGTGCTACAGGTATATAATTATAATATTAAGTATTTGTTTTTTAGTTGTAAAATTTTAAAATATTATTTAAAATAAAAATAATAGTTAATAAAGTCTAACAAATCAATTCTTTTAACTACACTAATTAGATAAAATACAATTACAAAATATACACTATAATATTATAATTATGCCACTATACCTATTAATTTACACAGTTATACGTTAAGTATTGTATATGTATATTTTTTTAGATATATAAAACAAATTACAAAATAATGCTTTAGAATAAAACTAAAGCATTATTTTTTTTATAATGATATAAAAATATATGTTAATCTTACTAATTAATTTAATAATATTAGACTAAACAACAAGAAAATTAATCAAAAAAAACTTTATCTTTTTAAACATTTTTCAGTTTCGATAAAGTCTTTTTTTTTATTTGTCATTTGGTCTAATAGTAATATATCTATAAGGTTCAACGCCAAAAGATTCTGCTATTACTTCTGGTCTATCTTGCAAGAAATCGTGTATCAAATGCCTTTCATAAGAATTCATTGGTTGCATTCTTATTGTTCTACCTTCGCCTATCGCTTGGTCAGCACACTTTGTTGCCTCATTATAAAGTTGCTCTTGACGTCTTTGTTCATAATCTCCAACATTGACAATAATTCTTTTTTCATTATTGCTATTGTGTCTTTTTTCGATAGCATTAAGTAAAGTTTGTAAAGCATTAATTACTTCAGTTTTACCTAATTTTTCACTTCCGTCGCCTACTATTTTGAGAACAAACACTTTGTTTTGTTCTCTTTCTAATACATCAATGCCTTGTCTATAATCGGCTAAAGCGTCCTTCAAAAATTTAGCGACATAAGTTTGATAGTCAGTTTTAACTTGACTATCGGTAATAACTTTATTCTCTAAATCTTCATTGATAGTTTTATCTTCATTATTATCTTTATTATCTATAATAATAGAATCTATAATTTCTTCATCATCTTCTATAAGTTTAACTCGAACTTTGGCTTTTTTAAACATACCACTTTGAGTTATAATATCTACATTAACTTTTTCTATAGTAGTTCCAAGTTCTTCTAAAGCATTGTTTACGGCTTCTTGAACATTCTTACCAACTGCTTCCACTTCTTTTTTCATAAACACCTCTATTGTCTTACGTATTCGGGTTTTTTGATATTATTTTTTGGCTTGTTATCGCCTTGAAAATTGTCATATTTTTTGTTAAATATCACACTAAATACATAACTACTTAAAGCATTAAATGCCGACGTTGTAACAATATATATAGCGAACGCTGCACTGTATCCCCACGTAATAAGTACCATAATAACAGGCAAAATTACCATCATTACTTTTTGTGCAACTGCAGTATTAGGTTTATTATCTGGCTTTTCTCGTTCACCTTTAGCAGACACAATTCTGCCTTGGTCGACTGGCTTCTTATCTTTGTTTTTCTTTTTGATAATATGATTGCTTAACCAAACTGACAGGAAGGTTATGCCTGCTGACAATATAATCAAAATATAATAACCATTATGACTATCAACAGACTTTCTCAAAGGTTCCATAATGTTTTCATATTCTGCTTTTTGTGCTTCATAATCTGCGCTATCTTTCTTGATTCCAGCAACGCTAGCGTAATCTTCAAATGTTGCTACAGGGTTAACAGTTCTATCTGGACGCCAAATATTCTCAATCCATAGCCAACTTGTTTTAATCTCATTATATTTGTCTAAAACGGCTTGATTTCTTGCTAAGTTAAATTCTTCTTCTGTTGCATAATCTGTTTCTTGCACGCTTTGATATTCTGCTTTCAAAGCATTGTATTGTTCAATAGTTGCATTTTTTGCAATATTGTTCATTCCAAAAAATAAAGTCATAAATACAAAAACGTTTATAACCATATATAATAACATAATACCACAAGAACCAAACATACCAACATTTTCACGTTTGTATAACTCCATCGTTTTTTGATTCAATGTGTTCTTATCATCTTTGTATTTCTCTTGTAATTTTGCTATTTGTGGTTGCAATCTCGCTTGATTCGCTTGCATTTTAGCAGTGGCTTTTCTTTGAAAGAAATCTAAAGGCAATAATAGAATTTTTAAAATTAACGCTATAATTATAATTGTAAAGCCATAATCTCCAATAAAACTATAAAACCATCGAATTATATCTTCCCAAACGCCTAACCCTTTGGGTATTTCTAATGCTGACGATAGTAGATTATTAATTAAACTAACCATTTACAATCTCCTTTAATATTATCAGGTACAGGGTCCACCCCTCCAATATATTTAGGCATACAACGAAAAATTCGCTTGGCTCCCAAATATGAACCTTTAAAAATGCCAAATGATTTAATTGCCTTTAGTGTGTATGTAGAACAAGTTGGTAAGTATATGCAAGCGTGTGGAAGAAGTGGGGATATACAAAATTTATAAAAATAAATTAAACCTTCAAATAATAACTGAATTGGATAAAATATAATTTTGAATACATTCATTTTTGAACCTTATAAAACAAATTATTAATCGAAGTTTTGATTTCTTTGTATTCCATATTTTCTATTCCCGTTCTTGCAACAATTATGAAGTTTTTTTTGTCGAAATTAGGGTTATCTTTGATGAATTCGTAGATAGCCATTCTAATGCGTCTTTTTATTTTATTTCTAATAACGGCATTCCCTATTTTGTTGCTTATACTAATTCCAAAACGACTATAAGGCAAGTATGCTTTCGTAACAATAAGAGTAAGGTTAGGTAAATTATAACGTTTACCATTTTTGAACATAAAATTAAATTCTTTAATTTTTTTAATTCTGTATTTTTTCTTTAACATACAGATACCTTCCTCTATAATTTATTAAAAAATGCTCACTATGAATATAATGAGCAATTAATTAAACAGTTAGTTTTGCTCTACCACGCGCTCTGCGTCTTTTGAGTACTCGTCTACCTGCTGTAGTCTGCATTCTTTTACGAAAACCGTGAACTTTATTTCTATGTTTCTTTTTTGGTTGATAAGTTCTTTTCATATAGCACTCTCCTTTCAAATTTATAATAAATATTAAGTTCTTATATTATATAAGAAAGAAAAGTTTTTGTCAAGATATTTGATAGTGTTTTTTTTGAATAACTACTAACTTAAATTGCTTATTAAATTGTTTTTATTTTGTAGTAATATTTATAATTAGCACCCAAAATACTTAATTATTTATAATCTACTAATTTACCTAAATTAATGTAAAATTATTTGAAATATTATAATACAAAATGAATCAAAAAATAATAGAAGACTTAGTTACAAAATTATTATAGCACACAACGATTTAAAAATGCAAGTTTTGTTTCACTTAAACAAAAAAAAAGTATTAGAAATAATCTAATACTTACAATTAATTTATAATTCTAACAGGTAGTATCAAAAACAAAAACTCGTCGCCTGCACAAGGTTTCACTATACAAGGTGCTATAGCAGTTGTAAAGTTTAGGTTAATAAATTCGTCATTAATAACCTTCATACATTCAATAAAATATCTAGAATTAAAGGCCGTTACCAAGTCTGCCCCATTCAAAGAAATAGTTACATTTTCGTGAATATTTCCTATTTCACTATTACTTAATATTCCAAGATTTTTGTCTTTAATCTCGAATTTTGCAATATTATTTTTTTCTACTCTAGCAAGTAGGCTCGTTCTATCAAGTGCATCTTCTAATTGTTTTTTGTTAACAGTTGCAATTGTCGTGAAATCTGCTTGTGTAATTAAATTTCTATAATTAATAAATTCGCCATCTAACAATCTAGAAATGATAACTGCACCATCTTGTTCAATCATCACAAATTGTTTTTGATAATAAACTTTAATGTTTTCGTCTTTGTCGTCAATTACTTTTGTTATTTCAGATAAAGATTTAGCAGGAACGACAAAACTTGTTTTGTTTGTGCTATACGATATTCTCTTTTTGACAACACTCATTCTATAACCATCCAAGGCTACAACAGTCAAAGCGTCATCTCCTACTTCAAAGTTGCACCCCTTAAATAAAGGCCTAGAATCATCAAGTGATACAGAAAAAATTGTTTTGTTAATAGCGTCTACAAAATTTTTTTTGTCTATCTCAAAGTATTGCTCATTGCTTATTTTTTGGATATTAGGGAATTCATCAGCGTTTAGGCATTGCATATACCCTTCACTATCAGTATATGACAATTTTAGTTGGTTATTCTCACAACTTTCAATAGTTATCTGTTCATTTGTAAGTTTGCGGACATACTCACTAAAAAATTTACCCGGTACGACTACAACCCCTTCAATCTTGACGTCAGCCGTAATAGTCGTCTCAATCATTAATTCTAAGTCGGTAGCACTCAATTTTAAACACTCACCTTCTGCTACAAGTTTAATACCTTCCAAAATAGGATTTGTAGTTTTTGTAGCCGTAGCCTTAATAACTTTCAAAACTGCATCAGCAAGGTCTAATCCATCACATATAAGTTTCATAACTGTCCTCACTTTTTTTTGTACATAGATTGTACCACACTTTCAAACTTGTGTAAAGCAAATTAAACAAAATTTTCGACATTTTTCAACTTTTCGTGCGTACGTATCAGTAATTAAAATTTTATTTTTTTAAATAATATATTGTATTATTATTGTGTGTGGAAATGTGAATAACTTTTTTGTTTACACAATATGTAGTGTCATTTCGTAACATTTTCTACAAAATCTTCTAAATATTACAAAAAATCAATGTGCATAACTTTGTTGATAAGTAGTGAATTTACGCACAATTTATACACAATACTATGTGTTTTTATGTGTATAACTACCTTTTTTTTGAAGTTATACTGCAAAAATTAAAATTAGATTTTTGTTTACACTATACAAATTTTTGTTTTTTATATGTCAAGATGTGGATAAAAGTTATTCACAATATTGTGGAAATGTGGATAATTTATTTTGCATTTTATTTCATTTTAAAATTTCGACATAAAATCTTAAAATTATAAATTTTGCACTGTTATTATATATAATAACAGTGATTTATTGTGTCAATTATTTTGATAATATAAATTTAGCAAAATTATAAATTAACAAGTTATGCACATTTTGACTACAGTTGTGTACAAACTATTTTTGAAAAAAAAATTATAATTTATTTAGCGTAGAAAAAAATTCCAAATAAATTATAATTTAATTTCTATTAATCTTTGAGCATAGCTTTTAGGTCATTAACTGCTACACTTATACTTGATTTTGTTTTTGTTAATTCTTCTATTTTATCTCTAGAATGTATAATTGTAGTATGGTCTCTGCCACCAAAGACTTCGCCAATTGCTGTCAATGGTAAATCCATCATCTCTGTAATTAAATAAATGCATATTTGTCTAGCAGTAGCAATCTCTTTGTTTTTTCGTTTTCCTATTAAGTCGTCTTTGGTTACGTTAAAGTAATCACAAACAACTTTGATTATTCTATCTGTACTCAATGATTCTTTGTTTGTTTCTAAGTAATTCTTCAAAGCCTCTTGTGCGTCTTCTAGCGTCGCAGAGTTTTTGCCTAATAGACTTGAATAAAATATAACTTTTGACAAAAATCCTTCCATTTCACGAATGTTAGTATCTATTCGCTCAGCAATAAATTGTATTGCTTCTTTGTTAATGGTGTATTTCTCAATACTAGCCTTTTTTTCTAGAATTGCTATTCTCGTTTCTAGGTCAGGTTTTTGAATGTCTTGAATAAGTCCACTATTGAATCTAGACTTTAATCTTTCTTCCAAAGCCGAAATTTCTCTTGGTGGTCTATCACTAGATATGATAATTTGTTTGTTTTTTTGATATAAATCGTTAAAAGTGTGAAAGAATTCTTCTTGCAAAGCCTTTTTTTCTGAAATAAATTGTATGTCATCTATCATCAAAACATCTACATTTCTGTATTTATCTCGAAAATTTGTGATAATTGTGTCATTAGTCGAATTAAATTTAAGTGCATACACATAATCATTTATAAAGTTTTCGCAAGTTACATAAACGATTTTTTTGTCTTTTGAATTGTTCTTTATGTAATTTCCAATGGCGTGTAATAAGTGCGTTTTACCTAAACCTACACCCCCATAAATAAACAAAGGGTTAAATCTTGTTGCAGGATTTTCGGCAACAGCCCTACAAGCAGTGTAAACAAATTGGTTACTTTTCCCTACTACAAAATTATCAAATGTGTATTTTACATTAAAATTATCATAACTCTGTTTATTATTAACTTTACTTAAGTCTTCTTCTTCAAAAGGTTTATTGTATTTTAAATATTCCTCCTTCTCATCAGGAGAAAAAATTTCAAAATCTGCAATGTAATCAAATTCACTGCTAATAGCATCTAATAAAGCGTCTTTAAAATTTTTCATTATTTGATTTTTTGACACCGAACTAGGTGCAGCAAGAATTAAAGCACTGTCTTTAATGTCTATAATTTCTAGTGGCTTTAACCATAAATCAAAACTAACTGCAGACATACTTGAAGATACTTTTGTTAGTACATTTTTCCATTTTTTTGATATATTTATTTCCATAGAAATATTATACTAACAAAAAATTCAAAAGTCAAGTATCATTGTCAAATTAAATTTAACTAAAATTTAATAAAATTAAAAAAAACACAAAATTTTTGCGTTTTTTTTTATACAAATTTTTACAATTTTGACATATTTTTTATCTAACACCATTTTATATATCCAATGTAATGATTAAAAATAGTTAATAAAAATATACTTTACTGTAAATACTATTTTTTTTATTACCTATAATCACATTTTGTTTTGAAGTAAATTAAATATTTTCCTTAGATTAAATTTAAACAATACTTTCATAAGTAATTATAAAGATGTTTTTATTTACTTTAAATATTTTTTGTAGTTATTTCATTATAAATTTTCTCAGCACAATATACGCCATCCAAAGCACTTGTCATAATGCCACCAGCGTATCCAGCGCCTTCTCCAATAGGATAAATGCCATTAATACTGCCAATACCTTTGTCATCTCTTGTTATTTGAACAGGGCAACTTGATTTTGTTTCTATAGCAGTCATTACACAGTAATCATCAGCAAAATGTGGTAATTTTGTATTTAAAATAGGCAACGCTAGTTGTAGACTTTCACTTACAAAATTTGGTAGGCATTTTTTTATATTACAAAATTTTACATTAGGAGAATATGTTGCTAAAACTAAATTTTTGTGTATTTTGTACTTTTTAACATAATTTACGCTAAAATTACACTTTTTTAGTGCTTGTTTTTGACTTTTTATGACAATCTTTGTAATTTTTTCTTTGTTAATATATTTTTTGTTAAGAAAATTTTTAACATATTCTATAGGTGCATCATAATTGCACCCTGCAATATCAAAAGCCATTTTTTCATATTTTCTTTGATAATAAAATCCATCTAAAACATCATTTACATAAAAGTCTTCAGTTTTGACGTTAACGAGCAAAGCGCAATTCGAGTTTTTTAAATCTCTGTTATAATTGCTCATACCATTTGTAACAATAGTATTTTCTTCACAACTCGATGCTACAACTTGTCCTCCAGGGCACATACAAAATGTAAAAACATTTCTTCCATTATCTAAATGTGTTACTAATTTATAATCTGCACTGCCTAAATATTGTGCACTTAAACCATATTGTGTGCTATTTATCAAATTTTGATTTTGCTCAATTCGTACACCTATTGCAAACGGTTTTGGTTGCATCTGTAATTTTTTGTTTTTTAATAATTGAAATGTTTCTAAAGAACTATGACCTATTCCTAATATTAATCTATCACAGTCAATAGTAATAATTTCACCATTATTTAAATTAATAGCATTCACGCTTACTATTTTGTTGTTTTTTGTATTAAAATCACAAAATTTATGGTTAAAAAGTACTTTACCACCATTTTTTATAATTTGGTTTCTAATATTTTGAACAACTTTAGGTAAGTTATCACTGCCAATGTGTGGTTTTGAATTGTAATATATGTCAAAAGGTGCACCGGCTTTAATAAATTCATTTATAATTTTTTTGTTGTATTTGTCATTAATATTTGTATTTAGTTTACCATCGCTAAAAGTACCTGCACCACCTTCCCCGTATTGTACATTACTATATTTATTCAAAGTTCTATTGTTCCAAAAATTATCAACATCAATTTTTCTGCTATCTATGTCTTTGCCTTGTTCTAATACAATAGGATTAAATCCCATTTTGCTTAAAACTAAAGCACAAAACAAACCACTTGGCCCTAGCCCCACTATTACAGGTGATTTTTGGTTTTCTACTTTTTTGTACTCGAACCCATCGTAATCTATAGTAATTTTAGGTAATTTTAGAAAGTTTTTGTAATTTTCAGTAACTTCTACTCCAATATTTAAAACATAATGAACATTATCATTTTTTCGTGCATCTATTGACTTTTTTAATAAATGTACTTTTTTTATATTGTTGCTTTTTGTTTTTAACTTTTTTGCACATTTTTCTATTAAATCATTTTCATTGTAATTTAATGGTAAATTAATGTTATTTAATTGTAAAATCATAAATTTTCCTTTTTTATGTATTGTATATCATATTTTATAAATTATTTTTGTGCTATTTGTTATAAAAATTGTGAAGTTTAACTCAAAATATATTGTAATATTGATTTATAATTTTAATTTCATTAATGATTCAAACTATTAATATAATTAGCCACAACATAGGCGCTAGTCCACGCCCATTGTAGATTGTATCCCCCACAAACCCCGTCTACATCTACACATTCGCCAGCAAAAAATAAATCAGGCGTCTGTTTGCTTTCTAATTTGTCAGTTAAACTATCTAAAATAATACCACCACTATAAACCTGCTCATTATTAAGTGGTTTATGTGTACAAATTTCATAATTTTTTATAATATTTGCTATTTTTTCGACATTTTTTGTGTCAAAATTAACTTTTTTCATAATATTTTTGCTCAAAGCACTATGAAATATGCCTATTAAAAAGTTATCTGCATTAAAATATTTTTGATTTTGTCTGTTTTGTAAAATTGTAATAAGTTGTTGTTTGTCTATATTAGGCAATAAATCTAATATAATTGTCTGTTTGTAGTTGTTAACTCTAGCCATATGTGAAGATAAATTAAAAATCATTATACCACTTACGGCATTGTCTTTAAATAAAATTTCACCCGTTTCTGTATAAATCTTATCATTAATATTTATAGTTGCTTTAACATTATTAACTCTAATATTATTTAAAAAAACATTTTCGTCCGTTTCCAATGATACTAAACTTTTTTTGTAAGGTTTTATCTTTTTGTGTAAATTAACTATTTCATTACAACTATTACCACCACAAGCATAAATAATATATTTACACATAATATTTTCATTACTATTCGTTTTTATTATAAAATTATTTGATTTTTGAATTTTGGTTACAAATGTATTATCAAAAATTGTAACATTATCTTGTATGTTTAGCCTTAATATATCTAATACGGAATTAGCGTAGTTGCTAATTGGATATACTCTACCTTCTTTGTCGCAATACGTCAATAAACCTATTGATTTAAAATAGTCTATGGTATTAAAATTATTAAATACTTCAAAAAATTTGTCAATGTTTTGATTATAAAAATTAGACGATAAATCAGTGTTGGTTAAATTACATCTGCCGTTACCGGTAGCAAGAATTTTTTTACCAACTCTATCATTTTTTTCTATTAACGCAATTTTATAAGCAGGGGATAATAAATTGGCACAAAATAAGCCACTTGCGCCACCACCAATAATAACTATGTCGAATGTTTTATCCATAATAATCCTTTGTTATATTGTATCATATTTTTTGTAATTTGTAATTATTTTATAGAAAATAAGTTAAAATTAGTATTTGTTTTATATAAAGTTGTAAAACAATAAAAAACAGCATTGAATGGGTAAAATTATACAAAAAAATTATAAATCGACAAAAAATACAATAAATAGATATTAAAAAGTAGGGGTAAATTTCAACAAAATAAATATTGCCTAGTATTTATATCAAAAAGCCCATTTTAATCAAATTTAAGCAAATTTAATATATTATAACATATATAGTATAAAACAAAATTAACAATAGTTAAGTACTTAACTAAAATTTTAAAATATTATAAAATATTTTATAAATATTTTATAAATAACAATGCAAAAACAAAAAAAATGTGATACAATATATTTGATGATAAAAAAGGAGTGTGTTATGGGAAAGATTGTATCACTTGTCAACCAAAAGGGTGGAGTAGGTAAAACTACGACTTGCGTAAATTTGTCAGCCTATTTAGCCACTTATGGTAAAAAGGTGCTCTTGATAGATATGGACCCACAGGGTAATGCTTCAAGTGGCTTAGGGGTAGTAAAAAATGCTGACCTTAAAACTATTTATAATGTTTTGGACGGAGAGATGCCAATGCAAAATGCAATATCTTCTACAGTAATCAAAAATTTAAGTATAGTTCCATCAACTGTAGATTTGGCAGGGGCAGAAATAGAACTTGTTCAGGTTAACAACCGTGAGAAAGTGCTTAAAGAAAGTCTAGATTCTATCAAAGATGATTATGATTTTATAATGATTGATTGTCCACCATCATTGGGACTATTGACAATAAATGCTTTGTCTGCTTCAAATACGGTGCTAATACCTATTCAGTGTGAGTTCTATGCTTTGGAAGGACTAAGTCAATTAATGAATACTGTTAAGTTGGTAAAAAAATACTTAAATCCAGACTTAGAGATAGAAGGCGTTGTAATGACTATGAAAGATAATCGTTCAAATTTAGTGCAACAGGTTTCGGAACAAATTCGTCAATACTTTGGTAAAAAGGTGTTTGATACCACAATACCTAGAAATATTAGATTGGCAGAAGCCCCTAGTCACGGGATACCTGTTTACTTATATGATAGTAAATGCACAGGTGCTAGTGCTTACAAAGAAATGGCAGAAGAATTCTTAAGAAAAAATAAAAGGAGTTAATTATGATTAAGAAAGGTTTAGGAAAAGGGCTTGACGCTTTATTTTCAGTATATGAAGATAATGACAAGGATGTAGAACAAATTCAAAAATATGAAGAAAAGCACAATATTGTGCAAACTAACAATGGCGTAATGGAGATAGAATTAAAAGAAATTAAGGCTAATCCTAATCAGCCAAGAAAAAATTTTGACCAAACAGCATTAGAAGAATTAAGAGATAGCATCAAAATTCACGGCGTAATTCAACCTATCGTATTAGCAAAAAATATTGAAGGTGGTTATATTATAATAGCAGGTGAAAGACGTTTTAGAGCAAGTCAAATGGCTGGATTGAAAACAATTCCTGCGATAATTAAAGACTATACAGAAAGGCAAATTAAAGAAATAGCACTTATTGAAAATTTACAAAGAGAAGACTTAAATCCAATAGAAACGGCTAAGGCACTTCGTGATGTAATGTTAGAATACAATATGACACAAGATGAGTTAGCAGATAGAATAGGAAAAAGTCGTTCTGCTATAGCCAATACATTAAGATTATTATCTCTATCAGCAGAGGTAATTAAATTAGTTGAAAATGGCAAATTATCTGCTGGCCACGCTAGAACTTTAGTAGTTCTAAGTGACAAAAATATGCAATATGCGTTAGCGCTTAAGGCTAGCGAAGATAAGATGTCTGTTAGAGATTTAGAGAAAGCAGTCAAAGACGCGCTAAATCCACCTGTTAAGAAAAGAAAATTAGAAAGAGAACAGTCATTAGAATTGAAAGAATTAGTAAGCGATATGCAAAAAGCCTTTTCTACAAAGGTGTCAGTACTTGGAAATGATAATAAAGGTAGAATATATATTGATTACTTCTCAAAGGATGACTTAAATAGAATTTGCGAATTAATTGAATACTTAAAAAATAGATAAAAAGATAATTTTAATTATCTTTTTATTTTTTTGTTTCACGTGAAACATTTTATCAATATCTTTACTATTTTTATCAAGAAACATATAATATTGAGTTAATAAGCCATATTTAAGATGTTTCACGTGAAACAATTTAACTCAATAAATATATTAATGATATATAATGAATTAAACTAATAATAGAAATTAGTAATAAAATGTTTCACGTGAAACATCTTAAATATGCAAATATTTGTTATACAATGCAATAGAACTAATTAATAGTTGATATATTAGCAAAAAAATGTTTCACGTGAAACATTTTTTATATTTTATACTTAAATATTTATGTATTATACATATATATATACTTATAATTTATATATTTTTGTGCAAAGATGTTTGTTTATTCATTATTTTAATTGTTATCTTATTTGGTATAAAGCAAACAATACATAATTATGCTAAATACAATGTTTCACGTGAAACATTCAGTATAATGTACTGTGAAAATATATTTTATTGATTGTTTTTTTTTTGCATTAAATCATTTAAGTGTGCTTATTTAGTATTTATAAAACTGTTGCGTTTATTTAGTCTAATTGTTTCACGTGAAACAATAATAATGTTTTAACTAAGTTTTATATCATAAACTATAGTAAAATTAATATATTTTAGTGATGAAATCATATAATTTTCTTTAAATTTACAATAAAAGTTCTAAGATATGTGAACAATTATCAAAAAATGTTTCACGTGAAACATTTTGTAACCCAATAAAGATTGTTTTATTATTTAATTATGTAGTAAGAATTAAATGTAGGCAATTTATATAGGTGATTTAATACAAAAAAACATAATTTTTCTTTTAAACAATACTTATATTAATAAATTTTTAGTAAATAATTATATTATCAATATTATTAATTAAGTATTTATTCTAATGTGTTAATTAAGTATTTATTCTAGTATGTTAATTAAGTATTTATTCTAGTATGTTAATTAAGTATTTATTCTAATATGTTAATTAAGTATTTATTATCAATATAATGTTATTAAGGTATTTATTATTAATATATTGCTTGTTGATGCACTACTAACTGTTTATTTAATTATTTGAGGCTTATTTACTGCTAGGTTATTTGTATTTTATCTTATATTATCTTCATATTTACTTATATTTATGTAAATGTTTATATTTAATTATATTAACTTAATTGTTAACATATTTTAACTGTTTTGTTATAATTTTCTTATTTCTATTAATTATTAATAAAAAAATTTATAATAAATGATTATTAATTGGTAATAATCGTTAATTATTATTCATAATCTGTTATATTGTGCTTTATTTGTTTATTATTAAATAATATGTGAAAAATAATTTGTTATTATTAAATTGGCTTAATTTTATGATGTTTATTTCTTAAAAGTTATTAAAAAACAGTTAATTAATTGATTTTTTTTATATTTGTTTTGAAGTCTGTTGGTGTAATACAATACTTATAAACGTACAAAAGTTATTAAATAGTGTAAAATTCATAAATATACACAATTTATAAACATTTTAAATATTATAAATGTGTTTTAAAATAAAATTAGGTTTGTTAGTTGCTTTAGAATAATTTATTATTCTAATAATTAGTAAAATTTTAATAAAATTTAATATTATTAAACGTAAAAATTAGTTGTTAACATTTGTTTATTTAATGTGGATAACTTTGTTATATTCCATATAAAATTAATATTTACAAAGTTACTAATATAAAAAATATAAATATAAAAAATATATTAATTACTATACAAAAAATTATTGTGTTTTTGCTAATAGTTATCCACATTATATAGATTATGTGTATAAATATATAAAATTTATAATGTGCAAAAGTTAGTTAAATAATAATTAAAAAATAGTTAAGTGCTATACTTAATTATATGATAAAATTGTGTTATTTATTAGCAAAATAAAGTTATATCGATTGATATTATATGGCATATAATATAATGAAGGGTTAAGGAGTGAATAATGAATTTACTAGATGTTATTATAGAATATAAAAAATATAATATTATGCAATGTCTACCTTGTAAAGACCCATACAAAGCGAATTGTAGACAATGTATAGGAAAGTGTCCATATCAAAAGTTTAACAAAATAGTTTTAAAATGAAAAGCACAAAACTATAACCCGTAGGGTTAAATAATTGTGTTTTTTTATTTTAGTAATTTTAAAAATACTTTATTTTTTTAATATTAATTTAAATGCTTATTTTAAGCGTTATCAAGAAGCATTTTATCGGCAACGAGCGCGATAAATTCTGAGTTAGTAGGACGATCGGCATTATTATAAACTTTGATACCAAAAATTGTATTAATGCTTTCTATTCTGCCCCTATTCCACGCGATTTCTATG
>CASDSK010000047.1 GCA_949283525.1 uncultured Eubacteriales bacterium
ATAATAAACTCCTTTATATATGTTTGACTAATTTTATTTTAATATGCAATACCATAAAATAATAAATTTTATTGTTATTTTTTTGAAAGTTAAAGTTAATGATATATTTTTTAACATAAAAACAAAACGTTATATGCAAAAGACATATAACGTATTTTATTTTTTATTTGATTTTTTTTGTGTTTTAACATCTTTTGTTGTTTGCACATTGTTATCTTCTTCTTTATTTGAACGATTAGTTTTAACAGTTTTTTTTGTTGTGCTTGTTTTTTTTGTAGTTGTTTTTTTCACTTCACTATCCAAACTAACTTCTTCTGCTTTTTTTGATTTTCTTGTCTTTTTGACAACAACGTTATCATCACTCTCGATAATCTCTTTCGTATCCTCCTTTTTTATTTTCGGATGATATTCTTGAACGAGATTATAAATTTTTCCGTCTTTATCAACATTATGTAATATTCCTATTTTGACTCTAGCAATAGCATTGACTAGCAACGCTATAAACAAAAATTCAAACACTAACCAAACTATAATTATTAAAGACCATAACCAAATAGGCGCATTAAATGCAACCCCCAATATTATGCTAATGACAAACGCAATCAACATAGCCGAAGCGCCTACAGCACCTAACCAAAAGTCTACTTGAGTAGTACCTTTGGATTCTAATCGCTCCATAGGATGACTAATATCGTGAACAGATGTATTATAGTCAAGTGGTGCAAACATAGTTCTAACTCTATGTGCCATATCTTGTTCTTTTTGCATTTTTTTAACAATTTCTTTGTCTAATAGTTGTGCGTCCTTAAGTATCCCAACGCTGAAAATTTCTCCAAAAAGTAACAAAAACAAATTGTAAATTGTTAAACGCATTTTAGTAAAAAATCTACCAATCTTACTGTGTTTTCTTCTTACACAAACAACTTTTTTACCGTCTAGCCAATCTTTAATCATTGTGTCAATTAATTCTACATCATATTCTGGAGTCATAATAATAGTGGCATCACCGTCGGCTTTGTCAACTCCTGCCATCACTACTTGTTGATAATCATCAGTTAATTTAACTGCAGAGATTGATATATTTTTGGGCAGTGTATTATGTAAAGTTTGAACATACTCAAAATCTTGATTAGTAGATATTACTATATTATAGTCTTTTGTATAATTCTCAATTTTTTCTTGTACAGAATTTACAAAACTAAGAATATCGCACTCCTGACTAAATATTGGTATTACAAATGATAATTTCATCAAAACACTCCCTTTAAATTTTATAACAAAAATTAATTTAATTTTTCACAATGTATTATATATGAAAATAACAAAAAAAGCAAATAAATACATAATTATTTTATGACATTTATAAATAAATTATATCTTTTATATTTTTTATAAGTGTAATTGCATTTTAACATGAATTTATAACTTTCTTTAATTTAATATTTTTTACTATACATAGATTTTTTTGTAGTTATGTTGCATAAAAATTAATATTATATGCAAAATTTTGCATTTTTTATTTTAAACTCAACTAATTAATTACACTTTCAATATATCCACCACCAAGACAAAATTCATTTTGGTATAAAACAACAAATTGTCCTTCATTTACAGCTCTTTGTGGATTATCAAAAATAACTTTCACCTTATCCTTATCAATTATTTCAACTGACACATCAAATAACGGTTGCCTATGACGATAGCGTGCCTGACACCTAAATTTCAAATTTTTAGGAGTACAAGGTATAAAATTAAAATTTGTAGCAATTAGTCCATTTGATAGTAATAAGTCTTCATTATGACTAACATAAACAATATTATTAACAATATCTTTTTTGATAACAAACCATCGACCTTCTTCGCCACTTACACCACCAATATTTAACCCCTTTCTTTGACCAATGGTATAATACATACTCCCTTCGTGTTGCCCTACTATTTTGTTGTCCAAAGTTCTTAATTGGCCTTTTTGTGCAGGAATAAAACTTTTGAGAAAATCTCTAAATTTTCGCTCGCCTATAAAACAAATACCCGTACTATCTTTTTTGTCAGCAGTAATTAATCCATTGTCCTTGGCAATCTGGCGTACCTGTGATTTTAATAAATGTCCTATAGGAAAAAGTACATCTTGCAATTGTGTTTGGGATAATTGATTAAGGAAATAAGTTTGGTCCTTATTCTCATCAACTGCCCTTAATAAATAATGGTTATTGTCACAATGTTTAATGCGTGCATAATGCCCCGTCGCGATGTAATCAGCACCAATAGACTTAGCAAAATTCAAGAATGGTTTAAACTTAATCTCCCTATTACATAAAACATCAGGATTAGGAGTTCTTCCCTTTTTGTAATCTTCCAAAAAACTATCAAAAACATTATCCATATACTCTTTTGTGAAATTGACAGTGTAATATGGAATACCTATCTTATTACAAACTCGCCTAACATCATCATAATCGTTTTCAGCAGAGCAATTGCCCCTATCATCTCTTTCATCCCAATTTTTCATAAAAAGCCCAACTACTTTGTAGCCTTGCTCTTTCAAAAGTAACGCAGATACGCTGGAGTCTACTCCACCTGACATACCTACAACAACTGTCTTATTCTCCATATAACATCCTTTGTAATATTATACCATAATCAAAAAAACTTATCAAGTCTTATTAATATCCATATTTTTAGCAATATTAAAATTCACATAAAAAACGAGTTTAAAACTAATTAAAGTTTTATAACTCGTTTGATATTTACAATTTAAAATTTCTAATACGCTTATTTATTTATTTCTAAAACTATATTATTATTACCTACTTGTAAAGTAAATGTATAAACATTATTATCTGTCGTTTGTGTAGCCGAATTAACTAACAGTGTATGCGAACTATTTTTGCCAATAATACTAATTTGACAATTAACATCTGCAACAAAACTAAATGTTCTACTTCCAATTACGTTAAACGCACATACTTTATCGCCATACTTAAATACTACCAATATATTGTTATCTGTTGTATTATTGATTGTAAACTCAACTGTTATGTTTTTTGCAAATCCTTTTAATACTGGGAACCCTGTTTCACTCCCTTGAAATGTCCAAACTGTCTCAAAGTCCCACTTGTATTCTTCAGTTGTATCCCAAGGGTTTTCTACTCCAGCAGTAGTCCACTTATCTCCTCCGAGAAATTGATAAGCGTCTGTTACTATAGCATTTAGCCCTGTTGTTTTACCTATTTCATTTCCTGTAGTACCATTTAGTGTTATACCACTATCATAATAACAATAATTTACTGCTCCTCTATCAGTCCCTACTACACCACCTACTGTGCCCCCTTGTATTGTTATTGCAGTTCCGCTGTATGCTACAAAACAGTTACTGATTGGTCCAAAATTCTCCCCAGCAATGCCTCCAACAGATGTCCCACTACCTGTCACGCTACCTGTGTTATAACAGTTACTGATTGTTCCACCATTCACTCCAACAATGCCTCCAACATATGCCCCACTACCTGTCACGCTACCTGTGTTATAACAGTTACTGATTGTTCCAAAATTCACTCCAACAATGCCGCCAACACCTTCCCCACTGCCTGTAAGTGAGTCCCAGTGTACGCCTAAGTTTTGTATTGTCCCATTATATACACACCCAAACAAACCGGCACAGGAGGTAGCAACTACTACATCACCAAAAGTAATTTCATATCCGCCACCATCAAAAACGCCACTAAAAACGCTAGTAAATGTCGTATAATCTCCTATTGGTATCCAACCATTTGATAATGATGTTGCATTTATAGAAGCAGTCATTATATAGTTAGCAGAATTATATTTTGTGTATCCCCAATATATATTTCTTGATAACCCGTCTAAATCTTGTTCATCGTCAATTTTGTATGGATCACTTACAGTACCTTCCTCACTAAATGTGTATTCTGCCATACTCTTAATTAAAGTTGCAAAACCTGCTGTGCTTGGATATGTCCATATCCACCTAAAGTTCCAAGATTCTAATACTGGATGATTTGGTATAGTATTATTTGTTGGTTGTAGTGTTGCACTTAATCCACTTTCTGCAGTCACTCCTGTAACTTCTGTAACTTCTTCAGATGATACACTTTCTCCACTTGCATTTTTGAATTGTATCCCACTATCATAATAACAATTAGTTACAGTGCCATCATTAGAACCTACTACACCACCTACTGTGTATCCTTGTATTGTTGTTGCAGTTCCGCTGTATGCTACAAAACAGTTACTGATTGGTCCAAAATTCTCCCCAGCAATGCCTCCAACCATTGAAGAACTACCTGTACCTGTCACGCTACCTGTGTTATAACAGTTACTGATTGTTACATTATTATCCCCAGCAATGCCGCCAACAGATGTCCCACTGCCTGTCACGCTACCCGTGTTATAACTGTTAATGATTGTTCCAGAATTATGCCCAGCAATGCCTCCGGCATATGAAGAACTACCTGTACCTTCCACGCTACCTGTGTTATAACTGTTACTGATTGTTCCATCATAATTATACCCAGCAATGCCGCCAACATATGTCCCACTACCTGTGTTAGTACCTGTAAGTGAGTTCCAGTGTATGCCTAAATTTTTGATTGTTCCTCCATTATATCCAAACAAACCGGCATATTTAGTAGATATTGTGACGTCACAATCAAATTTTATTTTGTTTCCTTGTCCGTCAAAGGTTCCTCTAAATCGTTTAGAAGATGTTGAATTATCCCCAATTGGTGTCCAAGTGTCACCTGTGGATGGTAAATCACCTGCTGATATTGTCAAAGTGTCACCACTTGTTGGTGTCAATATATAATATTTGGTATTGTAATCAGCATACGAATCTCCGTTTATATTTGTTGCCATCGCTATTAAGTCGGCTGGCGTCGATATTTGGTATGGTTCGCTTTCACTGCCGTCGCCAACTCTGGTACCTTCGTCTGCAAATGTATGTGTGCCTTCTGCTATGACATTATTGACTTTGCCTATTTCGTTAGTTCCTACATTACTATAGTACACTATAATTGCACTCAATATAAATGCCAAAAGCCACACGACTATTTGTAGTGTAGATTTTATTAGAGTATTTGGTTTTGTAGTTACCTTATTCCCTTGCTTATTCATATTACCACCATTATTTGCACTTCTTTCTTTAGTACTTATAACGCTTGTAATATGTGCAATTTCCTTTGTTTTA
>CASDSK010000048.1 GCA_949283525.1 uncultured Eubacteriales bacterium
ACTGTTACAAGAAAAAAGGCTGAACAATTTGCTAATATTTTAAAGAGTTTAGGAGTTTCAGTCACAATTAGGCGAACCATAGGTGAAGATATAGAAGGCGCGTGCGGTCAATTAAGAAATAAAATTTTAAAAGAAAAATTAGATAATTAAAAAATTAAAAGACTTATTATTTTGTTTAATAAGTCTTTTTTGTATTGTTATAAAATCATTTCTTCTAAATGAGTGTCTTTTTGAGTTTTCTGTTGTGTTGCAATGCTGTGTGTTTTATTATCATTGGTACTAGATAATGGCTCAACAGTACATAAAATTTCGCCATAATACCTTTTGTATTCTTTATTAATAATTTCGCAAACCTTATCTACACATTCATCTACATTATTAGAACTATTGTCAACTCTATAATCATAATTGTTTTTATCTTTTATTAATCGTTCTTTCTTTATTTCAATAGAGCGAAGTTCAATATTTGTACCATCATTTCTATCTGTAATTCGTTGCAATAAGGTTTTATCGTCAGCGTCAATCAAAATAGTTACAACAGGGAAAAGCGGGAGATTGCGTTCTTCTAAACTGTGATAAATTCTATTAATAACATTTTTATAGCCGTCAACATCAAAATCTTTTATTAATGCTTTTGATATATCTAATACATCAAGCATTACTTTTATGTTTGTGCCATAAATATTGCCATAGTTCTTTTTTGCTTCAATAATATCTTTTATTTGGACAAAAGTATTAAAATCGCGTTTTGTCATAAAATGATAGTCTTTGCCATCAAATTCGCCCGGTCTTGGAGTTCTAGTTGTACAAGTTGCAAAGTTAGAAATATTTTCGCGCCCCATTCTTTCTATAACTTTTTTAATAACGGTAGTTTTACCAGCGCCTGTACTACCTGCAATTGCAAACAACATAATTTTTCTCCTATGTAAAAATCGTAAATATATTACCATATATTAGTTAAAATGTCAATGTTATTTGCTTTTTATTCATAATGCTTTCATATAATTATTTTATAAATCATAAATTGATAAAGAGGATAGTATGGTTAATAAAGGAAAACTTTTTAAACACTTGGGTGTAAATTTAGTAATTGTATTAATGTTGTCTGGATTATGTGTATTAGCATTTAATAATCAAATTGCTAGTGTTTTTGTTTCTAAAACTGATGATGTTTATTATAGGGGAAATACTTCACAAAATAATGTTACTTTAATGATTAATGTTTATTGGGGTAATGAGTATTTACCACTTATGTTAAAAACCTTGCAAGAGTATAATGTAAAAACCACTTTTTTCGTAGGTGGTATGTGGGTTGCTAAATATCCAGAAGAGTTAATAAACATCTATGAGCAAGGACACGAAATTGCAAACCACGGTTTCTTTCATAAAGACCAGTCAACAATGTCATTTACAGAGAACCAGCAAGAAATTATTAATACACATAAATTAGTTAGGCAATATTTGGGGATAGAAATGAATTTATTCGCACCACCATCAGGCGCATTTAATAATGATACAATACAGGCAGCACAAGCGTTAGATTATCAAGTTATAATGTGGAGCAGAGATACAATAGATTGGAGAGACCACGACGCGGATTTAATTTATACAAGAGCAACGCAAAATCTTTCAAATGGTGAATTAATTTTAATACATCCAACAGCAGAAACAGCACAAGCATTACCTAGAATTTTAGAATATTGTAAACAACACAACTTAAATGTAGTTCCTGTATCATCAACAATCTCTATTTAATTGCCTTAAATTTAAAATAGTGGTATAATAATTCCATTAACTGACGAGGAGATAAAAATGGCAAATGTAAAAGTATATGACAATGGATTAAGGCTAGTATATGAATATGATAATTCTATAAAAGGTATTGCGGTACAATTTTGTTGTCTTGTAGGCGGTAAGGACGAAGATGATAGCAATAGAGGTATTGCTCATTTAGCGGAGCATATGTTTTTTAAAGGAACAAACAAACGCAAGAGCAAAGAGATAAACTTAGAATTAGACAAGCGTGGTATTTCGTCAAACGCTTCAACTTCAAAAGATAAAACTAAATTTATCGCTACTGGTATGAGTGAATATGCTGAAATAATTTTTGATATATACAGTGATTGTTTGTTTAATTCAACATATCCTATTGAAGAGTTAGAAAAAGAAAGGAACGTCGTTTGTAGCGAATTAGAAATGTATGAAAATGATTTTCAAGATAAAGTAATGTCTAATGCTGAATTAGTAGGGCTACAAGGGACTAATTATGCTTATGTGTTAGGTGGTACTGTTGAAAGCGTTTCCAAAATAACCACAGAAGACTTAATAAAGTTTAGGGATAAGTTTTATACATCAGATAGATTAATTATTAGTGTCTGTGGTGATATAAAACAAGAAGAAGTAGAAAGATTAATAGAAAAATATATATTACCAAATTGCAGTAAAGAAGAAAAAACGCCAATAACCTATAACTTGCCAATAATAGAAATAAGTATAAAAGATAGAATAAGTTTTACTAGTAAAGAAACTGATCAACTTTATGCAGTAATTAATTTTCGCGGGATTAATAAGTCTTCCAAAGATTTAACAGTCTATCGTCTAGCACAAACAGCACTTGCTACAACTATGACTTCAAGATTGTTTATTAAATTAAGGGAAGAAAACGGTTTAGTATATCTAATAAATGAATGTTCTATGGTATATGGTGATTGCGGGACTAATGGTATAGTGTTTATATCAAATGAAAAGAATGGAGAAAAAGTTATAAAGTTAATTAAAGAAACCATTGATGAAGTTAGAGAAAAAGGTTTTACTGACGAAGAGTTAAGTACTTGTAAAAACATAATAAAAACAAATTTATACTTTTCTGTACAAACAATTTATGGTAAAGCTGTAAGGAATTTAAATAATTTAATATATGACGATAAATTAACAGATATAGAAACTCAGATTAATGAAGTAGATGCAGTAACACTAAAAGAAATGAATGAAGTATTTAATAAGTATTATGATTATAAATATACAACTATGGGAATTGTAGCAAAAGAAAACAAAGATTATTTAATTAAAACTTTTGTCAATAATTAATTAGAAAGTAAAAACATATACTTTGGGGGCGGATTTAAAAACTTATATTGTTTTGTTTGTGTTTTTTAGTTAAAAATGTTAATATATATAAAAGAGTTAAAAAAATAGGGGGTCGCTTTGCAAAGATACACAAGCAGAAATGTAGATGAGCAAAAAACTAGGTTGACAGCAAGAGCAAAAATAGGCATTACTATTCTTGTTTTGTCTGTTTTTTTGCTATTTTGCTTGATTGTAAATTTCTTGCCCTTTATTCGTTCTTTTGTATTAGGTACATTTGGTTTATCTGCATATCCTGTTTTAATAGTTACCGCACTAATAGGGGGATTATGTTTAACCAAAAAGAAGTATGTAATTGCTAAAAATTATGTTTTGTCTTTAATAGGTTTATATTTTATATTAATTTGTGTATTGCAAACAGCACTTACAGATATTTCTGTCGCTGGAATGGGGCAATACTTAGCTGATACTTATAATTCTAAAACGACTCCGGGCGGAGTGCTCGCTGGAATATTTGCTTATGGTTTAGGTGCTATTGTTAATTATGTTGGGGCTTATATAATTTTTGGAATTTTGGCATTAGTGTGTGTGGCTTTTATGGTAGACTATTATTTACAACTCAAAGATTATAAAAAAATTAATGCTCGTGCAATTTCTTATCCTGTTCCAAATAATAAAGAAACTACACAAAAGGAAGATAATGCACCTGTTACAAGAAAATCTATCTTTAATTTATTTAAGCAAAAAGAAGAAACAACTAGTGATAATAATGTTAATATAACATTAAACAGTATGGAAGAAAAAGAATTAGTTACAAGTAATGGTGAATTAGAAAGTCAAAATGATAAGTTTGCAGAAAAGATTTTTGGTGGCGATTATTCAAACCTTGCAAATAAGACTGATGAAACTAATAAATTGGAAGAGGCTTTTACACTAGAACAGTTCATTAATCAAGCAAAAGAAAATTCATTTAATAATTTCAACAAGAAATATGAAGATGAAATTGCTAAACGTCAAAATACTAATAATAACTACAATCTTAATAATAATATCAATAAAAATAACAATGAAGTTTATACGGAAAGGCCACAACAGAAAGAAACCATACAAAATAGTTTTACAGCCGATTTAAAATTAGAACCACTTGAACCAATTAATACAAAAATAAACAGTGAAGAAGATAAAGAAATTATTGATAATATTAATAAAATAATTGACGAAGTAAAACCTGTAAATAATTTCAAATCGGAATTTGGACAAGATTTAAAACCTAAACAACATCAACCAAAACACGAACAATTAGAAATGCCTCAAACAAAACCAACTACAAGTCCTACTACTGTCTACAAAAGACCTAGCCCTTATGTAAGACCTCCATTGAATTTACTGACTACACAGTCTAGTAAAATGGAGGAAAACGAAGCAGACTTTAAAGAAAATGCGCGTATTTTGGAAGAAACTTTGGAAAGTTTTAAGATTTCTGCTGTTGTTGAAAGTATTGTGCAAGGGCCTGCTGTTACTCGTTATGAAATTAAAATGCCTGCGGGTATTTCAGTAAACAAAATCAAACAACACGCTGACGATATTGCAATGATGATGCGTTCAGTGGGTGGAGTAAGAATTGAAGCACCAATTCCCGGTAAAAATTTAGTAGGTATTGAAATACCAAACAAAAAGATTGCTACAATAGGTTTGCGTGATGTTTTGGATAGCCCAGAATTTCATAATACAAAATCAGCATTGCCTTTTGCCTTGGGTAAAAATATCTCGGGAGCAATA
>CASDSK010000049.1 GCA_949283525.1 uncultured Eubacteriales bacterium
CGTTAGTATGTTAATAGATAAAGCGTTATGTCTCCAGTGGCTTTATTTGCATTTGTCCTTAACTAAATCGTGTTGCCTGTGTATTTTAAGAAAGTAAAGCTACTACCATTAGAAGTACCATACCGATAATAAGTTTCATAACCATCATCGCCATAACCGTATTGACTAAACCAAATTATAATCTGAGCCTAATAAGGCATAGCAGAAGATGGATCATGAATTGCATAAAGAATATCACAACTATCATAATTATTAGTATCTTCCAAATATAAATATAGATCTACTGACCCAGTTAACGTAAAATTATCTAAAATTACTTCCATTCCAACCACGTCAATATAGCTAACATTAGAAGCTAATGCTAACCTAGAGCCACTTCTAATATCAAAATGTGCCTGGTTGCATACCAACGTCTTCTTAAAGCTTAATCCATCAACATAATCTTTATTGTCCTATATCTTTTCATCAACTTCTGTCTTGTTATAATAGAAATTCCCTATGTCTAATACACTTGCCGTCTATACATTCGGGTACAGTACCTCGTACCCTCCTTCGTTCTTGTAATTGATTTCTATATTCTTAGCCATTCTTGACCTCCAAAATATATTGAAATGTGAATTTCAATGCTTTTAGATATCATCAAATGCTTTAAAATAAAGCAAAATCAAAATTGAATAAACAAGTTTTTGGCTTCGTAAGGTAATAGAATTTCTATTAAAATCAAAAGAATGTTGAGAAGTGTGAGTTAGAAAATTCACATTTTATAGAAGTATGGTTAACGAGCAAAAAGTTCAAAGGTTATTGTGCCGTTGGTTATAGAACCATTAAACACGCCTAAAGACATGGCTTGATATTGTCGGGTGGATTCTTCATAAGTAAATTGCATTGCTTCTATAGTTCCACCCTAAATTAACTCTAATGTGCTAAATTTTGTTAGTATTGTACATCCTCCACCATTCATATTATTCTAAGGATAAGTTATGGTTACTGGATATAAAACCCATTCTATATCATTGTCACATCTCATGCCAGTCGCATTAATAGCTATATAACATATAAAATTACCATTCCAAGATGTTCCAATTGACCAACCTCTACTACTACTAAACGTTACATTAGTCCCCTATATAGAAATCTTAATAGCAATTTCTTTTATAGGTCTTCCAATATTAGGTTGTATTGTTACCATATTATCAAAGCCATTGATAATGCCAATACTCTGCCACTCAGAATCCCATAATCCACTTCCAGTTTTCTGATCCACATAACCTTTATTTATAGCTCCCATATCATTGCTCGTTACTCCATTGAGTATAATGTCTCCTTGCATTTCCCCTCCACCTATCGACAAGCTTCCAGCTTGCTCAGGTGTCGTGCTTGGATATAACACCTCATAACCATTTTCACTTTTGTAATTAATTTCAATGCTTTTCGCCATTTTTAGCTCCTTTTTAGGAAAATGACGATTAAACCTATTCGAAAAAATGAAATCAAGAACTCTTTGAGTTCTTGTACAAGAAATCTGCGATTTCTTGAAATCAATATTTCATATTTTTAAAACTATCGTCATTTCCTTGTAAAGTAATAAAATTAAAAATCAAATCTTTTCAAAAATGACGAAAGGAAAGACTTTGATTGAATATCGTTTTCGTTTGACTGTAAAGAATTTATTGGGTTTTATAGAAATGAAAAATTAAAGTTGGTACAGAAAATATTGATTTTATTGGGATTAATTAATTCCTATAGCAACATACCTATGAGTAGCATTCGTATTAGGTTTATAAGAAAAAGTTATGTTCGTACTACTCCAAGTACAACTCTAACTCCATGTACTAACATTTTCACTACCCACTATCAAAAAAGGCTGAGTGCAGTCATAAATAGCAACGAATTGTAACTTCTAACTATATTGTGGACCGTATACAAACAATAATCGACCATTACTTATAGGAATGGTAATGGTTCTTACTGAACCACTAGTAAAATAAAATGATTCGCTGACGATATTAGCCTTACCTTTAGATAAATTCTCAGAAACTAGTAATAAATTAGATATGACTAAATCTAAAGTGCTATCTTCTTCCTATACTGTAACATTCTCTGCCATTATATTAGGATACAATATCTCATATCCACCTTCCGTCTTAATATTCATTTCTATGTTCTTTGCCATTTTTGGAATCCTCCAATCTGTAAACTCCCTTGCGGAGAACTGTAACTTTGCAGTTACAGAAATTACAAATTTTCTGTAATTCAAAAAACAGCCTAGTATAACAAAATCAAGTAAAATAACACATATCAAAACACAAATTAACAGTGACTTGTCACTGTTTTATAAAAGTTTTAAACAACAAAAACGTTTGATTTAAAGAATTTTCGTCATTTTAATTCTTTTAAAATTTGTATTTTATTATATACCCCAGCAGAAATAAGAATAATTAGATTGTTTATAATTAAGATAATAATTTACAGTACTGCTTATATTGCTGACTAACATTTTATTCCCATCAATAGACAATCCCAAACCCTTGTTCGTTCCCGTAGAAGTATATATAGCAAAATAATAAGTGTCATTTGACATATAACCACTTTCCTAAAAAGGAGGTAAACTAACCGAATACACCATAGCAATATATATCTAATTTAAAGATGTTGTTACTGATGAAACAGTGGTATCAGTCATCTCGCGTGTTCCTTTATATTTTCCACTTGTAAACTTCATCCCCGAACCCTACAAAGTAGTAATCTAACTATCCACTTCGCTCTTACTATATATACTATCCTACCAGTCTACAATATTTTCTAATATGCTCTCAGGGTATAATACATCATACCCACTTTCATTTCTATAATTCATTTCTATATTCTTTACAGCCATTCGTATAACCTCCTTAACCTTATAGCACTTGTGCGCTAGTTAGCTTCGCTAATACAACATTAATC
>CASDSK010000050.1 GCA_949283525.1 uncultured Eubacteriales bacterium
TTTTATTAATATTACATATTCCTACTTTTATGCTCTACGCGAAGCATACTATTTTATGAAAGATTTACAACTGTGTATTAAAAATTATAAAGATAAGTAAAATAAAAAAAAGGCTTTATACAATAGCCTCAAAATTATTCATTATAATAAGTAACAATATGAAATCTGTAATTATGCAATAAAGTAGCAATTAAAAAATATTAAAAAATATAAACTAATTAGTTGTTTATACCATAAAAACAAAATCCCGCTACATTCAAGTAACGGGGTATTTGGCTCCTCGAGTTGCATTATTCACGCAGTGCGTTCCTATCTCGAGTCGCCAATAAAACAAAATCCCGTTACATTCAAGTAACGGGGTATTTGGCTCCTCGAGTAGGATTTGAACCTACGACCTATCGGTTAACAGGGTTAAAAATCTTTACTAATAACAATGTTATTAGTAATTTTTTATATAATTTTGACTTGTCCTTCTAGGCTATATGTATAATTTTCTATAGTTAAAACTTCTTGTTTTGTATGCTCTATTGTAATATTAAATTTTGAACCTTTTGCAATATTGCCAATTTCTTTTGTTTTAGTAGATACAAGTTTTACATTGCTATCATAATATTCAAAAATTATTGTTAGATTTATAATATTTTTTTTGGCAGTAATTGTGTATGTATCTTTTAAGTTGCCTACAGTAGCTAAAACATTTTGTTCTATTATTATGTCATTATTATTGACTTTTCTTGTAAATGTATCTTTATCTGCCAATATTGCTAGTATACATATTGCTATTACTACTAGAGTTATCATTATTATCGAAAATATTTCTTGAATTTTTTTATCATCTTTATTTTCTTTTATTTCATTTGTAGCATCGTCTTGCATATTTTCTCCTGTAATTAAAAATTAATGTTGTTATTATTGCTATTATGAAATGAATTATTATTAAAATTTTTGACTCCAATTTCTTGTCGATTATCTATTAGTCCTTGAATATATCCCTTGAGTTTAATTTTTTCAATCTCTGTAAATTCTTTTGTTATATCTAATAAATCTTGTTGCCAACTATCTATCATTGGCGTTGACCTATTTTCTAATCCTACCAAATAATCTATGCTGCAATGAAAAATTTTAGCAAATTTAATTATGGTATTAATGTCAGGTTCTCTTGCTCCAGTTTCATACCCTGCCAAAGTTGATTGAGAAATATTTAACATTTCGCTTAATTCGGCTTGAGTAAGTTTTAAATTCCTTCTTTCTTGTCTTATTTTCGTACTTATCATATTTAAATTATATGTATTTTTTATATTATTTCAATAATTTTATAATTTTTTTTAAAAAATATTGCAAAATGCGTTATTTTTCATTGACAAAGTTTGCAATATGTGATATTATTAATTCGAATTGAGATATTTTTTATCACAATTACATTTAATTATTGCTTATTGCGATAAAAAGGGAGAAAAAAATGAAAGAAAACAAAGAAATAATGAAATCTGTTAAACGGCAATTAAACAATGTAATTAAGTGGACTTCTAGCAAGTTTAATGTTTTTCGGAAAGCGGATGTAATAAACGGAATAATTAATATGCAGGTTGGAGAAAAACTAGAATTTGAATGCGGTGCATATAGCGAAAAATCTTGGAATGGCGGTTATCATTATAAAGTTTATAGAGAATTAAATAAAATTTTAGTTTACAATGCTAATATGCTAAACATAACAACAATAGTTTTACCAAGTGTAATAAAGTCGTAAAGGTGTTAATTATGAATGATTTATATTGCAAAGACTTTGAGTTTTTAAACAAAGATAATCAAACCGCTTATGATAACCTTAAGCAGTCAATACTTAAGCGCTCTAGGTTAGACCTTGAGTTTCTACAAAGTTTTATAGAGTTCTCTAGAACCTTTGGAACTACTGTATATGATTCTATAAAATGTATTAATGTTGTTGATATGGACAACAAAACAATTAACTATATAACTTTTTGTGCTGAGTATTTAGGACTTAGTGAAACAACTATTAAAAGATTATACCTAACTTATGAACGATTTATTATTGAGTGCGATGTCGCACTAAATGAACAAAAATCGTTTTCTTGGGCAATTCCATTATTTAATGATATGACTTTATCTAAAATTTTTGAATTGTTGCCCTGCTCTTTGGAGCAATTACGCATTGCATACGAGAAAGATATATTATCTGCTACTATGACTCAAAAACAACTTCGAGAGTATGTGAAATCTTTAAAAAATGGTTTTGGACAAGCACAAAAAGTACTTGAACAAATTGAAGAAGAACAGGACAAGCAAAAAGATACAAGTAATAAATTAGATACTTATAAAAAAATTCAGTTAATCATTCAAAT